>DATNED010000128.1:0-8053 GCA_035553115.1 Terriglobales bacterium | reverse complement strand
CCTCCCGGGGCTGGAATGCGCTGCTGAGCCCGCTCGGGGATACTAGACGCGGGGGTCGCTCCGTTCGCGCCGTGGGCGAAGTCGGCGCGAAAAGGGCGCGGTGCCGACCTGCCCCCCGGTTTCGTTCAAGTGAGCGTATTTGGTGCGTGCTACCATCGCCCGCAAGTGTCTCTCAAACGCTTCGGCTCGCCGCCCTGGAAAACCCTGCGGGTTTCCCACTTTCCCACCGCCCCGCAAACGCAGGACCGCGTTTCCTCAACCGTGGCGTAGTACTCTCAGCTGTACGGAAACGGGGGGCAGGTCACGGACACCGGGATCACATCTGAAGCTCAGCAACTCATTGTGCAGGGCGTCGCCAAGACCATTTGCGAGGCGTTGTCCATATTGCAAAGCAGAGCGCGTGATTCTGCAAGATTGCAGAAGATTAAGGCGACTCAGAAGGCCTTCGGATGCAGGAGAAGCAGCGCCCGATGATGCTGCACGAGGCGCATATGGGTGAGGTGTTCATTCCGGACGGAACCGAATGGTTCATCGGCGAGCTAGTTGAGGAATTCAAAGTCGCCGGGCAAGAGAAGAACCTTGTCCATATCAACACAATTTTGATTAAGGCCGATTTGCCAGAGGCCGCGTACGATAGAGCGCTAGCTCTCGGCGAGTCGGCCAACCGGAATTTCATAAACACAGAAGGAGCCGAAGTGCGTGTGCGATTTCGGGGGTTGCGCGGCCTCTTGCCGATCTATGATCGCCTGGAAGATGGCGCCGAGCTCCTATACGAGGAACACGAAGGGGTGAGTGACGAGGCAATTGAAGCGATGGTTAAACCTAAAGAAGCGCTCGCCATCTTCCGTTAGAAAGTCGAGGCGCTACGACGGTACGCGCGAGATCGGGCCAGCCGCCCGCGACCGCGGCCACCTACTCGGCCTTCGGGCTGACCTCGCTGACGCTGGGCTCGACCGACAGCGACAGTGCCGATGCAGGCTGGAAGCCTGCGCTCCCAGGGGGCCGCTAGCTGGCGCGGGTGACGGCGGCGGATGGAGCGGGGCGGGGCAACTCGGGCCCTGCCGCCAGCTGGAGGGAAGCGGACCAGGCAAGGATGCCTTCGGCGACCTCCTGCCAGCCATCTTCGAGCATGAGCATGTGGCCGCGGTCGTGGAGCTGGATCGGACAGCGATAGAAGTCGGCGAGGCGGCGCTGCTCGCAGGGGGGAATGAGGCGGTCGTCGGAGCCGGCGACGACGAGGCAGGGTGAGGTGACGCGGTTGGTGTCCACGCTGACGAGGCCGACGACCATTTGCATCGAGGCGCGGCCGGAGTCGGGCACGTCACGGCAGTAAATCTCGGCGCGCACCGCGGGCGGGAGGCGGTTGTTGACGAGCGCGTCCTGCAAGCGCGAATCGAGCACCAAGGTGTTGCCGGTGAGGGGCAGCAGCACCTCGCGCCAGGGATGGCGGAGCAGGTGCTTCCATATCGGCCAGTACGCGCGGCGGAACATGTGCCAAGGGGGCGCGCTGGCGAGGAAGACGTAGCCGAGCTGGACGTGGGACTCGGCCAGTTTCTGGGCAACGAGGCCACCCATGCTATGGCCGACGACGACGCAGGGGCCGGCCTCGCGATTAAGCTCGTGCAGCGCCGCGGCGACCCATAGGGCGTAGGTCTCAACACTGAAGGTGCCCATGCGGGCGGCAGTGGCGGGGTCGCGGAGGTCGCCATGGCCGGGCAATTCGACCGCGTAGCTGCGGGAGCCGCGTTTGGCGAAGTAGCGCTGGAAGAAGTCCCATCCCCAGATGCCGCCGCCGAGACCGTGGACGAGGAGCAGCGGGGGGCCGGTCTCGGGGCCCGCGGGAAGCGTCAGCAGGCACTCCAAGGGTCCCAATCGCGTTGGCTCGCTGCGCATGACGCTGTTCGCGGCTCCTTATCTTTGGCGGCTCGTTATCCTCAGTATGACGGCGAGACCAACTCGGGCGGTGCGCGGCGGAGGCGGTAAAATCACGAAATGGGCAAGCGATGGGGCAAACTGGGACTTTGGTCCGCGTTGGGGACCGGGGCGGCGCTGCTGCTGGCGGCGACGGCGTGTCATACTCCCTCAGCGGTACCGGGGCCCCAGCCGGCGCCCGCGGGCAACTACACCGCTGACATTCAGACGGACTTGGGAACCATCACGGTGCAACTATTTCCGCAGCAAGCGCCGCTGGCGGTGGGGAACTTCATTGGCCTGGCGGAAGGCACGCAGGAGTGGCGGGATCCGGTGAGCGGCACCATCGAAAAGGGCAAGCCGTTCTATAACGGCTTGATATTTCATCGGGTGATCCCGAACTTCATGATCCAGGGCGGGGACGCGCTGGGGAATGGGCGCGGCGACGGCGGCTACATGTTCGACAACGAGGCCGCGCCAGACCTGAGCTTCGACCGTCCGGGGCGGCTGGCGATGGCGAATGCCGGTCCGAATACGAACGGGACCCAGTTTTTCATCACGGTCGCGCCGTATCCGTCCCTAAACGGGAACTACACCATTTTTGGACAGGTGACGGCGGGGCAGAACGTGGCGAATGCGATCAGCCAAGTGCCGAGGGATGCTAACGACAAGCCGCTGACGCCCGTCCATATTGTGAGGATCACCATCCACCGCGGCTGAGAGTTACCACATGACCGCTGCCGTCCGCATTGCCGGAGTTGGGCTGCTGACGCTGGGGGTGTGGGCGACGGGGCAAGGGCGGGCCGGAGCGGGGCAGATGGGAGCGGGCCGCGGCGTTCCTGGGCGGGGAGGAAGGGGTGGGCCGCTGGCTGATCCGGGCGCGCCGGCGGAGTTGTTCCGGCAGGCGCGGGAAGCGATTGCAGAACTGCCGCCGGTGGTGGCGCCGCGCGCGATGGCAGATCTAGCGCGCGATGAAGCCCGCCAGCTTCCCGAGCAGAGCCTAGCCGATTTCGCCTCCGCCTTTCGCCTGGCGCTGGCCGTGCCGCTGCCGCAGAGTGCCGACGATTCCGCCGGCCAGGCACGGCTGTTGCTGAAACAGAGCATCGAGCTCGAGGCCACCGGGGCATTTGGACGGCGGGGCGAACAGGACGAGGCGTTGACGCTGGTGCGGCAGGCGGACGTGGCCAAAGGCGCGCTGTACGATGAATTGATTTTGCTGGCGGATCGCCCGCAGGCCGGAATCTGGCAGCGGCTAGCGCGTGGCGGCGTGATCAGCGCCGATCAAGCCCCCGACCCAGCCAACGATCCAGCCAAAGGCGGCCCCGAGAGCAAAGCGGAGGAGCAGCAGGCGGCGCTGGACAGGGTGTTTGGGTTGGTGCAGGAGTGCAAGCGGGCGGACGGGACGTATCCGTATCGCGGGGTGGCAAACGTGCTGCGGCGGCCGGGGTTCAACGGCCTCGAGCGGCTGAGTTTGGTGCGAGACGGCTACCAGTGGGCGGCGAACGAGACCGACCCGACGCAAATTGCCGCGGCGGCGATGTTTCTGCAGGCTGGACATCAGGTCGAGCCCGCGCTCGACGGCACGCTCGAACCCACGTTGCTCACGCTGCTGCGGCGGGTGGCGCAGGATCAGAGCACGACTGCGACCAGCGCCGCGCGGAACAACGGCAACCGTCTGATGGCGCTGCTGCAGCAGGTGGACGCCGGCCAAGCCCAGAGGCTGGTGCTCGAGCTGCCGGGCGTAGGGGCGCAGGCGTTGGCCAATGCGCAGCAGCAGAGCGCGCAAATGGCGATGAGCCAGGCGCAATCCCAGGCCATCACGAATCCAATCCAAGCGGCGCTGCAAGCCCAGGGCGTGGGCGGCGGCCGGGGCGGGCAAATGCGCGTGAATGTGACCACGCAGGATGCTGCCGGCGGCACCGTTTCGATGCCTATGACCATCAACATGACGCCGGCCCCACCAACTTCCGAGGCTGGCGAGAGCAGCGGCGCGCAGCAGTTCCTGGCGCTGCTGGCTCAGGCCGAGTCGCTGCAGCGCAAAGACGCGGCGCAGGCGCTCGGGGAGGCCAATCAGGCCGACGATCTGCTCGACGACGCGACGCTGGCGTACGAGCTATTGCCGGCGACGCGGCTGGCCATGCTCTACGGCCAGCTTGGCGCCAACGACGCAGCCGCGCGGGTGCTGGCGCGCTGCCTGTCGGCGGCGGACAGCGCGGCGCTGGCGGTGGACACGAACTTCGACGCCGCCAATGCCACCCAGCAGGCCCAGACTGCAGAATCGCTCGACGCGGCGCAGGGCACGGTGCTCGAGGTCTACAGCCTGGCGGCCCGGCTCGACTTCGGCGCCACCGCGGCGCGCGCCGCAGCCGCAAGCTTCGTGCTGCTGAAGCCGCTGGTGCTGGCGCGGGTGGCGCTCGTGGGCGAAGTCGGGCAGGGCCCGGCGACGGTGTTCTTCAGTCCCGGCCGCGGCGGACGCTAGAAATCAATCTCCAAGTGCAGCACGTCCTGGACGCGGTAGTCGTGATCCACCAGGCAGACGTGATCATCAATCACTTCGTAGCGCCAGCCGCGGGGGGCGGGCTCGAGCTCGACCAGCAAGGCGCGAGGCACGGGGCGCATGCGGGCGCGCCAGCCGCGGTCCAGCACGAAGCCGACGCGCAGCTGCGATTCGAGCACCGGGGAGAGGCGATCCTGTTGGCGGAATCCGGCGGGCGGATGGTCGTGGTGATCCTTCACCCAGACGCGCACGGCGTCGCGGTCGTGATCGCTGAAGCGGTGATCGTTGCCGCGGCCGCGGCCATGATCCTGGGCGGCGGCCGCAAGGCAGCTCATGCCCACAGCCAAAGCCAGCAGAACGGGAAGTTTGCGATATGTCATCTGCGTCCTCTTTCAGTAATTGCCCAACGCAGACGAATTGGCGCTTTGTCTATGAGACGCGGGCGGGGCGGCCAGGGCTTCATTTTTCGGCGTGCGGGCGGTGACGCGGGTGAGGACGGCTTCGAGCATTGGGGTCATGCGGTTGAGCTGGCGGGCGCGGATGAGGGCATCCCACAGCCATTCGAAGCGCTTCCAGCCCGCGGCGTAGAAGAAATGCTTGGCTTGGTGCTTAAAGGTGCCGTGCGTCCAGGACGCGCGGGCGATCGAAGACCAGCGGTAGAAGTCCCGGTAGGCCCTCCAGTATCCGGCCTCAAGCTGGGCGGGGTTGAGGCGGGCAGGACGGAAGACGACATGGCGAGTGTCGTAGAGATCCCAGTTCGCGGTGGTGATGCGGCCTTGCTGCAGCATGCGGGCGTGGAGGCGGGTGCCGGGATAAGGAGTCTGAATGTGAAACGTGGCGGTGGTAAGGCCGTGCTCGATGGCCCACCCGACGGTGCGGGCAAAGACGTCGGGGCCGTCATCGTCCATGCCGAACACGAAGCTGCCGTTGATCATGATGCCGAGCGCGTGCAGGCGTTCGGTCACGGCGCGATAGTCGCGGCCAAGGTTCTGGCGCTTGTTGCTGGCGGCGAGGTTGGCGGGGTCGAGCGTCTCGAATCCGACGAAAAGGCTCCGAAGGCCGGCGGCGGCGGCCTCTTCGATGAGATTGCCGCGCAGGATCGAATCCAGCGTGGCCGCGCCCTGAAAGAGGCGGCCCATGCCGCGCATCCCGGCAAACAGGGCGCTGGCAAAACGGGTGTGGCCGAGGAGGTGGTCGTCGAGGAAGTAGAGGTGGCGGCCGGGGAGGCGCTCGATCTCGGCGAGGGCGTCGTCCACCTGCTGGGTGTAGAAGCCGCGGCCGCCGGTGAAGAAGGCGTCCTTGTAGCAGAAGTCGCAGTGCTGGGGGCAGCCGCGGGTCACGACGATCGAGTTGGGCACGAGGTAGTGGCTGCGGCGGATGAGATCGCGGCGGATGGGCGGGACGCGCTCGAGGGTGCGGCCGGCGGCGGAGCGGTAGAGGGGCAGCGGGCGGCGGGCGCGGAAGTCGGCGAGGAATTGCGGAAACGTCTGCTCGCCGGGGCCGAGGAAGATGGCGTCGGCGTGGGGCGAGGCTTCCTCGGGCAGCGCGGTGACATGCAGGCCGCCGAGGACGACAAACGCGCCGGCGCGGCGCCAGGCGTCGGCAAGGGCGTAGGCGCGGTAGGCGTTGGTGATGTAGACCTGGATGACGACCAAGTCGAAGGCAGCATGGAGCGGGGGATGGAGGCGGGCCACGTGCTCGTCTTCGAGCTCAGCGCAATCTCCGGCATCGAGATAGGCGGCGAGCGTGGCGAGGCCAAGGGGCGGAAAGAGCGAGTACTTGACCGGACGGAAGAATGGGCTGGTGGCCTCGGTCAGCGCCGGCAGGATGAACTTGACGCGCAGCGGGCGGCTCATGCCCGCACCGCCGCGGCTTCCGCAGCGGGCGCGCCGGTCTCAGCGCCGAACTTGCGCTCGCGCGCGGTGAAGGCGGCGAGGGCGCGGCGCAACTCGCGCGCGCCGAAGGCGGGCCAGGGCACGCGCGTGAACCAGAGCTCGGCGTAGGCCGCCTCCCAGAGCAAGAAATCCGAAAGGCGCTTTTCGCCGCCGGCGCGGATGAGCAGATCCACCGGACCGCAGTCGGCTTCGAGCGCATCCTCGATGAGGCGCCGCACCAGCTCCGGCCGGGGGGCCAGGCCCGAGGTCCAGCGCGAAGCGGCGTGGGCGGCGGCGCGCGCGACTTCTTCGCGTCCGGAGTAGTCGACCGCCAGGCGCAGATGCAGGCCGAGGCCATCGCGGGTGGCGGCCTCCATATCGGCGATGGCGGCGAGCAGCGCGGAGGGCAGGCGGTCGCGACGCCCGAGGACGGTGCAGCGCACGCCGGCTTGGGCGAGCGGTTCGCGCTCGCGGCGCAGGTAGGCTGCGAGCAGGTGCAGCAGGCCCGCGACTTCGGCGGGCGAGCGGCGCCAGTTGTCGCTGGAAAAGGCATAGAGCGTGAGCGCGCGGAGGCCGAGGCGGGAGGCGGCGCGGACCACGCGGCGCACGGTCTCGGCGCCGGCGGCGTGTCCGCGGGCGCGGGGCCAGCCGCGGCGGGCGGCCCAGCGGCCGTTGCCATCCATGATGATGGCGACGTGGACGGGATGCGGGAAAGTACTTTGCATCATAAAGTGCGGCTCCAAATTTTTTTGCGGCGCTTTTTGCGGGGTTAGGGAGTGGTGGGCAGGGGACGGCGGACGGAGGCGCGTTCGGCGTGGACGGCGGCGGCGGAGTCGCGGACGACGCGCTCGAGTTCGGCGAGGTAGGCAGCGAAGCGGGCGCGGCCGGCGGCGGTGATGCGGCAGGAGGTGCGGGGGCGCTGGCGGTGGAAATCCTTGCGGATATCGACCAGGCCGGCTGACTGCAGCAGCGCGAGATGGCGGCTGAGGTTGCCGTCGGTGAGGCGGCAGAGGCGCTTGAGCTCGTTGAAGACCAGACCGTAGGGATGGGCGGCGAGGGAGGTGAGCAGGCTCAAGCGGGCGCGCTCGTGGAGCAAGCGGTCGAGGCCGGCATATTCATAGCGGGCTTCGGAATCAAGGGATTTCTTCGGCATCGGGATCTCCGGAACGCTTGGATACGGAAAACAAGAGCACCGCCGCCAGGGCTTGGCCGACGGCGAAGGGGCCGCCCATCATCCAGGGGGCGAGGGCGCGGTCGGCGGCGGCGAGCGAAACGAGGCCGGTGGCGAGGTACCACCCCCCCACCCACTGCAGCGGGCGCGGCAGGATGCGGCAGCTGGAAAACACGCCCAGGCCGAAGACGATTTGCCAGAAGCCGGGGAGCAAGCCGGCATGGGCGGGAGCCCAGCGCACGATCACAATCGTGGCGGCAAGGCCGGCGAAGGCGGAGGGAAGGAACTGCTCGAGCGCGGCGCGGATCATCTCGTCGGCGAGGCCGGCATGCAGGCGGCGGGAGCGGGCAATGGCTTCGGCGGCGATGAGGCCGGCGGCGAGCGCGGCCGCGCCGGCCCACCACCAAGCATAGGCGGAGGGCTGGCGCACCGGATCGAAGACGAAGCGCGGCTGCAGCCACGCGGCCACGAGGGCGAGCCCGGCGGTGGCGGCGAGGGCGGCGGGGCCGTAGCCGCGGAACTCGGCGGCGCGGGCCATCTGGCCGCGGATGGCGGCGATCTCGTCGAGCGCGTGGCGAAGCTCGTCCATGGACCCTCCTT
>DATNED010000127.1:0-12860 GCA_035553115.1 Terriglobales bacterium | reverse complement strand
GTCGCGCTGCAAGCGCTTGCGCTGGAGCACCATGCCTCGATGTGGCTGCTGGGCTTGCCGCGGCTCATGAGCGGCGATGAGGGGCGGCAGGCGGCGCTGGTGCGCGAGTGGGGCACGGCCTTGGCACGCTTCACGCATTTGGCGGTCGAATACTGGGACGAACGGCTCACGACGGTCGAAGCCGAGCGGATCCTGCGTTCGGCTTCCAGCACCCGCCTCCAGCGCAGGCGCGCGGTGGACAAAATGGCCGCCGCGATCCTGCTGCAATCATTCTTGGAAGCCCGTCCACCACGCTTATAGTTGATTGATGCCCTCCACGTCCTCTCCGGCCCAGCCCAAACCGCGCGCGCTGCTGTCGGTCAGCGACAAGACCGGCCTGGAAGCATTCGCGCACCGCCTGGCCGCATGCGGCTTTGAATTAGTCTCAACCGGCGGAACGGCCGAGCGCTTGCGCAAGTCCGGCCTCGAGGTCCGTGACGTGGCCGAGATCACGGCATTTCCGGAAATGCTCGATGGCCGGCTCAAGACGCTGCATCCGCTCGTCCACGGAGGCTTGCTTGGCCGCTGGGACGAGCCTGGCCAACGCGCGCAAATGCAGGCTCAGGCCATCGCCCCCATCCGGGTCCTGGTCGTGAACCTGTATCCGTTCGAGCAGGTTGCGGCCAGAATACAATCCGGCCATTCGGTGCCGCGCGCAGAATTGATCGAAAACATTGATATTGGCGGACCGGCGATGCTGCGCTCCGGCGCCAAGAACTATGAGTCGGTCGCGGTCGTCACCGACGCCGCCGACTACGACGCGGTCGCGGGCGAACTCGAGGCCCAGGGCGCGGTCTCCGCCGCCACCCGCTGGCGGCTCGCGCAGAAGGCCTTTCGGCGCACGGCCAGCTACGACGCCGCCATCGCCTCGCTGCTGGAGTCGCTGCCGGCGGGCGCATGGAACGAGCCGGTCGGCGCGGCGCAGGGTTCGGGCGCCCTTCCCGACCGCCTGGTTGTGAATGCGGTCAAGCTGCAGGGACTGCGTTACGGCGAGAACCCGCACCAGCGGGCGGCGTTATATGGCGATGCGGGCACGGCCGGAGTGGCGCATGGCCGCCTTCTGCAGGGCAAGGAACTCTCCTTCAACAATCTCGTGGACCTCGACGCCGCCTGGCAACTGGCGCTGGAGTTCGCCGAACCGGCGGTGGCCATCATCAAGCACACCAACCCGGCCGGCTGCGCCACCGCGCCCGCGCTGCTTGAAGCCTACCAGCGCGCGCTGGCTTGCGATCCGGTATCCGCCTACGGAGGGGTGGTCGGCCTCAACCGCGAGCTGGACGCCGCCTGCGCCGAGGCGCTGGCGCAATTATTCCTGGAATGCATCGCAGCGCCCGGTTTCAGCCGCGAAGCGCTGGCCCGGCTGGCGGGCAAGAAGAACCTGCGCTTGCTCGAAGTCGCGGCGGCACCGAGCGCCGCAGCCGTGCGCAGCATCTCCGGCGGATGGTTGCTGCAAGACAACGATGAGGTCTTGTTCCCAGCGGACGGCGGCTGGAAGTGCGTCACCCAGCGCGCACCCTCTGCAGAGGAAGAACGGGGCCTGCGTTTTGCCTGGGCGGTCGCCAAGCATGTGAAGAGCAACGCGATCGTCTTCGGACGCGCGGATGGCCTTGGCGGCCAAACCCTGGGCGTGGGCGCAGGCCAGATGAGCCGGGTGGATTCGGTCCGGATTGCGGGATTGCGGGCGCAGCTCTCGCTTGCCCACTCCGTGGTTGCAAGCGACGCCTTTTTCCCGTTCCCAGACGGCATCGAAGAGGCCGCCCGCCTCGGAGCGACCGCAGTCGTCCAACCCGGCGGCTCCATTCATGACGCCGACTGCATCGCGGCCTGCGATCGCCTGGGCCTGGCCATGGTTTTCACCGGCATGCGCCACTTCCGCCACTGAGGCCGCACCGGGAAGGGGTCTGCGAAGGGATCGAGGCGCGGGCTAGCCCGTGGCCGCGAGGGGCGACTCGGCCTGCTGCCGCTTGAGGGTGACGAATCCGGCCAAGCCGCGGAGGGTGCTGAAGTTGGCGGGCACGACCTCGCTGTCCCGGATTTCAATTTGATACTCCTGTTCGAGAAAACTCACCAGCGCCAGCACGCTGGTGGAGTCGAGCAGCGACTCAAATAGAGGGGTGTCCAAATCCAGCGCGCGGTTGGGCGCGGCGGCCAATTCCTCGAGAATGAAGCGGCGCACGCGCGCCGCCGGGGCCGAAGCCGGGGCCGAAGCCGGGGCTGGAGACAGGGATGGAGCCGGGGATGGAAAATGAGATGGGGAGGAAACGGAAGGCTGCTGCGCCATTTTGTTCACCGTGAATCGCTGCGCTATCCCACTCTGAAACTTCGCCTGTCGCTCTGGATGCCTGCAGCGCCGCAGCCCGGCGCTTGCCGTCCTTTCGTCCGCGGCCATTCGCTGGGTGGGCCGAAGCGGGGCGGGGGCAGTCCCCAAAGCCCATTGCGGACGGCCAATTGCGAAATGCTCCTGCTTTCGGATGCATCCTCCTCACGCCAGCAGTTCTCCAAAGCGGTGTGGAATTCGCTTGGACCGCTGAGCAGCACCATTCGTGTGAACAGGCCCGGCTCTTCGCGCTGCGCGAGCTGGGAGCGGGCAGCAGCGAACCCGCCAGCCAAAGCCAGTTCTTGGAAGCATGGCGGAAATGCTCGCAATTTGGCCTGCAAGCGCTGAACATTCCGGCCGCGTTTGGCGGATTGGGCCTTGATGTTCGCTCGGCGGTGCACGTGCTCGAGGGCCTGGGCGCGGGGTGTCGCGACAATGGGCTGCTGATGGCGCTGGGCGCCCAGCTCTGGAGCGTCGCCGTGCCGCTGCTCCAATTCGGCAGCGAGGAGCAGAAGCGCCTTTGGCTGCCCGCGCTGGCGCAGGGGAAATCCATCGGCGCCTTCGCTCTGACCGAGCCGGAGAGCGGCAGCGATGTCTTCCACCTGCGCACGCGGGCCGTGGCGGAGGCCGGCGGCTTCCGCATCGAGGGGACAAAATGCTTCGTCACCAACGCCCCGGTCGCCGACCTGTTCCTGGTCATTGCCGCCACCGATTCGAATGCCGGCTACTTCGGGCTCACCGCCTTGCTGCTGCGGCGCGAGCTGGTCGGCCTGGAAGTCGGGCCGCCGCTGCGCAAGATGGGACTCGAGTCGAGCCCCATGTCGGAGATCCGCTTCGAGGGGCTATGGGTTCCGCGCGAAAGCGTGCTGGGCGAAGTGGGCGGCGGCGGCGCGGTGGTAATGAACACGCTGGAGTGGGAGCGCGGCTGCCTGCTCGCCCCCGCGCTTGGAACCATGGAGCGCCTGCTGCAAGAGACCACGCAGTTCCTCAAGCTGCGCAAGCAGTTCGGCCGTCCGGTGATCGAGTTCGAGGCGGTGGGCGAGCGTTTGGCGGAACTGCGCCTGCGGCTCGAGGTCTCGCGCCTGCTCGCCTATCAATTCGCCTGGATGAAGGACGAGGGCCTGCCGGCTGCGCTGCATGCGAGCATGACCAAGCTTTACGTCAGTGAGAGCCTGCGCCGCGCTTCCGAGCTTGCCGTCCACCTCCACGGCGCCGCGGGCTATATGCGCGAGCTTGAATTCGAGCGCACCTGGCGCGATGCCATGGCGAGCAGCCTGTACAGCGGCACCACGGAAATGCAGCACAACCTGATCGCGGAGAGCCTGCTGCGCCCGACTCCCCACCGGCCGGCGGCGCGCAGCGGGGAGGCGGGACGATGAGAGCCTTTCTCTTGCAGCAAATGGTGGAGGGGATGGCCGCGCGCTACCCCAAACAAGAAGCAGTTCGGTGCGGAGGAGCGCAGTGGAGGTTCGAGGAATTGGAACGGGTCAGCCGCCATTGGGCGCTCGAGTTGCGCGCGCGGGGCTGCGCTGAAGGCGCGCGGGTCGGGGTATGGGCGCCGAAATCCTTTTCGGCCGTCGCGGCGCTGCTCGCCGTGCTTCGCGCGGGCGGCGTCTACGTTCCGCTCGATCCCGGCGCCCCTTCGGCGCGGATCGAACGGCTCGCCAGCGACTGCGGCCTCCAGTTCCTCTGGGCCGATGCGAGCCGCATCGAAATGGCCCGCAGGTGGCCGCAGCCGCCGCCGGTCGCCGTTCTCGAGGAAGCGACCGGGGTGCAGGGAACAGCCGAAGCGCTTCCGCCGCCGCGCCGGACCAGTTCGGATCTTGCCTACATTCTCTATACCTCGGGATCCACCGGCGTCCCCAAGGGGGTGATGCTGACCCACGCTCATGCCCTGAATTTCATCGAATGGGCGGCGGAGGAAATCGGCCTCGGGCCCGGCGATCGCGTCGCCAGCCATGCGCCGTTCCATTTCGACCTCTCCATTTTCGATCTCTGGGCGAGCCTGAGCCGGGGCGCGACGGTCTGCCTCCTGGATCCGGTCACCGTGCGCTTTCCGAGCGCCGTGGCCGATTGGATCGAAGCGGAGCGCATCACCGTCTGGTATTCGGTGCCTTCGGCGCTGGTGGCCATGCAGGCCTGCGCTGCCCGCCTATGCGCCAGCGGGTTGCGGGCGCTCGTCTTCGCGGGCGAGGTTTTTCCCATGGCCTCGTTGCGCGCTTGGCGCGCGGCGCTGCCCAACGTTCCCTTGCACAACTGGTACGGACCCACGGAAACCAATGTGTGCACGCACTACCCGCTGCTCCCCGGCGAACCAGTTCCCGATCCGCTGCCCATCGGCCATGCCTGCCCGGACTTCGAGCTTGCCTTGCGCGACGAGTCCGGCGCCCCGACGCCGGAGGGGGCCGCAGGGCTGCTCTGGGTGCGCGGCCCCGGAATCCTTGCGGGGTATTGGGGCGACGGGGCTCGCTTCGAGCAAGTCTCGGAGGTGCGCGCGACCGCGGACGGCATTCTGGCACGCTGGTACAACACCGGCGATTGGGCGCACTGGTCGGCCAGCGGGGAGCTGGTCTACGAAGGCCGGCGCGATCACGTAGTGAAGTGCCGCGGATACCGGGTGGCGCTGCGGGAGGTGGAACAGGCGCTCGAGACTTGCCCCGGCGTTCAGCAAGCCGCAGTCGTTCCCATCCCCGACGCGCTCCAGACGCGTGCGCTGCACGCCTATGTCTGCACGCTGAATTCCACGCACGCCGAGGCCGAGTTGCGGCAGCATCTCGCCAGCTTGCTCCCGGCGTACATGGTTCCCTCCCGCATTGCCGTGGTCGCATGGCTGCCTTTGACCGCCACCGGCAAGATCGACCGCCAGCGCCTGGCGGCGCTCGAGGCCACGGTCGCAGCCGGCGGCACCTCGCAATGAGCCTGGCCAGCTCCAAATTGCTGCTTGCGCCCGACCCGGGAGCGGGCCGCCTGCGACGCTGGCGCGAACTGTGGCAGCGCAGCCGGGCGCGATGCAGCTATTGCCTGCTGCGGCGCGCGCTGGACCGCTCCGGAATCTCCGCATGGCTCGATTTCCGGGTCCACCAGGTGATCGCCATCCCGCCATGGCGACTCCGCATTCCACCGCGGCTGCCGCGCGGCCTGAGTGTGCGCGACCTCGGGCTTGAGGATGCGGGCGTGATCGAAGGGCTGCGCCCAGCACGAGGCGAGCCGTACGCTTTGCGATTCCAGAAAGACCACCGCTGCGTGGGCGCGTTCCTGGACGGCCGCCTGGTGGCCTTTCTTTGGCTGCGGCGCGGACCTTGCGCCTTGCCGTCCTCCTTCGGTTGCGCCTGGCAGATCACCGTCTCGGTGGCGTGGCTCTACGACCTGTACTCGGACCCGGAGGTTCTGGGAGCGGTGCCGCACTTGTATCTGCATCTGCGTCACCAGCAGCAGGGCCAGACCATACTTCAATTCGCCGGCCAGAACGATTTCGACAACCTCCGTTCGCAGCAGGCCCACCGGAGCATGGGGTACGAAGTTCGCGCGATGCTCTACTCCTGGCGCGTGGGCGGATGCACGCTGCATCTTTCCAGCTCGCGCGGGGCGGAGAGGCGTATCCGCCGCCGCTGGCATCGCAGCAATGCGCTCATCCCGCTGCACCTGCTGGCACCTTCCGAATTGCAAACGGCGAATGCCGACCCGGCGGAACCGGGGCTTCGCGCCGCGGGCGATCAAGCCACGGTTCAACTGCAATGCCGCTGCGGGCGCCTGGTTTCGACCGCGACGCCGGTGTTCACCTGCGTTTGCGGCCTGGCGCTCGGCACCCGCGATCGCGGCCTCGGCTTTGGCGCTCCGCCGATGCCGTATTGGGGAGAGATTTCGGAGTCCACGATGCAGGAGGTGCTCCGGGAAGCGGAGCGGCTGGGCTGGCGCGAGGCCTTGCAGCAGGTTGTCGGCGCCCACCTGCATGAATACATCGGGAGCGAATCGCGGGCGGCATTTCAGGATGTGCTTCCGCTTCCCACAGGGGCGCGCGTGCTGGACGTGGGCGCCGGCTGGGGCAGCCTGGCCGCGCCGCTCGCCGCCCGCTATCGCGTCACCGCGCTTGAAGGCGTCGAAGCCCGCGCACGCTTCATCGTCCTCAGGAAGCAGCAAGACGGGCTGGGGAATCTGGAGGTGCTCTGCGGCGATGTGCATCGCACCCCGCTGACGCCGCGCCAATTCGACTGCATCGTGGCCAACGGGGTGTTGGAATGGGTCGCGCTCATGGATCGTCATGGCGATCCCAAGGCGGTGCAACTGCTGTTCCTGCATCGCCTCCACGAATTGCTTGCGCCGGGCGGCATGATCTACGTGGGCATCGAGAACCGCTGCGGCGTGGCGGCGCTGCGGGGCGAGCTCGACCACAGCGGCCTTCCCTATACCAGCCTTCTGCCGCGCCCGATGGCACGCTGGGTTTGCGCCCACAGCCGCAACTACCGCGCCCATTTCAACGTTGGCTATCGCACCTACACGTACACCTTCCGCGGCTATCGCGACCTTTTCTCCCAAGTCGGACTGCGCATCGCAGGCGCATGGATCAGTCGCGCCGGCTACAACGACCCCACCCACATGGTTCCGCTGAACGCGTCCGCCATACGCTTCCAGCATCATCGCCGCGCGCGCACGGGCTGGCGCGGAGTTGCAAGCGCGGCCGCTGCGCGGGAAGCCGTATGGCGCTGGCTGGGATCGGATTTCATTTTCCTTCTGACCTCTGCCCACGCCCAACCGGCAGCGGAAATCGCCGCGCCGGCTCGCCGACCATGCATGAGCTGATCCTGGAATTCGTTCGCGCCGCGCCGCAGCCGTTGGCGCTGTTGCGCGTTCCGCTCGATGACGGCGCCTTGGTGGCCGCGTTTGAAACCAAATCCAGCCCGGAAGCGGCCGCGCCGCGGTGGATTGCGAAATTCGCTTCCGGCGCGCATGCCTGCGCGCGCCTCCGTTCCGAGTCGGCCGCATTGAGCGCGCTCGAGCCGTGGAGCAGCCGGTTGGGCTTGGCCCGGCAATTGGCATGGCGGGAGGCGGAGGCGGGCGAGCCCGCATGCCTGCTTCAGTCGGGCGTTCCGGGTTTTGCGCGCCCATGGCGGTGGCGCGGCGGCAATTCGGCCCTGCCCCGAGGCCTCGACCAGGCGATTGCGTGGCTGCAGCACTTCCAGGCGTGCCGTTTTTCATGGCTGCCCTGGCCTGCGCTCACGCTGGGCCAGCTTGCCGAACAGGCGCTTGCCGACCGCGCGCGGCATATCGCTGCCCACCCGGAGTGGGCCTCGATGCTAGGCGCGATCCCGGAAGTGCTGCTTGCGCCTCCGGGCATCTCCCATGAGCCTGCGGTTCCCGTGCACGGCGACTTCTGGTCGGGAAACCTTCTGTTCTCGGGCCGGTCGCGCTCCCCCGCCATTGCGGTGATTGATTGGAGCGGCTTCGCCCCAGGCACCCGTTGGCACGATCTGCTCACCTTGCTCGCCAACCTTCGCTGCGGCACGATGCGCCGCTCCCTGGGCCGCGCCCAAGCCTGGGAAGCCGTCTTCTATGCGACCGGCCGCGCGCGCGACATGCTCCTGCGCTGGGCGGGACTTTCCGGCGCGTCCGGTGCGACGGTGGGTTGGGCGTTCCACCTCTTTGCGCAGCAGCGCATGGCGTGGGAGCTGGGGCTCGGCCTGCAAACCCGCAACCCGGCCGAGCGCGCCCAGGCCATGCAGGAGTGGGGCGAGATCGTCGCCGCCATGGCTCAGCGCGGCTTTCCGAGCCCGTTAGCTTGACAGTTCTGCACGGTCATGCCATGTTGGGACGGTCTGGTTGGAGAGCTGTTGTTCCAGCCACCCAGTGCAGTGGGAGCGGGTGGAGTCCCAATTGGTGACGATGGTGCAGCATCAGGCGATCGTTCTCGAAAGCCGCATAGAAAGCGTGGACCAGGCCGAGGCAACGGCCGAGCGCGTTGCTGCCGGCGCTGGATTCGATGAAGGCGAGCGCCATCGCATCGCGATGGCGGTGCGGGAAATCACTGTCAATGCCGTCATGCATGGCAACGGCTATGACCGCGGCAAGAAGGTGACGATCGAGTTCAGCCTCTCCGCCGATGAACTTGTCGTCAGCATCCGCGACCAGGGAACCGGTTTCGACACCACTGGCATCGCCGACCCGCTGGCACCGGAGAACCTGATGCGTCAGTCCGGGCGCGGCATTTTCCTTGCCCGCGCGTTCATGGATCAAGTGGAAGTTCAGCCGAGCAGCTCCGGAACTTCGGTTCGGCTGATCAAACACAGGCAAGCTCCGCAACCTGCGGCTTCTCCTAGTCGTTCATAATTGAAGAGGCGCTCGAGGGCGCGCGCTTGCCAGAGAGGGAAATGCCGATGATCAAAGTGACCTGCCGACGAATTGATTCCGTGACTGTGGTGGATTTGGGCGGGCGCATCACTTTGGGCGATGGCAGCACCACCTTGCGCGACACCATCCGCGGGCTCCTGGCACAGGATGAGCGCCGCATTCTTTTGAACCTTGGCGAGGTCACCTACATTGACAGTTCGGGCCTGGGCGAACTGGTCAGCGGCTTTACCCAAGTCCGCAAAGCGGGCGGCGATTTAAAGCTTTTGAACCTCACGCGAAAGGTGCATGATCTGCTGCAAATTACTAAGCTGTATACGGTTTTCGACGTGCAGGACGACGAAGCCAAGGCCATCGCGGCCTTTGGCCCCGAGCGCGTAGTGGCCGAGGCGCCGCGTGCGCATTAGGCCGATCAAGACCGACGACGCCACTGAAGAAGTCCGGCCGCTGCTCGAAGACATCTACCGGCTGCGCGGCAACGTGCCCAACATGTTCCGCACGGTGGCGCGCCACCCGGCGATTTTGCGCACGATGATGGCGCATTTCAATGCCGTCATGGCCGAGGGGGCGGTGTCGGCGAAGCTGAAGGAACTGGTCGCGGTTCGGGTTTCCCAAATCAACCTCTGCGACTATTGACGCGCCTCGCACACCGCCTTGGCAAGGCGGCTGGGATGGAGCGACGCAGTTCTGGAAGGCTTGGCCGACTTCGAGCGCCTGGAGTTGGAGGAGCCTGTCCGCTGGGCGCTCCGGCTGGGCGAGCGCGTCACCCGCGGCGACGGCCACCTCGATTCCGGGTTCTACGGCGACCTGCGCGGCCATTTCGACGAATCGCAGATCATCGAGTTGCTGGCGGTGGCGGGGCTGTTCAACTATTTCAACCGCTTCAACAACGCCCTGGAGATACAGCCCACCCAGCCCGGCGACCGCTGAGGGGGAGCGTGGAGCGGAGCGGGGCGGGGCGATACGGGGCGTGAAGATCTTGCCCCGGCCTGCGGGGCAACTCGGGCCCAACCGCCAAGGGGGTTTAAAATAAGCAACATGGACAAGGCCATCTTTGCCATGGGCTGCTTCTGGGGATCCGAGGCGGCATTCCGGCAGGTGCCCGGCGTCGTCGCCACCATCGTGGGCTACGCGGGCGGCGTGACCGACAATCCGACCTACCAGCAGGTCTGTTCCGACCGCACCGGCCACGCCGAGGTGGTGGAGGTCGAGTTCGATCCGGCGCAGGTCAGCTTCGACGCCCTGCTCGAGGTGTTCTGGGAGAATCACGATCCCACCACGGTCAACCGCCAGGGTCCGGACGTTGGCAGCCAGTACCGCTCCGCGGTCTTCTATTTGAATCCAGAACAGGAGGCGGCGGCGCGCGGCTCGAAGGAGGCGCTCGACCGCAGCGGCCGGCTCCCCCGTCCGATCGTGACCGAGATCACCCCGGCGGGCACCTTCTGGCGGGCCGAGGAGTACCACCAGCAATACCTCGAGAAGCGCGGGCAGGCGGCCTGCCACCTCCCCACCCATTGAGCAAGACCTTCGACGCCATCATCATCGGCGGCGGCATCGTCGGCTTGGCGCTTGCGCGCGCCGCGCTTGAACTGCGGCCCGGGCTCAAGCTTCTGCTGCTGGAGAAGGAGGGCGCGCTGGCGTCTCATCAGACCGGCCACAACAGCGGCGTCATCCATACCGGGGTGTACTACAAGCCGGGTTCGCTCAAGGCGCAGTTCTGCGTCGAGGGCGCGCGGGCGATGCTCGCCTACTGTCGCGAGCGCGGCTTGCCGGTCAAGCAACCCGGCAAGGTGATTGTCGCCGCCGGCGAAGCCGAAGTGCCGGGCCTGCGCGAGGTGCATCGCCGCGGCGAAGCCAACGGGGTCGAGGGCCTGCGCTGGATGGACGCCTCGGCCTTGCGCGAGGTCGAGCCCCATATCCGAGGGGTGGCCGCGCTTCAGGTCCCCACAGCCGCAATCACGGAGTACGCCGCGGTGGCGCGCAGCTACGCCGACGAGATTCAGGCCGCCGGCGGCGAGATCCGGCTGGGCGCCGAAGTCGTAGGCTTCCAGAGCCGCCCGGACGGCGTGGTCGTGGCCACCCGGCACGGGGACTTCGCCGGCGCGCAGGTTGTGAACTGCGCGGGGCTGCACGCCGATCGCCTGGTCGCGCTTGCGCGCGGCGAACGCCGCATGCGCGAGATGCGGGTGCTGCCGTTCCGGGGCGAGTACTACGCGCTTGCACCCGGGGCGGCCCAGCTTGTCCGGGGCCTGGTTTATCCGGTGCCCGATCCTCGATTTCCGTTCCTCGGCGTTCATTTCACGCCGCGGATCAAGGGGGGAGTCGAGGCCGGCCCGAGCGCGGTGCTGGCATGGGGCAGGGAAGGGTACGGGCGATCGTCGTTCCTCGCCGGCGACGCGTGCGCCATGCTGGGCTACCGCGGATTCTGGGCGATGGCCGGACGGTATTGGCAGAAGGGGCTGGGGGAGCAGTACCGTTCCTGGTCGCGCGCGGCGTACTTGCGCGCGCTGCAAGGCTTGCTGCCGCAGCTTGGCGAGAAGGATTTGCTGCCCGGCGGCTCGGGAGTCCGCGCCCAGATCGTGCTACCGGACGGCAGGCTGATGGACGACTTCTGCGTGCTGCGCGAGGCGCGTTTTCTGCACGTCGTCAACGTGCCGTCGCCGGCCGCGACCGCCTCGCTCCGCATCGGCCGCCACCTTGCCGAGCGGTTGCTGGAACGCTGAGGGGAAAAAATGGCTCCTCAGGTAGGATTCGAACCTACAACCCTCCGGTTAACAGCCGGATGCTCTACCATTGAGCTACTGAGGAACGCTGGGCGCGATGGCAGCGCCGTTCTTCGTTTATAGCACAGCTGGGACTAGCGGGCGAGGTGCTCGAGGATGCGGTGGGCGGCCATGAGCGTAGCGGGCTGGAGCATGAGCGCGATGAGCGCGACGGAGCCGGCCAGCAACCAGGCAATGCGTCCGGTGCGGTGATGGGGCGCAGGGGCGGGTGGCTGGAGGAGGCGCTCGATGCGAGCGGCGAGCTCGCGGCTGCTACGCAGCGGCGGAAGCAGGCACGAGAGAGCGGCGGGGGCGGGAGCGGCGACGCCGAGATTGGCGACGGCGAGGAGCGCGGAGGCGAGCGTGAGGGAGCGATCGGGGCATCCGGCGACGGCGCGGTCGTCGGCGGCATATTCCGAGCAGCGCGACCAGGCGCGCGCAATCTCTTCGGAGCGGCGTCCCGGCAGCGGAACGGCGAGCAGCAGCAAGCGGCGCCAGTTGTCGCGGGCGCGAAAATGGGCGCGCTCATGCGCGACGCCGGCGTCGAGTTGCGCGGGCGAAAGCCCGAGCCAGGCACGCTCGGAAACCAGGACGCGGGCGCGGAAGAAACCGGCCAGCGCCAGGCTGGGCGCGGGCGGCGGGAGCAGCAGCAGATCCTGGCCGGCAAGGCGTTGGGCGCGGCCGCGGCGGCGGCAGGCGCGCAGGAACACCGCAGTGGACCAGGCGGCGCGGACCACGCGCGCAGAGGCGAGGGCGGCGAGGGCGGCGCCGGCCAGCGCGGCGAGCAGGAGACCGAACCCGACCTGTTCGCGGCCGGAGGGTTCGAGCCACAAGTAACTGGGCAGACAGAGGGCGGCGACGCCAGCGAGCGCGCACAGCAGGGGCGCGACGCGCAGGAAGAAGAGGGCGTTGGCGGCGAGGTCCGGCGCGGCTTGCTCGGCCCGCTTCCGCGCCCACGGCGCAGCCGCCGCGAGCGCAGCGGCTGCGGCGGCGTAGACGGCGGCTCCGGCAGCCAAGCTGAGGCAGAGCAGACGCAGCCAGTAGGGGAGGGGCATGCTCAGCGCTTCTCCCGCGAGCGCTCTTGCGCCAACTGGTTGCGGCGGGCGAGGAGCTTCTGCTTGAGCTCTTCGAGCAACCCGGCGTCGAATTGCTCGAACTCTTCGAGCAGGCAGGAAAGCAGCGCGGCGCGTCCGGGCTCGGTATCGGCGAAGAAGCTGGCCACGAACGCGCGCGCGCGCCGCCGCAGCCACTGCGCGCGGCTTTCGCGCGGGGAGTAGATGAAGGCGCGCTCCTGCTTCTCGCGCATGAGCAGGCCCTTCTTGTAGAGGCGGTCGAGGGTGGTCATGACGGTGGTGTAGGCCAGCGGCCGCGGCAAGCGCTGGGCGACCATGCGCACGTTGCTT
>DATNED010000126.1:0-13026 GCA_035553115.1 Terriglobales bacterium | reverse complement strand
GTACACGGCGCGCCGCACCGTGAACCGCTTCTTCCAAGAACTCGAGCGCAAGAACTACCAGGAGGCGTACGCCATCTGGAAGCCGAACCCCAAGCTCTACCCGATGGATACGTTCATGGAAGATTGGGGCCCAAACAGCAAATGGGGCACCATCACGAGCTACAGCATTGACCAGCTGGGGCTGCCGCCGGGCGGGCACGCCAGCGGGCTAGTGGCGCTGGTGGAAATCAACGGAATCGCAAGCGACGAGGCGCGGATCTGGATACAGAACCGGACGCACGAGCTTAGTTTCTACCAGTTCTGAGCGAGGCATCGTTGGCGCGGGCCCCAGCGCGGCTGCCCGGCCACGGCTGTAACTGCGCCGGGCCGGTGCGCCGATTGGCGGAGCGGTTCTAATGGCTGGCGGGAGCGGGGGCGGCGGCGTGGGCCTGGTCGTAAAGGCGAACGATGTCGCCGGTAATGTCGGTGCCGGGGTTGTAGTAGAGCACCGAACTTTGGGGCCAGTTCATGCTCACGTCAAGCACGGCGGTGTAGCCGTGGTCTTCAGCGTATTTTTTCAGCACCGGCATGAGCTTGGCGGCAACGGTATTCATCATCTCGGCTTGGGCGTTCTGGAAATCGGACTCGGCGTTTTGGGCGTTCTGCTGGGCATCGCGCTCCTTGGTCTGAATCTGCTGTTGCAGATCGGCCTTCGCCTGCGGGCTCATGGTGTTCCCCTGGTCGGTCAACTGCTTGTTGAGCGCCTGGATCGCCTTGTTCTCGTTGGTAATCTCGGTCTCTTTGGGCGCGAAGCGGGTATTGAGCTGATCGAGAAGCTTCTTGCCATCCGACGTTTCGGCAATCGCCAACTGAATGTTGATGATGGCGACCTTGCTTGGCGTGGTTACGGTCGGCGGGCCCGGCAGCGGTGGAAGAGCAGCCGCTTGGGCGGGGGGGGCCGTTTGGGCGAACGCGGCGGCGGCGAGGCAGGCGACTGCCAGGGCGGAGGCAAAGGACGAGCGCAGTTTCATGACAACCTCAACAATGGAATTTGGCGCAAAACCAGATTTGACCAAAGTATAGGGCAATTCAGCAGTTTTTGGGAAAAGCAGCTTCTGCATTAAAAGGTTCGGCCGATGGTGAAGCGAATGACATGAGGCGCTTCCTTGAACGGGGTGCCGGGCACGGTTTGCAGCTGACGCATGGTGAACTGCACCGACTGCTGTACGGCCGCATCATTCAGGAACGCCGCTGGAATGCCGCGCTCAAAGTCGGATTGGGTGAATAGGACCTGGGGGCGGATGATGGTGTCCACGCGGCCGGGGTTGACGGAGTAGTAGATCCGCACCGGGGCATGGACCACCGGCAAGGTGGCCTCGATCTCGATGCCGGTGGACATGCGCAACTGCTGGTTGGTGCCTGGCGCAAGCGGAATCTTGCTGGGGAAGACACGGCCGAATGTTGTCTGCAATTGGCCGAGCACCTGCTGGTTCACCTTCAGCTGGTTGAATTGGGTGATGCGGTCCACGCCGGCGTCGGCGAAAAACGAAACCGAGACCGGAATTTGCCCCTGGGCGAGCGGGATACGGTACTCGAAGTTGCCGATGCCCTCGGTGTCGCCACCGGGCGTCGAAAACTGGAACGTCGGGATGGTGATGGGGAAGGTTCTGGCGATGGTACCGCCGGGGTTGCCGGGAGTGGGGTTGGGGACGTTGATAGTCAGCGGGTTGCCGGGATTGAGCGGATCGAGCAAGTTCGTCGTGGTTTCCGTGGGGATCATGGCGATGGGAGTGATGGCCATGATGTCGAAGCCGCGGATGGTGTCTTCGCCGCCCGTGTAGAAGCGATCAAAGGTGGGCGGGACGTCGCCGCCATAGCCGGTGACCATGCTGCCCAAGAAGCGGAAGGCGAGCACGTGGTTCTTGATGGGGGAAGGATGGAAATATTCGAGCTGCACGCTAGGCTGCAGGAGCTTGACATTACCGCCCAACCCGGCCACGCCCAATGAGAAGTTGATGGACTTGCCGTGGGTGGGGAAGGTGGGATTGTCCACCGTGTCGATGGTGAAGGAGGGAATCAACTCGCTGGTGATGATGCCGCGCAGGCTATTCGGGCCGGAGACGCCATTGAAGCTGGTCGAATTGAACAGCAGCGTCGCCGCCTGGGTGAACGGCTGAATGGTCGAGTCGTCCCAGCGATAGGTCAGTCCGTAGCGGGTGAACGAACGCAACTTGGGGTAGCTGGTGGTGACGGTGAAGCCGCGCTGGTTCTGGGCGTAGTTGAGCAGATTGCTGGCGCCCAAGGCGGAAAAGTAGGAGTCGAGGTTCTGGCCGGCCAGAATCGAGGCCTGCTTGGCCTGATCGTAATGAAAGTCGTTGAGATAGGCGGTGAAGCCGAGCTGGATGGGGCGGTCCTTGAGGTAGGGCTCGGTGAAGCCGAAGGTAATGTTGCGCGTGAGGGCGCCGTATTCGGTGGAAACCGACAGGGTCTCGCCCAGGCCGAGGAAATTGTTGGTGGAGTAGTTGAGGCCGAGGAAGCTGCCGGCAATGCCGCTGACACCGCCCTGGAGGCCGATGCTGTTTTTGCCTTTTTCCTTGAGGTGGAGGTTGATGTCCACCTCGCCCTCGGGGCCGCTGGTGTCTTGGGTGATGCCGGCGTCCTCAGGAGCGATGGTGTCGAAGTAGCCGAGCTGATTGAGACGGAGGATGGAGTTGTCCCAAGCGACGGAGTTGAAGCGATTGCCTTCTTCGAGCAACAGCTCGCGGCGGATGACCTTATCGCGGGTCGTGGTGTTGCCGCTGAATTCGATGCGGCGGACGTAGAAGGGCTTGCCCTCCTGCATGTCCATCGTGAGGTTGACGACCTTGTTCTTATCGTCAGGCTGGGGATCGGGGCTGGCGACGAAGTTGATGTAGCCGTATTGGCCGTACCACTTATGCAGGTTCTCGAGACCTTTGCGGAGTTTCGAGACGTCCATCACGTCACCGGTGTGCAGGCCCAGCAACTGAGTGAGGGCGCGGTCATCGGTGAGGAAATTGTTATTGATGAAGTTGATCTTGCCGACCGTGAATTTGCTGCCTTCCGAAACCGGAACGGTAATGTCCACTTTACGGCCTTCGTGGCTGCCGAAGATCAAAAAGCTGTGCTCGTGGCTGGTGCGGAGCTTGATAATGGGATCTTCTGGCAGCCCCTCGAAGTAGCCGCGGTCCTGATAGGCGCCGCGGATGCTCTCGAGGTCTTGCGAGAGCTTGGCGGCGTCGTAGGTGCGGGAAAAGAGGTTCTCGAAGATGAGCGAGTACGGGATGCCGATGGGGTGCAATTGCTTCATCGCCCCGCGCAAGGTGCTGGAGCTGAGCACCGAGTTGCCGGTGAAGTTGAGATCGCCGACCTGGACTTTCGGGCCTTCGTCAATGTCAAAGGTGAGGTTGACGGAGCTGGGCGGGAGAACATTGAGCACCGGCTTGACGGTGGCGTATTGGCGGCCGTGCTCGGCGAGCAGCTCTTTGATCGCAACTTCGGCGTGCTTTTCGATGGTGGGATCGTAGGGGCTGTCAACCTCAAGATGGACGCCGCGAGCCTTATAGCGATCGGCAACGTCGGACTCGGTGATGGACTTGAGGCCGTTGTACTTGATGTCCCGGATCAGCGGCTTTTCGGTGACGGTGACATGCAGGATGATGCCCTGCGGCGTGCGCTCGGTGGAGAAGGTGATGTCATCAAAAGCGTTAAGGTTCCAGAGCGAATTGAAGTCGCGGTTGATCTCGGCCGGGTTGTAGACCGAACCGGGCTTGGAGGTGATGCGGGCGCGGATCGTCTGGCAGGGGATGCGATGCTGGCCGTGGCACTCGACGGCGGCAATGACGTTGGGGGAGTTGGCCGGGTTTTGGGGGGCGGCAGTGGCCTGCGCCACGGCGGCAGTGCCAAGCAAGCCCGCCAACAGTGCTAGGGCGGAGGCAAACTTGCACACCCCGACGGCAAGGCAGACAAAGGGACGGTGCCTAGCTTCAGTTGGGGCCAGCGATGGAAACAGAGCGGTGTCGTCTCCGGCACCTGCGCGGGGCAGGGTAGTTGCAGGTTGCTCCCGAAGGCGAACGTTCGGCGCCGCAACCTTAATGATCTTCGCTATTATACCGACCCGCATGGCGCACGCCGAAAGTTTTCCTCGGGGCCTCGTCCCAGCCGGCCAGCCGAATGGTGGGCAAACCGCATCCAAGCCAGTATGGTTGCTGCCATGGTTGCTTCGCCGGCGGGGGAAGTCCATCAGAATTCCACCTCAGCAGTCGGTCCCTACCGCATAAAATGCGGACGCTGCGGGGTGGTGTTTGCTACAGGGGAGTGCGCCAAGCTGGATCATTTCAGCATTTACCGCGTGGTATGTCCGCATTGCCGGTGGCCGGGGCGATATTTGGCGAGCGAGCTGCATGCTCGGGTGCCGCAGGCGCGGAACGGAAAACGGTAAGGCGGCCCCGGCGAGACGCCCAAAGTTGGCGTGGGCCCCCGCCGGGCTGCCCAGCCACGGCGGTAACTGCACCGGGCCGGGGGAACTGCGCTACGCTAGGGCCGGTGCAACATCTGATTCGCCAATACAGCCTGGAGCAAGGCGGCCTCGAAATCGAGTACATGGAACAGTACTTTGCCGAGTTTGCCCGCCCCAAGTGCGCCGCCGACTTGATGGCGCGCCTGAGCGGGCGCGAACATCTGATCCTCATCTCGCTGGCGCCGTCAGAAGAAGACGCCAGCCACTGGATTCCGGTTGCGTTCAAAGTGGCGCACGAATTGCGGTCCCACGATTTGGAGCGCGAACCGACCTGCGCCGACTTGAGCTGGCGGCTGCGGGAGGCGGTAGGATTCGGGCACCATCGGGTTTTTTATAGCTGGCTGGGGGGCACGCGGTCGCATTGGCGGCGGCAGGGACATTACCGCGCGCTCACCGAACAACAGGAAGAATGGGCGCACCGGAGCGGCTACCAGGAGTTCGTGGTCAAGACCAAGAACCGGTTCTACGGAATGCGGGCGGCGCTGGATCATTTGCAATTCGACGTACTGCATTTTGAGGCGGATGCAGCCGACCATGGGAATTCGAAGGTTTATCTGCACAAGCGGCTATCGCAGGACCTGGTCGCGGCGCACCAGACGGCGCGGGTGTCGGAAGTTCATAGTTGAAAGATGGGGTGCAGGGCCGGAAAATCTGCACCGGAGCGCTGGACTTAAACGTCTCAAGAGAGCAACAACTCAGGATTTGACGGGTTGGAATATCCCAGATGGGCCATCGCAAATCTGCTCTCCTTGCCGTTTCTGCGGCGCTTTGCACGGCGGTTTTCGCGCAGCGCGCCCCCGTGCGGCTGACGCAGGCGATCCGGAACGACCAGACCGTGCGCCTGGCGGGCAACGTCCGCCCGATCCTCCGCACCGCCGTTGATCGCGGCGCGGCCCCCGCCGGCCTCGAGCTGCAGCGGATGATGCTGCTGCTGAAGCGGACGCCAGCGCAGGAAACAGCGCTGCGGCAGTTGATCCAGGACCAGCAAACGCCGGGCTCGGCTAACTACCACCATTGGCTCACGCCTGCAGCATTCGGGGCGCAGTTCGGACCGGCGGCCGAGGACATCGCGACGGTGCGGCAATGGCTCACCGGACAGGGGTTCACTGTCACTGCGGTGGCGCCGGGCGGAAACGTGATCGAGTTCTCGGGCACGGCGGAGGCGGTGGCCAACGGCTTCCATACCGAGATTCATCGCTATGCGGCGCGCGGCGCGCTGCATTGGGCCAACGCCACCGACCCCGCGATTCCCTCCGCGCTGACGCCGGTGGTGGCAGGCGTTGTCTCGCTCAACGATTTCCCCAAGACCGCGGGGCGCATCCGCGCGCAGGGCAGCGGGCAGGTGTCGCAAGAGGGTCGCCTGGAACCGAGCTTCACCTTCCAGGACAGCGGCGGGACCGAGCACGCCATGGTGCCGAGCGATTTCGCGACGATTTATAACGCCGCACCCCTGTACACCGCCAACATCAACGGCCAGGGCGAGACCATCGCGGTGGTGGGGCGCAGCGATGTCGACATGAACGATATCCAGCAATTCCGGAATCTGTTTGTTTCGTCGAATCCTGGCAACCTGCCGCAGGTGTTTGTCAATGGTCCGGATCCGGGCGACCTGGGCGGGTCGGACGAAGGGGAATCGGATTTGGATCTGGAGTGGTCCGGCGCGGTGGCGCCGAATGCAACGATTGACTTCGTGGTTTCGGCAAGCACCGACACCACCGATGGCGTGGATTTGTCCGCCGAATACATCGTGGATCACAACTTGGCCGAGATCATGACCACCAGCTTCACCGCCTGCGAGGCAGAACTGGGCACCACGGAAAACAACTTCATCGAATCGCTCTATGAGCAGGCGGCCGCGCAAGGGATCACCGTGATTGACGCCTCGGGCGACAGCGGCGTCGCCGGCTGCGATGCCAATGACGGCAGCGAAGCTGCGGCAGTGAATGGCGCCGGCGTGAGCGGGCTGGCTTCGACGCCGTTTGACACCGGCGTGGGCGGGACCATGTTCCAGGAGGGCAGCGGGACATTTTGGAACGCGACGAATGATCCCACCACCCATGCCTCGGCGGTAAGCGTGATTCCGGAGACGGCCTGGAACGAGAGCTGCGTGAATAGCTTCTGCGACCCCAGCGCGCCACTTTCGGCCACCGGCGGCGGCCCCAGCGCGCTGTACCCCAAGCCCAGTTGGCAGGCGGGCACGGGCGTGCCGAAAGACGGGGCGCGCGATGTGCCGGACATTTCATTTTCGGCGGCGGGACATGACGGCTACCTGGTGTGCCAGGGCGAGGTATGCAAGCCCGACGGCAGCGGGAACTTCAATTACGTGATTTTCTCGGGCACCTCAGCCTCGACGCCGTCGTTTGCGGGCGTGATGGCGCTGGTGGACCAGAAAATGAACGCCGCGCAAGGGCTGGCGAACTTCTCGCTGTACGCGCTGGCGCAGCACCAGGAAAACTGGTCGGCGTGCAATTCCGCGACCGGCACGGCCACATCGCTGGCGGGGTGCATTTTTCTCGATACCACCACCGGCAACAATGCGGTGCCGTGCGCATCGGGAAGCTCGGGGTGCGTGAGCGGAACCTTGCCGGGATTCAAGGCCGGCACCGGCTACGACGAAGTCACCGGGCTGGGGTCGGTGAACATCGCCAACCTGGTGAATCATTGGTCGAGCGGAACCGGCATGCTCGCAACCACCACCACGCTGACCTTGACCGCGCCGCAGGGCGAGACGCTGGCGACGCTGGTGCACGGAGACGGAGTCGGGCTGATCGCGTCGGTGGCGCAAGCGGCCGGAGTTTCCGTCGGTCCCAGCGGGGACGTGGTGCTGATCGCTCAGACCGGCGGCGCCAGCGGCACGGGCGTGGATTTCGGCACGCTGACACTGAACGGGCAGGGCTGCCCAGGCAGTCCAGGCAACAACTGCGTCTCGGGCACGGAGAACGCTTTCCCAGGCGGTACGTACAATGTCGTGGCGCGGTACAGCGGCGACGCGAATTTCGCTCCCAGCATCTCGAATCCGGTCTCCATCACCGTCGGACCCGAAGGCTCGATCACCCAGATGGCGGCATTTGAAACCGACGCCAGCGGCAACGAAACCGTGGTGACAAAGGCGACCTACGGCGACGACGTCATCCTCGACACCACCGTGCTCGGCGCCGTCCAAGCGGCCAACAACCTATCTTGCCAGGCCAATCCGGCAACCTGCGTCAACGACGGCATTCCTTCGGGAACGGTGAGTTTCACCAACAACGGCACCAGCTTCACCGTGCCAACCGGGCCCGCGACACTCACGCTGAACACCGAGGGCGCGGCGAATTTCCCCAACGGCGTCACAACGCTGGTGCCGGGGACCTACAGCCTGGTGGCGAACTACTCCGGCGACTCGAGCTTCAATCCCAGCGTTTCAGGGCCACTGGCGCTGACCGTGGTGCAAGCGCCGACGAGCGTCGGCATCGCAGCTGCAGCGCAAGCGGGCTCGACCTTGCTGACCGCGACGGTGCTGACCACGAGCCTGGGGCTGCCACCGACCGGGACGGTGAATTTTTACTCGGGCACCACACTTCTAGGGCCGGGCACGCTGTCGGGAAGCAACGATCCCAATACGGGCTTGGCTTCGTCCACTGCGACGCTGACCGTGCCCACCAGTTCGGCATCTGGAACGTTGGGAGCGCAGTACACCGGCGACGCGAACTACACCGGCTCGGCGCCGTTTGATCTCTCGGCGGCATCGAACTCCGCGACGATCAACGCCGGCGCGACGGCGCAATTCAGCTTGGCGGTGGCGCCGGTCAACGGCTTCAGCGGAACCGTGACCTTGGCGTGCAGCGGCACGCCGGCGGCGGGAACCTGCACACTGAATCCGACTTCGGCAGCGCTTAGCGGCTCAGCGGCAAACGTGACGGTGAGCGTGGCCACCACGGCAAGGAGCAGCCTTTCCCCGCTGGCTCCGCCGCCCTATGCGCCCTGGCGCTGGCTGATTGTGCTCAGCGGCGCGCTGGTGGTGGCGGCGCTGGCCGGGCTGGCTTGGCATGCGCCGCGACTGCGGCGGCGGATCGCGGTCGCTGCGTTGTTCGCTGCCGGCGCATTCTCGGTCGCATGCGGCGGCGGGGGCGGAGGCGGGGGTGGGGGTGGAGGCGGCGGAGGCATCACGCCAGCCGGCACGCCCGCAGGCGTCTATACGCTCACCGTGACCGCAACCGCCGGTGCGAATACGGCGACGCAGTTGCTGACGCTCACGGTGAATTAGAGTCCTCTGGATCGGGAACAAACCGGTAGCCGACCCCACGGACCGTAAGCAAGTGGCGCGGGCGCGCGGGGTCGGCTTCGATGTAGCGGCGCAGGCGCACGACGAAATTGTCAATCGCGCGGGTATCGGTTTGCTCGTGCAATCCCCAAACCTGTTCGAGCATCTCCTTGCGGCTGATGACCGCGCCTGGATGCTCGATGAGGAAGCGCAGCAGGTTGGCCTCCATAAGGGTCAGGGGCAGCTTGCGGTCGCCTACGCGCAACTCGAGATTGCTGAAATCGAAAGTGCGGCCGGCGAACTCGAAGATCTCCTTTTCCGCAGCTTCGGGCGCTGTTTGCTGCCAAGCCCGCCGGCGGAGCAGTCCCTGAATGCGCGCGACGAGGATGCGCAGCTCGAAGGGTTTGGGCAAATAATCGTCGGCACCGGCAGCGAATCCGCGCAGGACGTCTTCAGCGCTGCCGCGCGCGGTGAGCATGAGGATGGGTAGGTATTGGCGAGCCGCGCGCAATCGCTCCGCCACCTCGAAGCCGTCCATGCCGGGAAGCATGATATCGAGAACCAAGAGGTCGGCGCCATTCGTGCTCAGATCGCGCAAGGCCGCTTCGCCGCTGGCGGCAATGCTGGCCTGATGGCCTTCGGCCTCAAGGTTGAAGCGCAGGCCTTGGGCAAGATGCAGCTCGTCCTCGACGATCAGGATGCGGGCCATTACTTGGCCACCGCCGGAAGTTGCACGACAAAGGTGCTTCCCTGCCCCAGACCAGCGCTCTCGGCGTGAATGCGCCCGCCGTGGCGGCGCACCACCGAGCGCACGATGAAGAGACCCAATCCCGTGCCGCTCACCGCACTCGACGGATGGGGGACGCGGTAAAAGCGGCGGAAGATGGCTTTGAGCTGGGGGCGGGCAAGGCCGAGTCCGCGGTCGCTGACGCGCAGGATCCAAGTGCGCAGCGGTCCTGGCTCGAGCTCGAGCTTGACGCGCGGGATGTTTCCAGCGGCGGTGTATTTCACCGCGTTGTCCAAGAGGTTGGTCACCGCCGCGCGCAGCTCATCGGCGTCGCCCTTGACTGCGGCATGGGCCGCCTCGGGTGCGATGCTGCACACGATCGCCTCGGGCTTGAGATCGTATCGTGCCGACACCAAGGCGGCGCATTCGCGGGCGAGGAATGGAAGCTCCACGTTCTGCAGCGCAAGTGCGCGTTGGGTATGGCCGGCGCGACCGGCGCGCAGGATCTGCTCGACCGAGGCCAGCAGGCGCGCAGTGTCGGCGAGCATGGTGCGATAAAAGTCTTGCCGCTGCGGCTCTTCGACCGCGCGCGCCTGAAGCGTTTCGAGATACAGCTTGATCGAGGCGAGTGGCGTCTTCAGCTCGTGGGTGACGGCATTGATGAAGGCATTGTGCTGCTCGTTGCGGCGGATTTCGCGAACGAGAAAAATGGTATTCAAGACCAAGCCCGCCACAATGAGCGGAAAGAGCAATAGCCCGAGGAGCAGCAGCATGCTCTCGCGCCAGTTGAGCAGGATCCAGCCGATGTTGAAGGCGGCGGCGAGGGCGACGAGGCAGGCGCCTAGGACGAGGAAAACGACGGCCCGGCGGCGGCGGCCCTTGATCTGCACCCTTTTAGGGTACTTCTACCGAAGTTGGCGCGGGCCCAGCCCGCGAACTGCTACTTGCTGTCTACGCGGGCGACCTTGAGGTTCTTGGCAATGCGGAGCCAAGCCAGCATTCGAATTTGCCAATAGGTCAAGTCCGCTTCGTACCATGCCAGACCATGGCGAACCGAGGTCGGATGGGCATGATGGTTGTTGTGCCAGCCTTCACCAAAGGTCAGCAGCGCCACCCACCAGTTGTTGCGCGAGTCGTCGCGGGTGGCGAAACGGCGCTGGCCCCACATGTGGGTCGCAGAGTTCACCAGCCACGTTGCATGGAGGCCCACCACGACCCGGGCGCACACCGCCCACAGAACCATTGCGACGGCCTGGTGGAAACCGCCCCAGACGTATCCGAGCCAGGCGAGCAAGGGCACGGAGGCGAGCAGCGGAACGTAGTGGTAGGTGTTGAGCCAGAGATAGAAGCGGTGTTTGCCGAGGTCGGGCGCGTACTTCGCCATCTGGCGCGTGTCGTTGTGGCGGCGGCGGCCGAGCATGATCCAGCCCACATGGGCCCACCAAGCACCGTCCCGCGGCGAATGCGGGTCGCCTTCGCGGTCGGATTTTTGATGGTGCAGCCGGTGGGTCGCGACCCAAAAGATGGGCCCGCCCTCGAGCGTCATGGTGCCGCAAACGGCCAGCGCGTATTCAAGCCAGCGGGGGACATGGTAGCCGCGATGGGTATGGAGGCGATGGTAGCCCATGCCGATGCCGCCGCCGATGCAGATCCAATACAGCAGCGCAGTGACCAGGAAAACCTGCCAATTGAATAAGAACAGCGCAGCGACCGCGCCCGCGTGCAGCGCGACCAACACCAGGGTGGTGGGCCAATTGAGCCCCTCTTTGCGCGACATGGCGGCGAGGTCCACATCGGGAACCGCATTCTCGTCGGTGGCGGCGGGCGGAAACGGGCTGAGGGCAGGGATGGCGGACATTGCGCTCCAAGTCGAGGATCTAATTCCTACGCTAGCAAGGCTGCGCCCTTGCGCATGTAATAGTTTTGTAAACGCTAGTGGAGGTGCTAGCGTAGGTAGCGGAGGTGCTCGTCATGCGGCGGGTGGGACTAGCTTTAGTGGTATCGGCGATGGCGGTCGGAATCTGGAGTCAGACTCCTCCAACACCGCCACAAAATGCGAAGGACATCACCCAGGATGTGTCCGCGCCCGGCACGGCTTTGGCGCCAACCGCGGCCATCAATGCGCCGGCGAGCGTAGTGCGGGTTTACGTGGATGCGTTGACCGGCGCAGATGCGCAAGCCATGGCAGGGCTGATCACCCAGGCGCTTTTTCAATCGAAGCAGGTGGTCGTGACGGATCAGTCGTCGAATGCGACGGTCATCCTGCGGGGGCGGATCGAGCGCAAGCCGGTGGCCGCGCCTGCCGCGGCGCGGCCGAGCAAGCGCACGGCGAAAACCCCGAAAGTGCGGAACCTCGATGCCCTGGACGCCGCAACGGACGGTCTGCCGCAAGCGACGGTCCCTCCGGACGCTGGGCTGTCGGCGCTACCGCAATTGCCCGATCTCAATGCCACTTCGGACCTGAGCCAATACACCTACCGACTCGACCTGCAGGCGGTGAACCCTTCGGGTGACTTGGTATGGATGAGCCCGCTCGGCAATGAAGCGCTGACATTCCAGCCGGCCGAGAGTGCGGTTTCAGCGACACTGCAGCCGCTATTCACGACGTTGAAGAGCCTGTCCCCGGGGCATTGAGGCGCCCGGTCCGCGAAGGCAGGCGCGCCGGCGAACGGTCAGGCGGCTTGCGAGCCGGCCTGGGGCGTCGGAGATGCCGGCAGGTTGGCCGCGGCGGCGACGCTGAGTTCGGGGGCGGCGGGGGCGAGGGCGCGCAGGACGTTGAGGATGGCGATGGGAAGCGAGCGCGAGGAACTGATGCCCATCTTGCGGTACGCGCTCTCCAGGTGGCGCTTGACGGTGGAGATTCCGATGTGGAGGTCGTGGGCGATCTGGCGGTTCTTCTTGCCTTGCAGGCACTCACCGACGATGTCAATTTCACGGGCGGAGAGGTGGAATTGACGCGCGAGAGCCTGGCGGGTGTGGACATCCACGAGGTTTAGGGATTCGCTCGGGGGCATTTCGGTCTTGCGCTCGGAGGCGACCAGAAGCAGGTACGGCGGCGGCGCGGCATCGGCGTCGGCCTCGCCGCGCATGGGCAGCAGGATGCAATTGACCAGCAAGCTGGAGCCGGCGGCATGGCGGAAGCGCACGGCGTCGGCATGTACCGGCAAGCCGGTCTTCAGGCAGCGCTGGAAGGCTTCCTGCAGCCCGGGCATGTCAATCTCCGGCAGGCACTGTTCCAGTTGGGTGCCGATGGTTTTCTTGGTACGGAAACGGGGATCGAGCAAATCCAGGAACGCGCCATTGGCATCGCGCAGGCTGCGCTGCGCGACGTCGTAGATCGCCAGGCCCACCAACGCACTCTTCCACAAGGTCTCCAGCACCCCCGCCCGCAGCCGCGTATTGTCTCGCATTGCTCCTCCCATGACTACTGCTGCTGGATTGGACTCAATGCGACCGGAAAAGGTGGGAATGCGAGCGCGCCCTTGCCCCCCGCCGCGGTGCCGTTCTAGCACCAGCACGCCGCGCCGGATTTGGCAACGC
>DATNED010000125.1:0-11321 GCA_035553115.1 Terriglobales bacterium | reverse complement strand
TTCGATTGCCTTCGACCCCCACAACGACAGCATCATCTGGGTCGGCTCCGATGACGGCCTGGTGCATCTGACCACCGACGCCGGCGCGCACTGGAGCGAAGTGCGTCCGTCGAATATGCCGACCTGGGCCACGGTCACCTGCATCGAACCTTCGGCCACGGCCCCTGGAACGGCCTTCGTTTCGGCCAGCCGCTTCGACTGGGATGACTTCCACCCCTACGTCTACAAGACCACCGACTACGGCAAGACCTGGAGCACGCTCACCAACGGCTTGCCCGAAGACCAGTACATCGAAAGCGTGCGCCAAGACCCGAACCACCCCAGCTTGCTGCTCGCCGGATCGAGCTCGACGGCCTACTTCAGCACCAACGGCGGCGCGCAGTGGCAGCCGCTCAGCCTCAACCTGCCCGCAGTTCGCGTGAGCGATGTCGAGATTCAGCCCGAGCAGCATGCCGTGGTGCTCGCCACCTTCGGCCGCGGCTTCTGGGTGCTCGACGATCTGCAGTTGCTCGAGCAACTCGGCTCGACGGAAGCCGACGCATCCGGCGCCCAGCTCTTCAAGCCGCAGCAAGCGTGGCTGACCACGCGCGGGGGCCGCGGCGGCTTCGGCGGCGGCGCAGGGGGCGAGAACCTTGCCGCCGGCGCGACCATTTTCTTCCGCTTGCCGAGCGACTACAGCGCCAGCACGCCGGTGAAGCTCAGCTTCGCCGACGCCGCGGGCAAGCTGATAAACACCGTCACGCTACCCGAGCGCCCGGTTGCCGGCGCGGGCCGCGGCGGGCGCGGTGGTGCCGGCGGTGCCGGACGCGCGGCGCGGCTGCGCGCCGGCATGAACCGCTATCAGTGGAATATGCGGTATCCGGATGCGGTCGAGGTCAAGGGCTTGTACCACTCCGGCTTCTCGGCCTCCGAGCCGGTCGGCCCCGAGGTTGTTCCCGGCACCTACACCGTGACCCTGAGCTACGGCGGCGCCGAGCAGAAGCAGCCGCTGGTGATCCAGCTCGATCCCAACCTCCATACCACCCAGGCTGAGCTGCAGCAGCGCTTCGAGCTGCTCATGCGCATCCACGACGCCATCAATCGGTTGGACACGGCGCTCAACCAGGCGATAGACGCGCGCGACGCGCTGGCGAAGTCCGGTTCGAATTCCGCCGCCGAGCAGAAGCTGACGAGCGATATTGACGATCTGGTGGACCTCCGCATCCAGTCGAGCGAAGGCGCGCTGGTCTACCCCGGCCGCCTGCGCGCGTGGCTCTCGGCCATCTCGGGCCAAGTCAGCATGGCGCTCATCCCCCCGACCCCCGCCATGATCGAGGTCGCCAACGGCTACATCCAGCAAGCCGGCGCAGGCGTGGCGAAACTCAAGGCGGACATGCCGCAATGAGCTAGCGGGCGGCGATGACGGCAAAGCATCCCGCGCGCCAGACCACTTCGGGCACGAAGCCGGCACGGCGGAGCAGGCGCAGTTCCGTCGCCAGCGGCAGGTAGTGATCCTCTGCCGCCCAGGCGGCGAACATTTGTTCGATTTGGCGGGGCTGAAACGAGCGCCGCATGTGCGCGCGCCAGGCTGCGAACTGGGCTTCGGCAATGTGCGGTTCTTCCGCCGGGCAGCAGTCGGCGTTTACCAAGACTCCGCCCGGCGCGAGCGCGGCCCGACACGCGCGGTAGAGCGCAAGCTTGCGGCGCGTGCCCGCGACGTGGTGGAGCGCCAAGGCCGAAACCACGGCACCCGCGCGCGGCAGGCGTGCCCGGGTGAAATCCGCATGCACCAGCCTGGCCGCCGGCAGCCGCTGCCGCGCCTGCGCCAGCATGGCGGCATCGCCGTCCATCGCGATCGCGCGGCGAGGGGCGTGCTGCAAGCAGCGCGCGGCCAGCGCACCGCTTCCGACGCCGAGGTCCAGCAGCGGGCCGCGCCGCCCGGATGCCGCTGCGGCGGCCTCCAACATCTCGTCGTAGCGCGGGATGAACTGCCGAATGCGCCGGTCGTAGCGCTTCAAATCAATGCCGAGATGCGCTGCCACGCCCACGCTCCATGGTACGCTTTCGTGATCATGAAGTTGAATTACGCCTCGCTCGTGGCGGTCCTGATTGCAGCGGCGTATATGTATTTCCGGTACGCCGGCGGCCAAGCCTGGACGCCGTGGCACCTGGCCGGACTGGCGATCGCGCTGCCCGCCTTCGCGCTGTTCTTGCTGGCGCGCATGCAATTGGGCGGGAATTTCAGCGTGCAGGCCAAGGCCAACACGCTCGTCACCGCGGGGCTGTATTCGCGCATCCGTAATCCGATCTATGTCTTCGGCGGCCTGTTGATCGTTGGCATCATCATCTGGGCGCACCGACCTTGGTGGCTCCTTGCCTTTGTGGTTCTGATTCCGCTGCAAATCGTCCGCGCCCGCAAGGAAGCCGCGGTTCTTGAGGCCACCTTCGGCGATGCCTACCGCGAGTACAAGCGCACGACCTGGTTCTAGCCGCCAGCGGGGCGGGGCGATACGGGGCGTCTGGAAGTGGTCTCAAAAAGCCGCAGGCAGGCGCTCCGGTCCTGCGCCGTGGGGCTTTTCCTGGTGTCCAAGCCCCATGCGAGACGGTCGGGAAAGGCCGGTGCACCATTTTTGAGACCACTTCTAGCACTGGCCGAGCGACGCCCTCCCTACTCCCAGCGTGGTATGATCGGTGCAGAAATGCACTGCTGGGAGGAGTTCCTTCACCGCGCCTGCTACCAGTCTCGCCGTCCCAGGGCGTGAGTTCCTGCGCCGCCGTCTCCACGGCGGGCGACGCCGAGTTGCGGCTGCGATCAAGCAGTTGTTCTGTTCCGCTTTTTGCATAGTCTTTCCTTCGGAGTGCCGGCTCTGCAAGGTGCCCTTGCGCCACTTCAGCCGGCTTCCGGTTTGCGGCGCGTGCCTATCTGCGGTGCCGACCCTGGATTCGCCGGGTTGCCGCCAATGCGGTAAGAGCTGGCCCGAAGCCGAGTCGAGCGCCGACGGGCGGTGCTTGCAGTGCCAAACCGATCCGCCAGCGTATACCGCCGCGTTCAGCGCGGCGGCGTATCGCGACCAAGCCCGCGAGCTAATCCTGCTGCTGAAATTCCAGGGCGTCACCAGCGCGGCGGGCTATTGGGCGCATCGCCTGACCAAGGTCGCAGGCCAGTTGCCGATATCCCCGGATCTGATTGTTCCGGTTCCATTGGCGCGCCGCCGCCAGCAAGAGCGCGGCTACAACCAGAGCGCCGAGATCGCGCGTCGTCTCGCACGCGGCCTGGGCTGCCGCATGGAGGCGCGCGGCCTCCGCCGTGTCCGCGAGACCGCGCCCCAAGCCGGACTTAGCATTCTCGATCGCCGCAAGAATGTGCGGCGCGCATTCGCGGCCGATCCTGCCCGCGTGGCCGGACGTGCGGTGCTCCTTTTGGATGATGTGCTCACCACCGGCGCCACCGCGGCTGCGGCGGCGCTGGCCCTGCGCCAAGCGGGTGCCCGTGAAATCGTGCTCGTGACCGCTTGCCGCGCGGACCTGGTGCAGAGCATGAGCCCGCACAATGAGGTGGCAGCTTGAGCGCTTCCGCCCCTCTGCTGAGCCCGGTGCTGGTGCTCAACGCGACCTACGAGCCCATCAACGTCTGCGCCGCGCGCCGCGCCCTGGTGCTGGTGCTCAAGGGCGTCGCGCGCGCCGAAGAGGTGCATGCGCACCATCTGCGCGCTTCGCGCAGCCACTATCCCGTTCCCTCCGTGATTCGCCTGCTCGACTACCGGCGCATTCCGCATCGCTCCCGCGCGCTTTCGCGCAAGAATATCTTGCTGCGGGACCGCAACACCTGCCAGTACTGCGGCGAGCTTTGCCAAGCCCAGGCGCTTACGCTCGACCACGTCGTGCCGCGCGCGCGCGGCGGCAAGAGTGCATGGGAGAACCTGGTCGCCTGCTGCCATTCCTGCAATCACCGCAAGGGCGACCGCTCGGTCGCCGAAGCGGGTATGAAGCTGATGCGCGAGCCCCGGCCGTTCACCCTCCATACCAGCCGCCATCTCATCCGCATGATGGGCCGCAGCGACGAAAAGTGGCGCAAGTACCTGTTCTTCTAGCTGGGGGAACTGCGAGCGCTATCGGCATGGACCACCTTTTCTCTCCATGGCGCTACCGCTATCTTGCCGAACGCCGCGAGCCGGCCGGCGAGTGCGTGCTTTGCGCTCAGATGGCCCGAAGCGACGACGCCGCAGCGCTGGTGGTATTGCGCGGACAGCATTGCGCCGTCATGCTGAACCGCTATCCCTACACCACCGGACACGTCATGATCTTGCCCTATGCGCATTGCGCCAGTCTGGCGGCTTGCTCCGCTGCGGCGCGCGCGGAGATGATCGAGCTTGCAGCGCGGCTGGAATCCGTGCTGGGCAGGGAATATCGACCTCAGGGCTTCAATATCGGCATGAATTTGGGCGAGGCCGCGGGCGCGGGCATTGCCGGCCACATCCATTTGCATGTGGTCGCGCGCTGGAGCGGCGATGCCAACTTCATGACGGTGGTGGGTGAAACCCGGGTCTTGCCGGAGACCCTCGAAGACACCTGGGTGCGGCTGCGCCGCGCGCTCACTGCGCCCAGCGCTTGAACAGCAGCGCGGCGTTCGTCCCGCCGAAGCCAAAGGAATTCGACAGCACGTATTCGATCTTGCGCTTGCGCGGCTGGTTGGGCGTGTAGTCCAGGTCGCAATCCGGGTCGGGCGTCTCGTAGTTGGTGGTCGGGGGCACAATCTGGTCCTGCAGCGCGAGCACGCTGATGCCGGCCTCGAGGCCGCCGGCGCCGCCCAGCAAATGTCCGGTCATGGACTTCGTCGAGCTCACCGCAACCTTGGAGGCGTGCGCGCCCAGCAACCGTTTGATCGCCATGGTTTCGAACTTGTCGTTGTAGTAGGTCGAGGTGCCGTGGGCGTTGATGTAATCCACCTGCTCGGCGCCAACTCCGGCATCGGCCAAGGTCTGCTCCATCGCCCGGAATGCGCCGTCGCCGCTTTCGGCGGGCATGGTGATGTGGAACGCGTCCGCGCTCATGCCGTAGCCGACCACCTCGGCCAGGATGCGCGCGCCCCGCCGCTGCGCGAATTCGAGCTCTTCGAGAACGAGAATGCCGCTGCCTTCACCGATGACGAAACCATCGCGATGGAGGTCAAACGGACGGCTGGCGTGCTGCGGGTCTTCGTTTCGGGTCGAGAGCGCCTTCATGGAAGCAAATCCAGCCACGCTGAGCGGCGTGATCGCCGCTTCCGCGCCTCCGGCGATCATCCCTTCGGCATAGCCGTGCTGAATCAACCGGAAGGCGTCGCCCAGCGAATGCGCACCCGAGGCGCAGGCGGTGCAGGCGGCAGAATTCGGGCCGCGCGCGTTGAAGCGAATGGACACTTGTCCAGCCGCCAGATTCACAATCGCCGCGGGAATGAAAAACGGAGACACCCGCCGCGGGCCGGCCTCAAGCAGCGCCTTGTGCTCGCGCTCGATTACGTCGAATCCGCCGATGCCACTGCCGATATGGACGCCAACCCGGGGTGCGAGCGCGTCGTCCAACTTGAGGCCGCTTGCGGCCATGGCTTCCGTCGCCGCCGCCAGGGCGAACTGCATGAAGAGGCCCATCTTCCGCACGTCCTTCTTTTCCATGAAGGCATGCGGGTCGAAGCCCTTCACTTCCGCCGCGAAGCGGCAGCTGTAGCTGCTTGCGTCGAAATGGGTAATGGGGGCGACGCCGTTGGTTCCGGCCAGCAGCCCGCGCCACGTTTCCGTCGCGGTCAGCCCAATTGCCGAAACCAAGCCGACGCCGGTGACAACCACTCTCCGGCGATGCATCTCTTCAGGATTTCTCCGTCTTGGACTTGATGTAGTCCACCGCGTCCTGCACCTTCCGGATCTTTTCGGTGTCTTCATCCGGAATCTGAATGCTGAATGCGCTCTCGAACTCCATCACCAGCTCGACCAGATCAAGCGAATCGGCTCCCAGGTCCTCGACAAACGACGCCGTCGGCGTGACTTCGCTCGACTCCACGCCCAGTTTTTCGACCACGATTTGGCGGACCTTATCCTCGATTGACTCGGCCATGTTGGGCTTTCCTCCGCACTCTACCGCGAGGTTTCATGATACACCACGCCGTACGGCGCAAGCGCCTCCGCGGCGACAGCTCCCTCGCGGACGATCCGCGGCGCATCGCCGGTCAAGTCCACGATGGTCGAGGCTTGGCGGCGCGGCGAGTCGCCGCCATCGACCAACAGGCCGCGATGCTCCGCCAGCAATCCGCCAAGCTGCTCCGCCACAGCGGCCGCCGCGCGGCACTCGGGCGCGCCGCTCCGGTTGGCGCTGGTGGCGGTGAGCGGATAGCCGGTTGCGGCCAGCAGCGCAGCCAGCAGCGGCAAGTCCGGCTGCCGCATGCCCACGGTTCCGGTTCCAGCCGTGACCTGGGGAGCGATCCAAGCCGAGGCGCGCACCACCAAGGTCAGCGGTCCCGGCCAAAACGCCGCCGCCAGTTCCGCGAAGACGTCGGGCAGATCTCGCGCAGCCTCGGCCGCTTGCTCCAGGTTTCGCACCACGATCGGCAGCGGCTTGCCGAAATCGCGGCCCTTGAGCGCGTACACCGCCGCCACCGCATCCGCATTGCGCGCATCCGCCGCCAAGCCGTAGAGGGTATCGGTCGGCAGCGCTGCCACCCCGCCGGCATCGAGGTGCGCGCGCAGCGCCGCAATCGCCTCGAGCGACGGCGCAGCTGCGTCAACATGGAGGTGCGGGCGCATCGTTGTTGATGAGTTCGATACCCCTGGTTGTTTTCGCGCCGGAAATGACGAAGGGGACGATTGCTCGTCCCCCTTCGCCCAATTCCCGAAGATCGTGCTGACTACTTCTTCTTCGAGGTCTTCTTCTTTGCAGCCTTCTTGGCGGGTTTCTTCGTTGGCATAAAACTATTCTCCATTTTCGAACAAGTTCCGCGCGCGGGCGAACCCACGCGGGTTAAGTGAATGTATAGAATTTGCTGGCGGTGGTGTCAAGCAAAAAATGGAGGTTTGTTCCTTCCGCGCGCACGCCGCCGCAACCTTGCGGCGCAGCCGCACGTCCCAATGAAGAAGGAACGCGAAGATGACGCCGCGCATTTTCCAATCTCATTTGCTCCTCACGCTTGCCGCACTCGCGGCGCTCGCGGCAACACAGGAACTGCCAGGCGCACGAGTGCGTGCACTGCCGACGCACCCCAAGACGCAAACTGCGCCGCAAGTTCCCACCATCGTCGCCAACGCCGATTTGGTGAACATGGTCTTCAGCGTCGAGACCAAGCATGGCGGCTTCATTCCCGATCTGAATCAAAGCGACTTCCAAGTGCTCGAGGACGGGCGCCCGCAGCAAGTGCGCTTCTTCTCCTTCGAGGATCAGCTCCCGCTCACGCTCGGCCTTTTGCTCGACACCAGCCCCAGCCAGACCAACGTCTTGCGGCAGGAGCAGCAGCTTAGCGACAACTTCTTTCGCCAAGTGCTCACCGCGAAGGATCTGGCCTTCGTGATCGGCTTCGATGTGGACACCACCCTCTTGCAGGACATGACCGCCTCCAGCGCGCGCTTGAGTCAAGCAGTGGATCAAGCCCATATTGGAGGCGCGGATGGGAGCGCTGTCGGCATCAACCCCGGCACGTTCCCGAGCCGGAGCACCGGCGCGACCCATCTGTGGGATGCCATCTACCTTGCCTGCAATGACGAGCTCGCCCATCAGGCCGGACGCAAAGCCGTGATCGTTGTGACCGACGGAGGCGAGCAGGGCAGCACCTACACCAGCCAGGATGCGTTGCGCGCCGCACTCGACAGCAATACCATTGTCTTCGCCATCATCGCAGCGGACCCGAGTTATGCCTGGGGAGGCGGCGGTTCCGGCGAGCTGCGCAAGATTGCCGAGCAAACCGGCGGCCGCAGCATCAATGCCGGCAGGGATCTCGCCAAGGCCTACGACGAAATCCAGCACGAGCTGCGCAGCCAGTACACGCTGGCCTATCGCAGCGACGCGCCCACGCGCGATGGCAAGTTCCGTGCCGTCAAGATCGAGTTGCACGGGGACGCAGCCAAGAGCAATAGCGGCGCCAAAATCCGCAGCCGCACCGGCTACTTCGCCCCCACCGCAAATTAAGAAGACGGCGCAGCGGACCAACCACCGGGCACACCCGCAAAACTGCGGCGATGCAAGGGCGAGGGTCCGAGGCGCTCGAGCGCATCCAGGTGGTGCTGCGAGCCGTACCCTTTGTTGCTGCCCAGGCGATACGCAGGGAAGACCGCGTCCCACTCCCGCAGCAATGCGTCGCGATGAACCTTGGCCACAATCGAGGCCGCCGCAATCGAATCCGAGCGCGCATCGCCCTTGACGATCGCCAACTGCGGTCCCGGCCACTCCAGCCTCACCGCATCCACCAAGACGAAATCCGGACGCGGAGCAAGCGCATCCAGCGCGCGCCGCATCGCCCGCAGCGAAGCCTGGAGAATGTTGATCGCGTCAATGACGCCGGCATCTTCCGCCGCCACGGCCCAACCCAGCGCTCGGGAACAAATCGCAACGCTCAGATGCTCGCGGGTAGCCGGTTCAAGCTGCTTGGAATCGTTCAAGCCGCGGATCCGGTCGCAGGGATCGAGGATCACGGCGGCGGCGACGACCGGGCCGAACAGGGCGCCGCGTCCGACTTCGTCCACTCCCGCGACCAAGGCATGGCCCGCGGCCCAGGCTTGTTGCTCGAATTGAAGTCCGCCCCGCATGGCCGGTTCGTCTGATCGTACCGCGGCCCGCGCCAACTTGAGGCTAGGTTTTTGCCGAAGCGGCCTTCTCTGGACTCTCCTGCTCGCGAATGCGCGCGGCTTTGCCGCGCAGACCACGGAGGTAGTACAGCTTGGCGCGGCGCACGCGCCCGGTGCGCAGAACTTCGACTTTGTCGATCACGCGCGCGTTGACCGGGAAAATGCGTTCCACACCTTGGCCGAAGGAGATCTTGCGCACGGTGAAGGAGTGGCGCGCGCCGCGGTCATTGCGGGCGATGCAGACGCCTTCGAAGGCCTGGATGCGCTCCTTGTCCCCCTCTTTGATCTTCACGTGCACGCGTACCGTGTCGCCGGGGTGGAAGGGCGGCAGCGGCGCACCCGCCTGCTTTTCGACAAACTTCTGGATGGCTGGCTTCAGGCTCATGGAAATGGTTCCCCTTCCGGCGGGCGGGCCACCGGGCAAAATGGCAGGAATATAGTCTACCAGAGCCTTAGAGCTTAACGGGCCAGCAGGTCACGGCGCTGGCGCGCGGTTTTCTGCTCCGCCTGATCGCGGCGCCATTTCGCGATGGCGGCGTGGTTGCCCTCGCGGAGAACGGCGGGGACTTGCCAGCCTTCGAACTCGACCGGACGGGTGAAATGGGGGCAGTCGAGCCGATGGGGCGTCGCCGCGGAAAATGATTCGTTCACCGCCGATTGGGCGTCGCCGAGCACGCCGGGCAGCAACCGCGCGGTGGCATCGAGCAGGACTGCCGCCGCCAACTCGCCACCCGAAAGCACGAAGTCGCCGATCGAAACCTCTTCATCCACCATGTGCTCGGCGACCCGCTCGTCCACGCCTTCGTAGCGGCCGCAGATCAGAATCAAGCGATCGAGCTCGGCATACCGGCGCGCGTCCGGCTGCGCAAACACCCGGCCCTGGGCCGAAAGCAGGAGTGCCCGGGTGCGATCCTCGGGAGCGGCGGGCCCCGGGCGCCGGCCCAGGAGTTCGCTCAAGCACGCGAAGATCGGCTCGGGCTTCATCACCATGCCCTCGCCGCCCCCGAAAGGGCGGTCGTCGGTGATGCGATGCGGCGGCGGCGCCCAGTCGCGGAGGTTGCGGACCGCGATCTCGAGCACGCCGGCCGCGCGCGCGCGCGCCACCACGCCGTGAGCCAGGAGGGAATCAAAGAATTCTGGGAAGATCGTGATCAGATCGAAGCGCATCGGGCCCTCAGGCGTTCACGTCCGCCAGACCTTCGGGCAGGGCCAGCGCCAGCCGATGCTCTGCCAGCGAGATTTCGGCGACAAACGCCGCGGCGAAGGGGATGAGCATCTCGCCGCCCTGAGGGGTGCGCACATGGAGCAAGGCGGCGGCGCCGGGCACAGGCTCGACCGATTCGATCACTCCAAGATTCTGGCCGCGATCGAAGACCTCGCATCCCGCCAGATCCGATTCGTAGAAGCTGCCCGCGGGCGCGCGCGCGCGCTCCTCGGCCGGCACCTGCACTTCGGCGCCGAGCCAGGCTTCGGCGAGGTTGAGGTCGTCCACGCCGGCCAGCTTGAGGATGATCCAATGCTTGTGCGGCCAGCGGCGCTCGAGCGTAAAGCATCGCCGATCGCCGTCGCGGCCGAGGAGCCAAACCGCGCTCAGCGATTCGAAGCGGTTGGGAATGTCCGAAAGGATTTCAATTGCCAGCTCGCCGTGGCGGCCCTGGGTTTTCACCACGCGGCCGACGGCGACCCAGCCGGCTGCGCGATCAGACGGGTTCGCCATCGTCTTCAGGGTCCATGATGTTCAGCCCCGGACGATCATACTCATCTCCGCCTTGCGCCCAAAAGGCGTTCTCGACCAACGCGCGCAGGGCGCGCGCGGTCTTGCCGCCGCGCCCTACGATGCGCGGGAAATCCTCGGGCGCGACGCGCAGATCCCACGAGGGCGCGCCGCCGCGGCCCTGGCGCTTGATCACCTGCACATCGTCGGGAAATTGCGCCAGCCCGCAGACCACATGCTTGAGCAGGGCTTCCATATCGTTGTCCTACGCGGCCGGGGCGGCTGCGCCCCGTTCCTTGGTGCGCCGCAGCAGGTTGGCCACGGTCGAGGAGACCTGGGCGCCGCGCGCCGTCCAGTGCGCGATGCGCTCGGTGTTCAGCTCGATCAGCGCCGGGTTCGGCACCGGATTGTAGGTGCCGAGCAGCTCCAGCGAGCGGCCATTGCGGGCAGCGCTCTTCTCCAGCAGCACGACGCGGTAAAACGGTTTCTTGTTGGTTCCTTGACGGGAGAGACGGATGACGAGCACAGGGTATTCCTCTACTTTTTGAAGTACACCATTCTACTGCGATTGCGGCGGTGGCATGCGCTGCATCAGCTTCTTGCTCAGAAACGATGACGATGACACCGACTTGAACATCTTGCGCATCTGCACGTACTGCTTCAGAACCAGATTCACTTCTTGCACACTGACGCCGCTGCCGCGCGCGATGCGCTTGCGGCGGCTGCCGTTGATGACCTGGTGGTGCTGGCGCTCGTGGTCGGTCATCGAGTTGATGATGGCCTCGGTGCGGGTGATCTGGCCCTCGTCAATCTGGCTCGAGGCCCGG
>DATNED010000124.1:0-11857 GCA_035553115.1 Terriglobales bacterium | reverse complement strand
ACGTAGGCGCCGCGCTCCGCCACGAACTCGGCAGTGGGCTGGTCAATCAGCGTGCCGTGCTCGATGGTGCGCACGCCCAGCGCCGCGGAGCGGCGCACGGCCTCGGCAGGATGGCAGTGCGTGGCCACGTAGGCCCCGGCGCGCTCGGCCTCCTCGACCGCCGCGCGAATCTCCGCATCCGAGTATTGGCACCGTTCCAATGGATCGGTGGGCGAAACCACCCCGCCCGATGCCATCACCTTGATATGGCTCGCGCCCCGGCGCAGCTCCTCGCGCACCGCGCGCCGCACCGCGTCTGCGCCATCGGCGATGACCGACATCAGGTCCGCGTGGGCCGCGCAGCCGCAGGGGATGTGCGTTTCGAGGCCGTGATCGCCAGGCCGGAAGTCTCCGTGGCCGCCGGTTTGGCTGATGACGCGGCCGCCGTAGAACAGGCGCGGCGTCAGGCCAAGCAGGCCCTCTTTGATGCCATTGGCCAGACCAACATCGGCGCCGCCGACATCGCGCACGGTGGTGAATCCCGCGTCCAGGCTGGTGCGCAGAAACTTGGCCGCGAACAGCGCCAGGTACGAGGCCGGTGACTGCGCCAAGCGGGTGAGATTCAGGCTGGCGGCGTACACGTGGACGTGGGCATCAATCAGCCCGGGCATCAGCACGCGCCCGCCGCAGTCCACCACCTCGGCATCGGCCACGGGCACATGCGCGGCGACTTGCTCGATGGAGTCGCCGACCACGCGCACCATCTGGCCGGCGCGCAGATCCGGCGAATCGCCGTCGAACACCTTGGCATTCTTGAAGACGAGCGCGGGCATGCCCAACTTTCCGCTGTCAGCGCGAGGCTGTCAACCTTTTTTCTCCCCCCATGTACCCGCGAATCGCCTCGGGGATGGCGACCGAACCGTCGGCCTGCTGGTAGTTCTCGAGAATCGCGACCCAGGTGCGCCCGATGGCCAGGCCGCTGCCGTTGATGGTGTGCGCCAAACCGCTCTTGCCCTTGCCGCCGGCGCGGAACCGAATGTTGGCCCGCCGCGCCTGAAAATCCGTGAAGTTGCTGCAGGAGCTGATCTCGCGATACGCCTGCTGGCTTGGAAGCCAGACCTCGAGATCATAGGTCTTGGCCGAACTGAAACCGAGGTCGCCGGTGCAAAGGCTCATGACCCGGTACGGCAGCTCGAGCGCCTGCAGGATGGCCTCGGCGTCACGGGTGAGCTGCTCGTGATCCTCCTCCGAACGCGAGGGCTGCGTGATCTTCACCAGTTCGACTTTTTGGAACTGGTGCTGGCGAATGATGCCGCGGACGTCTTTTCCGTACGAGCCCGCCTCGCTGCGGAAGCAGGGCGTGTAGCCCACCACGCTGATCGGCAGCGCGGCGGCGTCCAGCACTTCGTCGGCGAAAAGATTGGTGAGCGGAACCTCTGCCGTAGGGATCAGCCACAAGTCGGTGCCTTCGCATTTGAACAGGTCGGCCGCGAACTTGGGTAATTGGCCTGTGCCGCGCAGGCTCTTGCTGTTCACCAGCGATGGCGGCAGGATCTCGGTGTACCCCGCCGCGCCGGTGTGGCGGTCGAGCATGAAGTTGGCCAGCGCGCGCTCGAGCCGCGCCCCCGCGCCCTTGTACACCGCGAACCGCGCTCCGGAGATTTTGGCCGCGGCCTCCAGGTCCAGAATGCCGAGATTCGTTCCCAACTCCCAGTGGGGCAGCGGCGCGAAGTCGAAGGCGCGCGGCGTGCCCCAGCGCCGCACCTCGACGTTGTCCTCCGCCGATGCACCGATCGGCGTCGAGTCGAGCGGCAGGTTGGGCAGACCGAGCAGGAGCGGGTCCATCTCCGATTCGGCGGCCTGCGCTTCATCTTCCAAGGCGGCGATCTGGTCCGCTAGGCCGCGCCCGCGCGCAATCAGCTCGGCGGCTTCCGGGCCCTCGCGCTCGGGTCCGCGCTTCAGCTCGGCGACCCGCTCGGAGCTCCGGTTGCGCTCTTGCTTGAGCTGATCCGCCTGGGCGATGGCGGCGCGGCGACGCTGGTCGAGCGCGCGGAAGCCCGACAAGTCCACCTTCATGCCCCGCTGCTGGAGCATGGTCTCCACCTGCGCCAAATGTTCTCGGACATAGCCGCGATCGAGCATCGTGGTTCCAGTGTAATCGCTGCCCCGACTCCGAATTCCGCGTCCGGCGGCGCGCCCCGCTCCGCTCTGCTTCGAAGCCCTACTTGCGTTTCACTGTCTGGCGGCGGGCGGCGGCCCAGCCTGGCTTGACTGCCTGGCGGGCTCGCCCCAGGCCGAGGGCGTCGCCTGGCACTTCCTCGGTGATGACGCTGCCGGCACCCACATACGCTCCCGCGCCGATCTCGACCGGCGCGACCAGGGTCGAGTTGCTGCCAATAAACGCGCCGTCGCCGATTACGGTGGAGTGCTTGTGGACGCCGTCGTAATTGCAGGTGATGGTGCCGGCGCCGATGTTGGCCCGCTCCCCCACCACCGCATCTCCGATGTAGGCGAGGTGGTTGGCTTTGCTGCCCTTGCCGATGCGCGACTTCTTCACTTCGACGAAGTTGCCGATGTGCGCGCCCGCGCCGATCACCGCGCCCTCGCGCAGGCGCGCGAAAGGGCCGATGATGGCGCCGTCTTCGACGCTGGCCGACTCGACCACCGAGTGCGCGCGGATGCGGCAGCCCGCGCCGATCCTGGTCGCGCCCAGCAGCTGCACCCCGGACTCGATCACCGTGTCTTCGCCCACCTCCACCTCCGGGTCCACCACCACGGTATCGGGCAGTTGCACGCTCACGCCGGCCTTGAGCAGCGCGGCCACCTTGCGGCGGCGCAAGTCCGAATCGAGCTCGGCCAGCTCGGCCCGGTCGTTCACCCCCAGGCACTCGCGATCGTCTTCAAGCGGGTACGCCACCACGCCGCGCGGCGCCAGCAGGGCGATGGTGTCGGTGAGGTAATACTCGCCGTGGGGATTGTCGGTGCCAAGTTGCGCCAGCGCCTCCGCCAGCGCAGCCGTCTCGAAGCAATAAAACCCGGCATTGAGCTCGCGGATTTTCAACTGTTCCGCGGTGGCCTGCTTTTCCTCGACGATGCGCAAGACCCGCTCTGGGCGCTCGCGATCGCGGACAATGCGTCCATAGGCGCGGGGCTCGGCCGGGGCAGCGGTCGCCAGCACGGCGGCCGCGCCGCTCTCGCTGCGGGCCCTGGCCAGGCCGCCGATCGTCGCCGCCGAGAGCAGCGGCATGTCGCCGTGCACCACGATCACTTGCGGGTGACGTTTCCACCACGACTGCGCGCAGAGCACGGCATGACCGGTGCCGAGCTGCGGCTCCTGCAGCACGATCTCGACCTCGCTGCCGGCGAGCGCAGCGCGAATCGCCTCGATGCCGTACCCGGCGACGACGGCGGTATTCTGCCCGGCCACGCCGGAATCGCCCGCCGCCTTGAGCACGCTGGCCAACATGCTGCGCCCGCCCGCCTGGTGCAGCACCTTGGGCAGCCGGGAATGCATGCGCGTTCCCTTGCCGGCGGCGAGTACGACCACTGCGGTGGTCATCCGCGAGTCTCAGGGTAGAGGATCTCGGTGAAGCGGGGGTCGTCCATCAGGCCTTCAAAATCGGTGTCTTGGCGCGCCAGCATGCGGCACTGGCCGTCGCCGCGAATCGCCTCTTTGAGGAAATTCAGTGCTCCCTCAACGTCATGGGTCTGCGCACGCAGGCAGGCCATGGCATAGGCCAGATGCGCACCCTTCGCGCCCGCGCGCATCGCCTTGCCCAGCAATTCTTCGGCCTTCTCGAATTGGGCCGCGTTCAGCATGACGATGGCTTGGTGGTAATACTCGTCGGCCGGCAGCCCGCTTGGAGTCGCCGCATCGAGCTTGGCTCGGCAGCTGCTGAGGTGCATGGCCGCGCGCTCGGCGATCTCGCGATACGGGAGCGACGCCACCTTCTCCAGCAGCGGCTTGGCCCGCTCGTACTTCTGCTGGCCAAACAGCTTCATCGCCGCCGCATATTGCTCTACCGCATCGTCATATCCCGGATCCGTTGACCTCGCCGCGCCTGTGTTCATGTCGAGTATTATGCCCAAGCAATCGCACAGCGTCCACCGGAGCCGCCGAACCTGCTGCGGGCCTGCTATATCCGCCGGAACTCTTTGCGCGCGCCCGGGCTCGGCGCCGCCCCGCTTCCGTCCGCCCCCGCTTGCCGCACCACGATGTGGCGGTCTCGTCCCTCGCCTTCGCTGCCGCTCGACAGCCCGGCTTCATTGCGCAGCGCGACGTGCACGGTGCGCCGGTCGCGCGAGTTCATGGGCGCGAACGCGTAGGGCACGCCGTTGCTCCGCACCCGTTCGGCCGCCATCTTCGCCAGCGTGCGCAGCTCCTGCACCCGCAGTTGCCGCCGTCCCTGGCAATCAAAGACCAGCCGGTGATGCTCGTGCGGGCCCAGCCGCAGCGTCTCGAAGGCCAAGTGCTCGAGTCCGCGCAGCAGTTCGCCGTCTTCCGCCAGCAGCAGGTCCGAGTCCGGCCCGCCAAAATCCACAATCAGCTCCGGCCCTTCGCCGTCGGGCTCGGGCTCGGGCGAGATCAGCCGGTAGTGCAGCCGGAAATCGCCCTCGCGCAGGATCGGATCCAGGAACTCGCGCAATTTCGCGCCCACTTCCGCCTCGAGGCTTCCCGCCATGGTCATTCCTCCGTTGCCGTCGTCCCCGCGCTCATCGCTTCGGGCTGACGACCTTGCCTTCGATGACTTTCTTCTTTCCCGCCTGCCGCAACTCCTCGTCCTTGGCGGCCACAATCGCGATCGCCTTCTCGTTGTACGCCTTGTTGGCCACCCATTGCTGCCCGGTGCTGACGATGTTGTAGCCCAAATAGTATAGGTTGACGCCGCTGGGCAGGTAGAAGAAGAACCACCCCATCACGATCGGCATCATCCACTTCATCATCTTGGCCTGCCGCGGATCCTGCCCCGGCGTGGTCGGCATGAACGACATCGAGAAGAACTGCGTCACCACCACCAGCAACGGCAGCACGAAGTACGGGTCTTTCGCCGACAAATCGTGGATGTACCCGAACCAGGGCGCATGCCGCAGCTCGATGGCGTAATCGAGCACCCGCCAAAAGGCGTAAATCAGCGGCAGCACGATCAGCATCGGCAGGCACCCGCCCAGCGGATTCGCGCCGTAGGTGCTGTACAGCTTCATGATCTCCTGCTGCACCTCTTGCTTGCGCGGATCGCGCATCCCGTACTTCTTCGCCTTCGCGTTCAGCGCGTTGATCTTCGGCTGCAGCGCCATCATGATGCTCTGGCTCTTTTGCGCCTTCATCTTCAGCGGGAACGTCGCCATCGTCAGCACGAAGGTGAGGAACAGAATCACCCAGCCGTAGTTGTGGATCCAATGCACGTACGTCCAGTTCATCCACAAAAAAAGCGGCTCGGCGATGAACGTGAACCAGCCGAAATCCACCAGTCCGCGCAGCGCCGGGTCCACGGCCTTGAGCAGGTCGATCTTCTTGGGGCCCACGAACAGCCGGGTGTCGTTGACTGCGCCGTCCGACACCGCCAGCCCCACCGTGTCCACGCGGTTGTTGGTGATGACGTTCCCGCTCGCGTCCCGCAGCTTGGGCTGGTAGCTGCTCTTCAGCCGCGTGATGGTGATCGTCGGTTCGTTGTTCGGCAAGAATGCGGCCGCGAAGAACTGGTCCTCGACGCCGGCGAACTGGTACACGCCTTCATCGGTGTTGCCGTTCTCCACCTTCTTCACCGCAAGCGTCTGCACGCTGTTGGCGGACTGGTGGAACAACTGCTCGGTGTTGAAGTCGCCCGGCACGGCCCGGTCCCCGAAGGCCCCCGGCCAGGCCAGCGCCATCGGCAGCGGCTGCCCGGCGCGGGTCACCGCGCTGGTGACATCGGCCACGTATCCGGCGCCGAAGCGCAGCGTCTTGGTGGCGGTCACGTCTCCGTTCGACCAGGTGAACGTGAGTGTCTGGCTGCCGTCGGGGGCTTTGGTCAGCCGCGCCTGGTAGAGCGCCTGGTCCAACTGCTGCCGCAGCCCTGCATCCGGCGTCCAGAACGCCAGCGGATAGCCGTGCTGGTTCGAGAACTCCGGATCCACCAGGTTCAGCGGTTTGCCCGCATCGTCCTTGTACTGGGTCAACACCCAGGCGCGCGCGCTGGCGCCGCGGTTGCTGAAGGCGATGTGGTACACCGGCGTGTCCACCGTCACCTGCTGTTCGGCCGCGGCCGCGACCGTCGGGGACGATTGCGTGGTCGCGGGTGCGACCGGGCCGCCCGGCTTGCCGGGCTTCGGTTTCGGCGCCTGCGCCGGCGTCGTTTCGGGCTTCTGTTGTGCGGGTGCGGTCGCGGGTGCCTGCGCCGTCGGCGCCGGGCGATTGTTCTGCGCCTGCTGCAGCGTCGGCATCTTGCTCTGCTTGTTCAAATAGGGCAAGAACACCAGGAACAGCAGCACCGACAGCGCAAACGCCAGGATCAGGCGGCGCTCGAAATTCGGATCTTCGTTTTGATTCAATGGCATTCGCTGGGAGCGCAGGCATCCTGCCTGCCTGGATGGGGTACTAAATCCACGCCGCCTTCATGAAACGGGTGGCACCGCGCCAGCCGCCGTGCCGCCAGCCAGCTTCCTCGCACCGCGCCATGCTGCGCAATGGCTTGCGCCGCATACTCGCTGCACGAAGGATAGAACCGGCACCTCGGCGGCAGCCACGGCGAGATCCCGCGCTGATAGCCGCGCAGCAGCGTAAGCAAAACGATTTGGGGAATGCGCCTCACGCTGGCCTCGTGCCCGCCCTCTCCAAAGCTTCGCGCATCCTTTGCATTTCTGCGGCCAACTCCTCGGCCAAGGACGGCAGCGCGCCGGTGGCTGCCGCCGGTCGCGGATGGATGACAAAATCGCATGCTGGTCCCGACCCCGGCAGCCGCCGCAGCAGCTCCCGCGTCCGCCTGCGCAAACGGTTGCGCACTGCCGAGTTCCCCAGCTTCTTCGTCACCGTGATCCCGAACCGATCCCCCGCCCCTACCGCAGCTGCAGCCCGCAGCCGGCCGAAGATGGTGAAGTGGGGGGAGCCGCGACGCATGCCGCTATCGTAGACCGCCAGGAAGTCCACGCGGCGAAGCAAGCGGCGCGAGCCCGGCCAGCTTCCACCGCGGGCGCTGAATTCTTTGCTAGTCGCGGTACCCGGCGGTGACAGCAACCCGTTTGCGCCCCTTGGCGCGCCGGCGCGCCAGCACCGCGCGGCCGTTCTTGGTTGCCATGCGGGTGCGGAAGCCGTGCGTCTTGCTCCGCCGTCGCCGGTTCGGTTGAAAGGTTCTTTTGGGCATAGGTCACCGACACTGCGGGCGCATCCGCCTGTACCACTCTAGGTTGCAAGGGGAGCAGCGAACACAGCCATTATACCGAGCCCCGCTCTCCTCAGCAAGTCGCCGGGCTGGGGCCACCGGCCCCCGCGCCGGCAACCGAAAAAATTTTCTTCCGCAGCGTGCGAACCCAGTCGCGTTCATGAGATGCTATCAGCCGCTGCATCGCTGTCGGCACCACGCAGCCCGTGAAAGTCTCCGCATGGCGCAATCTTCAGCCAAAATGCAATCTGCCTGGGACGAGATCCTTGGCGAGCTGCGCAAGCACCTCAAGCCCCAGCCCTTCAATCAATGGCTGCGCCCCACCCGCCAGGAACGCCTCGAACAAGGCACGCTCACCATCTCCGTGCCCGACGCCGAGCGCAGCATGGTGGGCGAGAAATTCCGGCCGCAGATCGAGGAAGCCATCCGCCGCCTGCATCTCGAGTCCCGGGTGCAGCGCGTCGAGGTCGTCGTCGCCGCGCCGGCCGCGGCCGTCGCGCTTCCGCCTCCGGCCGCCGCGGTTGCGCTGGCGCCCGCGCGCGCCGCCTACCCGCCCGCGCAGGCAACGCTGGAGTTCGATACCTGCACGCTGAAACCCGAGTACACCTTCGAAAGCTTCGTCGTCGGCGGCTCCAACCAATTCGCGCACGCCGCCGCCCAGGCGTGCGCCGAGCGCCCCGGCCACGCCTACAATCCGCTCTTCCTCTACGGCGGCGTGGGCATGGGCAAGACCCATCTCATGCACGCCATCGGGCACAAGGCCAAGTCCCTGCGCCGCGACTTGCGCATCGAATACGTCACCGCCGAAAACTTCACCAACGAAATGATCTCGGGCCTGCGCTACGAGAACATGATCACCTTCCGGGATCGCTACCGCTCGGTGGACGTCCTCCTCATTGACGACATCCAATTCATCGCCAACAAAGAGCGCATCCAGGAGGAATTCTTCCATACCTTCAATGCCCTCCACGGCGCCGGAAAGCAGGTGGTGATCTCCAGCGACCGCCCCCCGAAAGAGCTCACCCAGCTCGAGGAGCGCATGCGCTCCCGCTTCGAGTGGGGCCTCACCGCCGATCTGCAGCCGCCCGATCTCGAAACCCGCACCGCCATCATCCTTGAAAAGGCCCAATTCGAGCGCCAGAAGCACCCCGAAACCTTCGAGCTCGGCCAAGACGTCGCCGAATTCATCGCCTCGAAGATCAAGAGCAACATTCGCGAGCTCGAGGGCGCCATGGTCCGCCTGCTCGCCTACTGCTCGCTCAAGGGGGTGCCCGCAACCATCGCCATCGCGCAGGAGGCGCTCAAGAACCTCCTCGACCAGCAGCAGCGCAAGCTCGACATCGAGATCATTGCCAAGGCCGTCGCCGAGTCGTTCAACTTGCGCGTCGCCGACCTCAAGGCCCGCAATAACAGCCAGCACATCGTGCTTCCCCGCCAGGTGGCCATGTACCTTACCCGCCAATTGATCTCGGTTTCGCTCCCCGAAATCGCACGCTTCTACGGCGGCAAGCACCACTCCACCGTCATCCATTCGATCCGCAAAATCGAGCAGGAGCGGCAGGCGAATCAAACCCTCGCCCGCACCCTCGCCCGCCTCACCGAAGAGCTCAGCTAGCGCGCCAGGACCGCGCGGGCACCGAACGCCTGGGCGGCGACCTGCGCCACCCTCGACTCGCCCCAATAAATCCCTTCGGCGCTCCGGCGCGCGTTGAGGAACCCGCAGTGCCCGCCATGCCGCGTGGGCGCGAAATGGATCGCCGGGTTTGCCGCCATCTTGGCCCGCGAGGACGCGGTAATCACGATGAAGGGGTCATCTTCGGCGTTCAGCACCAGCGTCGGCACCCGGATTTCCTCCAGCACCCGCGCCGCGCTCGCCCGCTCGTAATAGTCCTCCGCATCGCGGTAGCCCGTGAACGGCGCCGTGATCACATCGTCAAATGCCCGCACCGAGCCCATGCCGGCGAGCTTCTCCAACGGGTACACGCCGGGCTCGCGCGCCGCCCGTCGCAGCAACCGCTGTTTCAGGCTGCGCAAGAACCGCTGCTCGTAGAAATAGTTGACCTTGCGGTGCAGCGCGTCCGCGCACGCGGCCAGATCCAGGCACGGCGAAATCGCCGTGGCTGTGGCGATCGGCGCGCTCGCGCCTTGCTCGCCCAAGTACTTCAGCACCAGATTCCCGCCCATGGAGAACCCGCCCAGCGCCACGCCATTCACATTGGGCCGTGTCCGCACCCACTCCACCGCACGCGCCACGTCGTCCGACATGCCCGAGTTGTACAGGGTTCCGCAGCGCGTTTCGCTCTCGCCGCAGCCGCGCACGTTCATCCGCACAACATGCAGGCCGCGTTCCAGCGCCTTGGCCGCCGTGGTGAGCATATAGCCGGCTTCGCTCGACCCCTCCAGGCCATGCACCAGCAGCAGCGCGGGCGCCGCCTGCGGCTGCCAATGGGAGCGCAGCAGCAGCTCGGTTCCCCGTTCCGCCGCAATCCAGTCGGAGTGCGCCTCCGGAAGTCCGCCTACGCCTCGCGGCCGCAGAAACGAATAAACCGTATTGGCGTGCCCGTTCCGCAGCCACCACGGCGGCATGAAGGTTGGCAGGTCCACCGTTCAGTATGCGGGCTGCAAAAGCAAAACCGCCCGCGCGAGCGCGGGCGGCTCTGCAAGCGAGGAAATTCAGCGCTATGAGCGAACGTCCGCGCCGCCCAAGCGCAGCTTGCCGGCGAAGCCGAGCATTGCCAGCAGCCCCAAGCCTCCAATCATCTCCGCCCAGGTGGCCGGCTCGGGAACCGTAGACGGCGGCGGCGCACTGAAGCTCCAGGAGGCGTTCGTGCCGTGGTCCTGAAGCTGGTGGCCGCCGCCGCCGGTGTTGTTGTCGGTGATGCTGAAATTCCAGGTGCCGCTAGTGCCGTTATTGGCGCTGTTGAACACCGTATTGAAATCGTAGGAGATGCCCGTAAGGCTGCCCCACTCAATGTCGAAACTTTGCGGACCCGGGAATGGGTTCTGCCCCTCCCAGCCAAACACCGCATCGAACCGAAGGATATGGCTCGCGGTGATGGGTGCCTGCTTGTTGCTGCCGTCATACACGAACGAGCCCACGGCGGTGGTCTCCTGTGTCTGGCCGATGAAAGACGTTCCCGTGGAGTTCAGATCCCCGTAAGCCAGATTGTTCGAGTTCGCAGCGCCTAAAATATTGTAGAAATACTGCGACGCGAACGTAATCGAGGCGTTGACCGTGCCGTTCGCCCCGAGGCCGGTGCAATCCGCACAGTTTCCTGTGAAGTAGACGGTTAACGGCGAAGCCTGCAAGGCCACACAGGCGATCAAGGCAAACAGGACGATCGGCAGGATGCGACGAATCATAGGCGTGCGTAGTGCAATTTCATGGCCATAATGTATGCGGCAGTAGGAGTTTTATCTAATAGACTTAGCCTTTGTCAGGACCACCGCCCCGGATATTTCCTTCCCTTCGATATGCAAGCCGTTGCACCGGGCGCGTCAGACGCTCATCGCTTTCGGTTGTCCCGCCCAGCCTGCAGGGCCCGACTTGCCTGCGCTGCCACTCGCACCGCTTGCTGCCGCACCTGGCCCACAGCCGTCCCCCCGATGCAATCCCTCCGCGCCACCGCGGCAGCCGCCGTGAGACCGCGCAGCTGGGCTGGGTCGAGATGGGGTGCAATCGCCTTCAACTCGGAATCGGCAAATTCCCGCAGTTCCCGCCGCCCGGCCGTCGCCGCCGCCACGAGCGCCCCCACCTGCTGATGCGCGCTGTGGAAGTCCACGCCTGCCGCCACCAGCAGGTCGGCAATGTCGGTCGCCAGCAGGCTGACATCGTTTGCCGCGCGCGCGCACACCGCCGCGTCCACGCCGGTGGACGCCACCACGCCTGCGGCAATCTCCAGGCACGCCACCGCGTTGTCCAGGGCCTCGAATACCGGCGCTTTGTCCTCCTGCAGATCGCGGTTGTACGCCAGCGGCAGTCCCTTGAGGAGCACCAGAAGCCCCTGCAGCGCGCCGATGCCTCGCGCCGACCGCGCGCGGATCAGCTCCAGGGCGTCCGGATTCTTCTTCTGCGGCATCAGGCTGCTGCCGGTGGCATAGGCGTCGCCCAGCTTCAGCCACCCAAATTCGGTGGAGGAATAGAGAATCCAATCCTCCGCCCACCGCGACAGATGCACTCCCATCAAACTCAGCGCGAACACCAACTCAATCGCGAAATCGCGGTCCGAAACCGCATCCAGGCTGTTTTGCGTGACTCCCGCAAAACCCATTTCCTTTGCTGCCGCCCCGCGGTCGGTCGGCCAGGCGCACCCGGCCAGCGCCCCGCTTCCCAGCGGCGACACGTCCATGCGCTGGTACGCATCCGCAATCCGCCCGGCGTCGCGCAGCAGCATTTCTGCGTACGCCAAGGCATGATGGCCGAGCGAAACCGGCTGCGCCCGCTGCAGATGCGTGAATCCTGGGATCAGCACCTCGGCGTGGGTTTCGGCAAAGGTCGCCAGCGCCGCCAGCATGCGCCCCAG
>DATNED010000123.1:0-10655 GCA_035553115.1 Terriglobales bacterium | reverse complement strand
AGGACTACATGGCTGCTAAGAAACCGGCGAAGAAGGCCGCGAAGAAGACCGCCAAGAAGAAGAAGTAGTGCACCCTCAACCGAGGCCTCGCAGGGGGCCTCCTGCCTGAGAAGGGCAGAAAAAGAAAAATAGGATGCGCGGCTGCGCATCCTATTTTTTTCGCCTCCGCAGTCTTTCCTGCGCGCCCCGATCCATTTCGGCAACACTGGACCGAATGACCCATCGCCGGACCGGCAGAGTGCATCCAATTAGAGGATGGAGGTTGCGCCATGAATCTGCTGGAAAACTTTTTCAATGTCTGGGAGCGAATGACGTGCAGCCATCGCTGGGTCCGGGCGCGCTGGGAAGACGGCACTTACGGCCTGCGCTGCGCCGAGTGCATGCGCCCCTACCGCCGCACCTGGGACGATCTGCTTGCACCGCCGTCGGGTTCAGCAGCTGGGGAGGCCGGCGGCGAGCGCTTGGGCCGGGCTGCCTAACCTCGCCGCAAGCCGCGGAACCGTTGTTCCAGCTCATGCGTAGGTTTACGCATGCGCGCCCTGCGACTTGCTCTCCGCCGCCTCTCTAAAGCCCCGGGATTTGCCACCATCGCAATCTTCACGTTGGCGCTGGGAATCGGCGCGAACACGGCGATTTTTTCCCTCGTGGACGGCGTGCTGCTCCGCCCGTTGACCTTTCCTCATCCAGAGCAGTTGGTCGCGCTCGAACAATCCATTCCCGAGTTCGCCCAGAAATTTCCGGCATTCCCGGTGAATGCCCGTTCGTTTTTCGTGTGGCGCAGGGATTCCAAGCTGCTGGCGGGAATCTCAATCCTGCAGCCTTCCACTTGGGTGCTGAGCAGCAATGGCTCGGGCAGCCCGACGCGGATTAGCGGCGCGACCGTTTCCGCTGGCATCTTCCGCACCCTCGGCGTGACTCCGCTGCTCGGCCGCGGCTTCCTGCCGGAAGAGGATTTGCCGGGCAAGAACCATGTGGTCATGCTCAGCAATGAGTTCTGGCGCTCGCAATTTCATTCCGACCCGAACCTCGTCGGGCGCACCGTGGACCTTGATGGGCACCCCAACCAAATCGTCGGCATCCTGCCGGCAAGCCTGCGCTTCCCCCACGGCTCGGAGCTGGGCCAATTCTTTGCGCCTAGCAGCGGCAACGAACCCATGCAGGTGTTCCAGCCGCTCGGCACAGATGTCGCCCAAGGGCAGAATGTCGGGAACTTCAACTATCTGGCCATCGTGCGCATGAAGCCTGGCGTCAATGCCGCGCAGCTCAAGGCGGAATTTGACGTGATCGAAGCCGCGATGCTGAGCGCCACCCACGCGCCTGCGGACATCCACGTTCACACCATCGTCACCTCCCTGCGCGACAGCTTCGTTGGCAGCCGTGCGCTCGGCCTCTGGATGCTGCTGGCCGCGGTTGCGGCGATTCTGCTGATCGTCTGCCTCAACCTCGCAAACCTGTTGCTCGTCCGCGTGCACGGACAGGGCCAGGAGATCGCCATCCGCGTAGCCCTCGGCGCCAGCCGCGGACGGCTCATGCGGGAAACCGTGCTCGAAGCCTTGCTGCTTGCCGCTGGCGGCGGCATGCTCGGGGTGCTGGCGGCGGAAGCCGCGCTGCGCTGGCTCGTGCATGCCGCTCCCGCAGGACTGCCGCGGCTCGACGAGGTTGGGCTCAATCCTGTGGTGCTGGCCTTCGCGCTGCTGCTCGCCCTCGCCTGCGGCGTGCTCTTCAGCATTTGGCCCGCGATGCGGGCCGCGCGCACGGATCCCCAGCGAGCCTTGCGCTCGGGCGGGCGCAGCGCCAGCGACAGCGGCCAGAAGCTTCGGCTCCGGAGTTGGCTGGTGGGCGCGCAAGCCGCGCTCGCCGCGCTGCTGCTGATCGTCGCCGGCCTGCTCGTCGCCAGCTACATGGTCCTGCTCGGGGTCAATACCGGGTTTCAGCCCCAGCAGCGGATCGAGGCCTCGGTGGATTGGCCCGGCGTTTCTGCACAGCGCTCCGCATTCCTGCAGACCTTGCTGGAACGCCTGCAAGATCTTCCTGGCATCCAGGCGGCCGGCCTGATTGACACCGTGCCCACCCAGGGCGTCAACGACACCGACTTGCTCAGTTACGTGCACGACACCCGGCCCTTGGTCCAGCGTCCCTTGGGCGCATTCAGCTCGGTCAGCGCCGATTACTTCGCAGCCATGGGCATCCCGATCGTGCGCGGTCGCACGTTCACCGCGGCCGAAATGGCTGCCGCCGCGGCTTCGGCGGCATCCCGCAACGCGCCCGGGCAGAAGCCAGCCGCGCAACCGCCGGTCGCGGCAGTCGTATCCGAGTACACGGCGGAAAAGATTTGGCCCGGCAAGGACCCCATCGGCCAGCAGTTCACTTTGAGCGATCCGGAGCCGGTGTACTCTGTGGTCGGTGTCGCGGCGGACGTGCGCGCCCGCGGACTGGAGGAAACGCCCGGCTTAGCGGCCTATTGGCCCTATACGCTGCGCGTTCCCGGCGCAGCCGCGCTGATCCTGCGCACCAGCCTTCCGATCGCGGAGATTGCACCCAAGATCCGGCAAGCGGTTTGGAGCGTGAAGCCTGACGCCGCCGTGTCGACGATTCAGTCCATGGACGGCCTTATTTCCGAATCGGTCGCGCCACGCCGGTTTCAGCTCACGCTGGTCCTGTTCTTCGCCGCCTGCGCGCTCTTGCTGGCCGCGCTCGGCATCTATGGCGTGGTCGCCTATTCCATCGAGCGCCGAACCACCGAAATTGGATTGCGCATGGCGTTGGGGGCGAGCTCGCGCAGCTTGATCGGCATGGTGATGCGCCAGGGGCTCACGCCCGTCATCGTCGGCCTCTTGGTCGGGGCCGCCGCAGCCGTTGCACTGGGCCGCATGCTTGCGAGCCTCCTTTTCGGCGTGCAGGCCAGCAACCCCGCCGTGATCGCCGCGGTCAGCGCGGTGCTGCTGGTTACTGGCGCGCTCGCCTGCGCCGTGCCCGCGCGCCGCGCCAGCCGCATAGACCCTATGCTCGCCCTGCGGCCATAAAGCGGAACAGCCCGACCGCTGCGCCCCGCGTTGACGGAATCGCGCCCGTACCCGTATAATCAGGGTTTGCCTCTGGGCATAGGAGTCTTCATGTACGCGGTGATTCGCAGCGGCGGTAAACAGTATCGGGTGAGCCCGGGCGACGAACTGCGCCTGGAGAAGCTTCCCCAGGCGTCTGGCGACCAGGTGGAATGGACCGAAGTGCTGGCGGTGAGCGGCCCGGATGGCGCGCTGGCCCCTGGCCGAGGCGCGCGCGTCACCGGAACGATTTTGGCCCAGGCCAAGGCCCCCAAAGTGCTGGTGTTCCACTACAAACGCAAGAAGCAATACAAGAAGCTCCAGGGACACCGCCAAAGCTACACCCGGGTGCGGGTGAACGAAATTTTGCCGGCGTAAGCCGCGCACGGAAGCAATCTCCATGGCACACAAAAAAGGTTTGGGCAGCTCGCGCAACGGGCGCGATTCGAATGCGCAGCGGCTGGGCATCAAACGCTACGGCGGCCAGCAGGTGCTAGGCGGCACCATCCTCGTGCGCCAACGCGGAACGCCGCTCAAGCCCGGGGAAAACGTCGGCCGCGGCAAGGATGACACACTCTTTGCCAAGGTCAGCGGGTCGGTCGAATTTGTGGATCGCGGACGCTCCGGCAAGTTCGTCAACGTGCGCCCCGCCGTCTCGGCCTAGCTCCGAATTGCGGCGTCCCTGCGCGCACGCTCACGATGTTTGTAGACGAGGTAGAAATCCGCGTCCAAGCTGGCGGCGGCGGCAACGGCTGTCTTGCTTTTCGGCGGGAAAAGTACGTCCCGCGGGGCGGCCCCAGCGGGGGCGACGGCGGAAACGGCGGCGACGTGGTCATGGAATCCAGCGAGCGCCACAACACGCTCGTCCATTTCCGCTTCAACCCCGAACACACGGCCGAACGCGGCGGCCACGGCGAAGGCAGCAACTGCCATGGCAAGAACGGCCGCGACGTGCTGCTCCGCGTGCCCGTGGGTACAGTCGTGTTTGACGCGGCCAGCGGCGAGCAGATTCTCGATTTCGATCAACCCGGTCAGCGTCATGTCGTGGCGCACGGCGGACGCGGCGGTCGCGGGAACGCCCGCTTTGCCACTTCGACCAACCAAGCGCCGCGCCGCGTCGAGCACGGCCAGCCGGGCGAAGCCCGCAAGCTCCGGCTCGAACTCAAGCTCCTTGCCGAGGTGGGGTTGGTGGGATTTCCCAATGTTGGCAAGAGCACGCTGATTTCCGTGCTCTCCGCCGCGCGGCCCAAGATCGCGAATTACCCCTTCACGACCTTGTCCCCCAATCTTGGCGTGGTGCGCGTGGGCGAGGAGGAAAGTTTCGTCGTTGCCGACATCCCGGGCTTGATCGCAGGCGCCCACTCCGGCGCCGGCCTGGGAACGCAGTTCTTGCGCCATATTGAGCGCACGCGCGTGCTCGCCCATTTGGTGGACGTGAGCCCGGAGAGCGGACGCGACCCGGTCCAAGATGTAGAAGTCATTGAAGGCGAGCTGCGCGCCTTTGGTGCGGGGCTTGCCGAAAAACCGGCTCTTCTGGTCGCAAGCAAGCTCGATGTTGCCGACCCGGCCAAGCTGGAAGCGCTAGAGAATTTAAGCCGCCGTCGCGGGATGCCGTTATATTCGATATCGGCGGCGACGGGCACGGGCGTGGATCACTTGAAATATGCCTTGGCAGCGATGCTGCGGGAGACCAGACGAAAGGAGACTGGAGAACAGGGAACCGGCATTGAAGAAGCTGGGAATCTTGGGCGGGACATTTGATCCGATCCACCGCGGCCATCTGGCCATGGCGGCGGCGGCGGGACGAGCATGCGGACTGGAACGGATCTACTTCATTCCCGCTGAGCGTCCTTGGCACCGCCATCCGCCAGACGCCAGCTTTGCAGATCGCTACGCGATGGTTGCGCTCGCACTGCAGGGCAAACGCAACTGGCTTCCGCTCGCTGTCCCCGGCAAGAACCCGTTGCGCCCCACCTACGCCCTCGACCAAGTGCGCTGGATTGCGGCCCGGCATCGCGAGGCGCAATTGCACTACGTAATCGGAGCCGATGCCTTCGCCACGCTGCCGACCTGGCACCAACCCTCGCGCCTGCTCAAGAGTTGCGAGTGGGTGGTGCTCGCCCGATCCGGCACCAGCATCCAGGCCGTCCGCGCCGCTGCTGCCGGACGGGCGTTTCACTGGATCGGCGATTTTGCCGCGCCGCAGAGCGCGACCGCGGTGCGGACCGGCCGGACCGTCGCGCTGCCAGCAACGGTGCGCGCCTATATTCAAAGGGCGGGACTGTATGCCCACTAAGACCGCGGCGCCGTCTCGGCCCAAGAATCCTCCGGTCCGCTCCGCCAGCGCAGCCACGCGACGCCGCCTACGCCGCGCGGTCGAGGCCGCCGAAGCCAAGCTCGCTCAGGACGCGGTCGTCCTCGATGTGCGTGCGCTCGCCGACTTCTGCGATTTTTTCCTTCTCTGCCACGGCTCCAGCCCGCGGCAAATCGAATCCATTGCCGAAGCGATTGAACTCAAGCTCGAGCAAAGCGAAAAATTGCGGCCCGCCCGGCGCGAAGGGCAAGGCGAATGGATCGTGCTCGATTACCTCGATTTCATCGTCCACATCTTTTCCGCGCGCACCCGCCGCTTTTATGATCTCGAGCGCCTTTGGAGCCGCGCGCCGCGCCTGGCGGTGAAACCGTGAGCCCCGGCCAGGAAACCGCACCGGGAACGCTGCCGGTCTGGATCGCTTCCGATCCGGCTTCGGTGAAGCTGCTCGAGTTGGTGGACAAGATCGCGCCGAATTCCTCGACCGTGCTCATCCTTGGCGAGAGCGGATGCGGCAAAGACTTGCTGGCCCAGCGCTTGCATTTCCTCGGCCCGCGGCGGCACCACCCGATCGTGAAAATTGATTGCACCAGCCTGCCGGAGGAATTGATCGAAAGCGAGCTGTTTGGCTACGAAAAAGGAGCATTCACCGGCGCCTACCAGGCCAAGCCCGGCCGCCTCGAATTGGCGGGCGAAGGCACCCTCATTCTGGACGAGATTGCGAGTCTCAGCCTGCTGCTGCAAGCCAAGCTGCTGCGCGTGATCGAAGAAAAGCGCTTTGAACGCCTCGGCGGCCATCAGCCGATTCAAATCGATGCCCGCTTGATCGCGCTGACCAACATCGCCCTGGATCAAGCGGTCGCGCAGCGCACGTTCCGTGAAGATCTGTACTACCGTCTCTTCGTTCTGCCGCTGCAAGTCCCCCCTCTGCGCGAGCGCCGTGCCGACATCATCCCGCTGGCTGAATATTTTCTCGCCACCCTCCCCAACGGACGCGGCGCGAAGCTGGCTGCGCCCGCCCGCGCTGCCTTGGCCAACTACGCCTTTCCGGGCAACGTTCGCGAACTGCGCAACCTACTCAGCCGAGCGCTGATCTGGGGCACGCAGCCGGAGTTGAGGCTGGCCGATTTCCCGGATTACCTCAGCGCTGGTGCCGAAAACCATGGCCTCGAGTCGCTCGAAGAGATCGAAAAGCAGCACATCGCCGCGGTGCTGGATCGCTGCCAGGGACGCAAGCAGGAAGCCGCGAAAGTGCTGGGCATCAGCCCCAAGACCTTGCTGGAAAAGCGGCGCAGGTACGGGCTCGACCTGCCTTGGACCGATCGCCTGCCCGACGGCGTTCTCACGCCGGCTCGCCGCCGCTTGAGTCCGCCTGCTCCCCGGCAAGATCCGCCGCAGCCGTAACCGCCGCCGCAGGCGCCGCCTCCAAGCCTTCCAACCCGGCTTGGGCCATTTCCTCGAATTCTTTCAGCGTGGGCAGGTCGCGCACGCTCGACAACCCGAATTGCACCAGAAATTCCTTGGTCGTGCGGTAGAGAATCGGCTTGCCCAGCGCCTCCTTGCGCCCCGCCGTCGTCACCAGCTTCTTCTCCAGCAGCGTGTTGATCACCCCCGCCGCATCCACGCCCCGAATCTCGCGGATTTCCGGCAGCGTCACCGGCTGGCGGTAGGCAATCACGGCCAACGTCTCCAGCGCCGGCAGCGAGAGGCGCACCTTCGGCTTCAGGCTCTTCAGGAACTGCCGCACGCTGTCGTGATGATGCGGCTTGGTGGCCATGCGGTAGCCGCCGGCGATTTGCCGCAATTCCATGCCGAAGTCGTCGCTGGCGTACCGTGCGGCCAACTGCTTCAGCGCAGCCTCGACCTCGGATCGCTCAACCCCGAGCGCTGCGGCCATTTGGGCCGGCGTGGCGGGCTCCTCGGCGGCGTAGACGATGGCCTCGATGGCGGAGATCAGCTCGCTCATGCCGGCTCCGGGCCCGATTCCAGCGGATCCTCGAACGTGCTCACCACCTCCGGGTTCCATGCCTGGTGAAAGCGGCGATGCCGTTTCAGCAGGATTTCGCCAAATGCACGCTCCTGCCGAAGCTGGGCAACATTCATCTTGACCAGTTCCAGCACGGCCAGGAACGTCGCCAGCAGCGCGCTCCGGCTCCGCGCTCGCAAAAACAACGGTCGAACCGCAACCGGCTCCTCGCTATCGGCCAGCAGGCGATGCAAATGCTCCATCATCTCGCGCACGCTCACCTCTTCGCGGAGGATCTCGAGCTGCGGCCGTTCCTTCAAACGCTCCAAGACCTGCCGGAAGGTTGCGACCAAATCGTGAACCTCGACCACCAACTCTCCGGGCTCGTCGTCGGCATCAATTTCCCACAGCTGCGGGCGCGACCAGCTCGCTTCCTCAAGTTGCTGCCGCTCGTGCAGTTGCGCCGCGGCCTGCTTAAAGGCCTCATGTTCGAGCAGCCGCTGAACCAGCTCGTCGCGAGGGTCCGCCGCCACTTCTCCCGGCAGCACCGGATCGGCCGGCAGCATCATCTTGCTCTTGATCTGGATCAGGGTCGCGGCCACCACCAGGAACTCCGCAGCCACCTCGACGTCCAAGTCGCGGAGCCGCGCCAAATAGGCCAGGTATTGGGTCGTGATGGCCGCGATTGGAATGTCGTAGATGTTGATGTTCTGCCGGCGAATCAAGTCCAGCAGCAGATCGAAGGGTCCTTCGTAGACTTGCCCGATTTGGACGAGGAAAGGGGCCAATTCCTCGGCAGTGGCGGCGGCGGCAACGGACATCAGGCTCGAAGGCTCAGCCATAGGCAAAGGCCGGGATTCCGCTTGTTTTTCCTCTTTACTACTACCGCTAGCGTAGTCCTCAATTTCTGGGCCCCAGGGCAGTTTGGGCTGAAACAGCATACCATTGGAGTTGGCAGCCAGCAACGCTTCGGCTGGTCGGTTTCGGGTCGGACAGGTAACCTCCCAAGCCAGCAAAGCGTTGATTCTTATGTATGCTGGCGACTGCCGTAATCATGCCGCTGCCGTTTCGGGCCACACCCACGCTAGACCTTGACCTGCCCTTGGTGCAGCGCATCCAGGGAGGCGATGGATCGGCGTTCGAGGAGTTGTACGCTCGATACCAGCAGCCAATCACTCGGTTGGTTGCCAACATCACCCGAAACCCCGAGGTGGTGCCGGACTTGGTGCAGGAGATTTTCACCAAAGTCTACTTCGCCATGGAAGGCTTCACGCCGGGCATGCCCTTTCGCCCCTGGCTGTATCGTGTAGCCACTAATTATTGTGTAGACTACCTGCGAAAGCGGAAGCGCCAGCCACCACTCATTTCAACGACTGGCGAAACTGGGGAAGATCGGGAGTGGATGGTGCCCGACGGGGCTGTGAGCGTGCTGCAACGCTTGGTCTCGAGCGATTTGGCCGGCAAGCTGCTGCTCGGGCTCAAGCCGCGTGACCGAATGTTGCTTGTGATGAAAGAGATTCAAGAGCTCTCGTTGGAAGAAATCGGCCAGATCACCCACATGGGGGTCTCGGCAGTGAAGGTGGCATTGTTCCGGGCGCGGAAGCGGATGCTGGAGCAGTACGAGCACCGTTATCAGCGTACTCGGCGAGCGGGGCGCAAAGGCGCGGAGGGGACCTCCCATGACGCTTGATTTTCTGAAAAACCGTGATTGCCGGCAGGCGCGCGAGCGCCTCGAGTCCGCGGGCGCCGAGGCCGAGCGTCCCGAAGTGTCGCGCCACTTGGCGCGCTGCTCCGGCTGCGCCGAATATGCCGCATTGCAGCGCTGGTCGGCACAGGTGCTGCGCGCCGGCGAAGTTCCCGCTGCGCCGCCGCTGATGAGCGCGGTCTGGGCCTCGATTCACCGCGCCAGCGAACAGGCCTGGGATTCGGCTTTGACGCGCAGCTTCCGCAATTTGCTGCCCTACATGGTGGCCATCGTGTTGCTGATCGCGCTGGTCGGCAGCTTGACCTCGAATCGCACCACCCCGCCGGTGCAGGCAGCGACTACCGCCTACGCGGTGTTCAATCAAACCGAAACGCCCGCGGTCACCACGGTGATGACCACGGCCAACATGCCGTCGCAAGATCCGGCCGATTTCCTGGGGGTTGCGCACCGCTAAGCGGGCGCATGAGGCAGCATGCCGAAGCGGGTTCACAGTACGTTGATCTTGGTGGTGGTATTCGTCCTCGGATTGGGAGCGGGTATTGCGGGCATGGTCTGGGCTTGGCCAGGAGTGCATGCCAAGTATTTCGCGCCGCCGCGCCGCGAGCGCTTCGTGCCCATGCTGACGCGGACCCTCAAGCTCACCCCGCAGCAAGTCCCCCAAGTGCAATCCGTTATTGATGAGCAACGCAAGCATCTCCACGACGTGCACAGCCAATTCATTCCCCGCTACAACAAGGTCTGCGAGGATTTCCTCCAAGTCGCCCACGATGAGCGCGAAGTATTGAGGCCGATGCGTCAGCAGGAGCTCGATAAACTCAAAGCGATCATGACCACCAGCCAGTGGGACAAGTTCGAAGCCGATCGCGCCCAAGCTGCCAAGGCGCATCCGCAACGCCCTCCCGATGCGTGCCGCAATGGTTCGCCCGCTCCGGCCGGCAATGGCGGCCCCAGCCAACCCCACCGCCGGTAGTGGCGCAGCATGCCGTTTCGGCTTTGCCGACTGTGCCTTATAATCAAACCTGATCTGCATCTCGCCTGCTGGCAGGCGTGTTCCTAAAGGCTTCCCATGTTGAATTTTTTCCGCCGCCGGGACACCGTCGTCCGCGTCATGCTGGGCGGCTTCTTGGTGGTGATCTGCGTCGCCATGGTCATGTTCCTGATACCGCAAGGGGCGGGCAGTGACACCGGCCTGCCTCCGGGGCAGCAGACCGTGGCCTCGGTCAATGGCACTCCCATCCTTGGCAATCAGCTCACCACCCAACTCACCCGCTACGAGAACGGACAGCAGATCCCGCCCCAACTCGTTCCCATGCTCGGGCAAGAGATTCTGCGTCAGCTCGTCATTCAGCAGGCCTTGGTGGATCAAGCCCGCAGTCTCGGCCTTACTCCCACGAACGCCGAAATCGTGCAGGCCGCCCAGCAGCAGTTCCCCGAGCTCTACCCTGGCGGCAAGTACGTGGGCGACGACCAAGCGGCGCAACTGCTTTCGCAGCTCCAAATGACGCTGCCGCAATTCGAAGATCAGATGCGGCAGCAGCTCATGACCAGCAAGATCGTAAATCTGGTCACCGATCCGGTGCGCGTGAACCCGGCCGAAGTTCGCCAGCAGTTCGAGAAGGACAACGAAAAAGC
>DATNED010000122.1:0-4723 GCA_035553115.1 Terriglobales bacterium | reverse complement strand
GGCCGCGGGGGAATGGCTGCGTTGCTGCTGAATCTCGAGGGCGACGTTGCGGTAGCAGGCGTGCAGGACGCGGCCGTTTTCGATGACGCGGGGGCGCACCGGCCGGCCCGGCCGGGAGGTGGTGGCCACGGTGTGCGCCGCGGCCAAGCTGGCACCATGCGATGCCATGCGCTCGGGGCTGAAGATTTCGGCGCGAATGGGCTCGGCATCGGTGGCGAGGGATCGGGCCTGTGGCCGGTGGGCGGGCATGTGCAACCGCGGGTAGGGCCCGGGCGGCGGAGGCAACCTAGGCGCTGAGATGCCGGCCCGCCGCGGCTGGCACGGCCACCTTTTCTGGAGAGCGCACGAGCTGCAGGCGCGGGACGATCGCTCGCGCCGGGCGTGCGTGCTGCTTGCAGCGGTACATGGCGCGGTCGGCGGCCTCGAAGAGCGCCTGCGGGCTTGCGCCGCCGGCGGGGAACGTGGCCAGCCCGATGCTTACCGAAAGCCGGGGCCATTCGCGGTCGCCGGCGCAGCGAGCGGTTATGCGGCGAGCCAACTGGCGAGCGGCTACAGGACCCGATTCGGGCGCGACCACCACGAATTCGTCGCCGCCGAAGCGGGCTGGCGTATCCATGGAGCGGCAGCAAGATTTGAGGATCGCGGCCAGGCGGATGAGGGCGCGATTGCCGACGAGATGGCCGCAGTCGTCATTGATGGCCTTGAGCCGATCGAGGTCGAGGAGCAACAGGCTACACACGCGCCCGGTGCGCCGGCTGCGCTGCAATTCCGCCGCCAGAACCTCGGTGACGTGCCCGAAGTTGGCGAGGCCGGTCAGGCGATCGGTGGTGAAGGCGCGGCGGCACTGGGAAACCAGGGCGGTTTGGCGGGCCAAGGTTTCCGCGAATTCGGTCCACAGGGCAGCGGAGGACTCGAGGCCGGCTGCGGAGTCGGGTGGAACCTCCACGGCCGAAATGGACGGGCGCGGGACCTCGGGCCCGGCGTCGCGCACGCGGGCGTCGCGGACGCGGAAGTCTTGCACGCGGGCGTCGCGCACGCGGATTTGGGCGTCGAGCGCAATCGAATCGGCGGAGGGTTCCCGGGCCAGCGCAAGCCCGGCGCGTTGAATGAATTCGGCCGTCAGGCGGACGGGCTGCGCGTCGGCGCCGGCCGCAGGCCGCCGGGCGAGGAGCAGGTCATAGGACAATGCCGCGGCAGCGCGCGGCAGTTCCGCAGCGGCGCGCTGCCGGGCGCTGGCGGGCGCGGGGGCTCGTCGCGCGCCGGCCGCGGCGAGGCGCGGCGGGATCGAGGTGGGGTTGGTGGAGCTCACAGGGTTCGAGGATAACGAGGCCGGCGCCGAGGCGGCTGTCCAATTTGCGACATAGGCGCGGGGATCGCGATCGGATGCGCGCAGTGTGCGATTGTGAGCAGCGCTGGGGTATCAGTACGAATAAGGTTGGAGCTGGATTGAGACAGCACGGAGGACTTCGACCAATGAAAATTTTACGAATGATAGCAGGGCCGCTAGCACTGGCAGGCGCGCTTTTGCTGGCGAGTTCCGCGATGGCGAGCCCGATAACCTGGACCTTGTCGGACGTTTCGTTTGCCGGAGGCGGCACCGCGACCGGGTTCCTTGTGGCCGATGTGGATACGTCTTCAATTTCGAGTTGGGACATCAACGTCACCGGGTTGGAAGCTGCGGGATTCGACCGAACGTTCGACACTGCGGGCATCGCCATGCTCGCGGGCAACACGGCGATGGTTTTGTTCCAAAGCGGGACGGCCCTCGTGCTGGTCGCGAATTCGGCCCTGAGCGAACAGGGCGGAACGCGCACGCTTGCCGGAGCGCTGGTTGGATCCGCGGGTGGGGTGCAGTTCGGCACCCAATTGCTGAGCGGAATGCTGTCGGACCCGCCGACGGCGCCCAGCCCGGTGCCGGAGCCGGCAACATGGCTGCTGATCGGGACCGGCGGCCTGGGTTTGCTGGGTCTCGGGTATCGCCGCCGCGCGGGAGCGGCAGAGCGGCTGCAGACCGCATAGGCTGCGCCGCGGTCCTGGTCCGCGTGTTAGCGCCGGATTTGACAGAGGCGGGTGCGTCGCGGTGCGCCTCTGCGAGGATAAGACTGGAGAACGATCATGCTTTGGACTGTCGTTGCGATTCTTTTGTTACTTTGGCTGCTGGGATTCAGTTTTGATATCTTCGGCGGCTTCATCCACCTGCTGTTGGTGGTGGCCCTGATTGTGATCATCGTGGACCGCTTCGGCAGGCGTGGGCACGCATAGCAAATTTGGCGCTGGCCGCGCGGGGTAGCCGTGCACGGCTACCCCGCGCGGCTGGACGGCTGTGACTGCGCCGTGCCGTCACCCGGCCACGGCTGTGACTGCGCTGGGCCGGTCCGCCGCGCGTCCCGCTAATGCGGGCGCACCGCTGGGAAGCGGGCGGCCTGCTCGCGCCGGTTTGGGGGCCGGTGGCCCCAGACCGGCGCTGCGCTTCCGGTGCGATCCGCGCGTGGGGAGTGCAAAATGGTACATCCCGGACGGCGTTGTAGAATTATAATCGCCAGGTTTAATGACGAATAGAGCGCAAGCGGCGGGGCAGTGGCGCCGGGCGTCGCCCGGCACTAGAAGTGGTCTCAAAAAGCCGAAGGCTGGCACTCCGGTCCTGCGCCGTGGGGCTTTTCCTGGTGTCCAAGCCCCATGCGAGACGGTAGGGGAAGGCCGGTTCACCATTTTTGAGACTACTTCTAGCGCCGCTCGGTTTGCGCGGGGGCGGGCCAGCCAATGGGATGGCGCCTCTCCAATTTGCGGTTGCCGGTCCAACGCGTGAGGCGCGATTTCTAGGTGATGAAGATGAAACGGACAGTGAAGCAGGGCGAAAAATCCGACGCGGGCGAAACGGCGATGCCGCCAGCCAATTGGTTCACGACCATGTTGCAGGACATGGGCACCGGCAGGAGCGAGATCAGCCTAGCGGCGGGGAAGTTGGTGTATTCGCAGGGACAGGCGGCAGATTCGGTCTTCTTCATCGAGGCCGGTAAAGTGCGACTGTCGGTGGTGTCGCAAGCGGGCAAGGAAGCGATTCTGGGGATTCTGGGAGCGGGGGACCTTTTCGGCGAGGGATGCTTGGCGGGGCAGACGCGGCGGATGGGCTCGGCCAAGACGGCAACGCCCGCGAAAATGGTCAAGGTCGAGCGCGGAGCGCTGGTGAAAGCCTTGCACGAACGCCACCCCTTGTCGGAGGCGTTTCTGTCGCAATTGCTGGCCCGCAATATCGCATTTGAAGAAGACATCTGCGACCAGTTGTTCAACCATAGCGAGAAGCGGCTGGCGCGGGCGCTGCTGAAGCTGGCGCGATTCCAGGTGGACTCGGCGGCCATGACCCCGTATGCGATCACCCCGAAGGTGAGCCAGGAGGCGTTGGCGGAGATGATCGGCACAACGCGGTCGCGGGTGAACTATTTCATGAACAAGTTCCGGCGGCTGGGGTTGATTGACTACAACGGGGAGATCCACGTGCACAGCGCGCTGTTGACCGACGTGGTGCTGAGCGACTAGAAGTAGTCATTGACTGACCTATAGACGTGATCGGTGTCAAGCCGGATTGCGGTCGCGGCTGCGGAGGTAGATCTCCGGATCCAGGATCTCCATGTGCCGCGCCGGGGCGGCGATGGGGGCGAAGCCAAATTGGCGGTACAGCCCGTGGGCGTCGCGCGTCACCAGCAGCCAGCGGCGCAACCCCTGGAGGTCGGGATGCGAGCGCACCGCCTGCATGAGCCGCTTGGAAAGGCCGCGGCCGCGGTGCTCGGGCAGCACGAACACGTCCGCCAGGTAGGCGAACGTGGTCCGGTCGGTGACCACGCGCGCGAACCCTACCTGGGCTTGGCCCGCGTAAGCGCCGAAACAGACGGAATTGCGCATCGCCTGCGCCACAATCTCGCGCGGGATGCCCGGCGACCAGTAGGCGGTGGCGAGAAACTCATGGATCACGTCGAGGTCCAGCCGCCCCGGCTCGCTCGAGATTTCGTAGGGCGTAGCTGCGTCGGGAAACGGCATGACCGCTTTATAGCACGGCGCCTTGGTTGGCGCGGGCCCCAACGCGGCTAGCCGGCCACGGCTGTGACTGCGCCGGGCCGGTACGCCGGCCACGGCTGTGACTGCGCCGGGCCAGTGCCCGGGCCCGCGTTGCCAAGGGCGGCGGCTTTGCACGCCCGGCGTCACCGAGGGTATCCTTCCTGCATGAGCACCCGTGTTCCTCCTGGGCGGAACGGCACCAGCCCGTTGGAGGGCCGCTGGGGAAACTGCTACCGTGACGCTATCTTCGGCGACAGACGCACCGCCTGGGCCTGGGTGCGCCTCAGCATGCTGATCGCGATGATGTTGGGCTCATTCGGTGGCTTAATGTTTTTCGACTCCGGTCACCCCCGCAGCGAGGCGGTCAGCTGGATCTGGTGCACCTGGGGCCTCTTTTGTACTCCCGGGGCGTCGGCGACCGACCTGCCGGCGGCTGCGATTGTGCCCTGGATAGGCTTTCCAGCAGTGTGCACGGCGTTTCTGCTTCGCGGCGCCGCGGTGTCTACGGTCGAGCGCCCCGCGCTGCTCGTTTTCCTGCTCCTCTATGTTGCCATCCTCTGTCGTATGGGGTGGCGTCGGCACGCGCACGCCGCGCAGGCACGGGCGGCACGCCACTGAAATGTAGCGCTCCGGCACGCGAAGCCATGAAAGCCCGCGCTTCCAGGCGGCAAGC
>DATNED010000121.1:0-7235 GCA_035553115.1 Terriglobales bacterium | reverse complement strand
CCCCGCCAGCGCGCTCGTGCCCGGATGCGCCGGATGCGCCTTCACCAGCACCGGGCATCCCGCCGCCAGCGCGCTCGCCGTGTCCCCGCCCGCAACCGAGAAGGCCAGCGGAAAATTGCTCGCTCCGAATACCGCCACCGGTCCCAACGGCCGCAGCATGCTCCGCAGGTCGGGCTTCCGCGGTCCGTTCGCGCGCGTCTGCGCCCGGTCCAGCCGCGCATCCACCCACGAGCCTTCTTCCACCAGCGCGGCGAACATCCGCAGTTGATTGCAGGTGCGCGCGGTCTCGCCCTCGAGCCGCGCCTCGGGCAGCGCCGTCTCCAGGCCCGCGCGCGCGATCAGCGCCGCCTTGCGCGCTTCGATTTCTTCCGCGATCGCGCGCAGAAACGCGCCCCGCTCCTTGCCGCTGCGCGGGCGGTACTCGTCGAACGCTTGTGCCGCCAGCTCCGCCGCGCGCTCCACAGCGGCCCGCGTGGCCGAATGAAACTCGGGCTCGAGCTCGGCGCCCGTGGCCGCCGCCCGCGCCCGAAACCCCGCCCCGTGCAGCGCCGCGCTATTCACCGTTCACCGTTCGCTGAGAACGGCCCGATGCGCCAAGGCCCCCCGAATCACCGTCAACGCCGCCTCTCGTTCGCTCCCCGAGAGGGCCAGCCGCGGCGGACGCACCCGCTCGCTCCCCAATCCCGCCTCTTCCTGGATCAGCTTGATCAGTTGCACGAACTTCGGCACCGTGTCCATGCGCAGCAGCGGCAGCAGCCAGCGGTACAGCTCCTCGGTGCGCTCGGTCTCCCCCGCCACCGCGCCTTGGAACAGCGCGACCGTCTCTTCCGGCAGCGCGTTGGTCACCCCTGCGATCCACCCCACCGCGCCCATCGCCACCCCCTCGAGCACGCAATCATCCACGCCTACCAGGATCTGCAGCCGCGCGCCGCATAGCGCCTTGATCGCGGTCACGCGCCGCGCGTCGGTGCTCGATTCCTTCACCGCCTCGAGATTCTTGTGCTCGCGCGCCAACTCCGCAATTTGCTCGGGCAGAAAATCCGTTCCGTACGCCACCGGGTTGTTGTAGAGCATGCAGCCCAGCGGCGTTGCGCGCAGCACCGCCGCCACGTGCGTTTTCATCTCCTGCCAGTCGCCGGTGTAGACATACGGCGGCAGCACCATCAGCCCCGAACACCCCGCCCGCTCCGCGGTCCGCGCCAACTCGACCGCTTCGTCCGTGCTCAGCGCCGATATCCCCGCCACCAACGGCGCCCGTCCGTCCATCTCTCGCCGCAGCGTCGCCAGAATCGCGTCCTTCTCTTCAGCCGTCAGCGTCGCCGCCTCGCCTAACGACCCCAACGCCACGATTCCCGTGCATCCGGCATCGAGCAAGCGCCGGGCATGGCGACCGACAAATTCGTGGTCCACCTCGAGCTTTGCGTCAAAGCAGGTGGTGATGGCGGGCAGTACGCCGTTCCATTTCATTCCCCCAGATTCTCCTTCTTCTCGCCCCCGCAACGCTTCATTTTATACAATATACTCTCTCGGCGCGCCTAAGCTAGGACTTTATGCCGGTACTCCAGAAAATCCGCATCGTGGATTCGCACACCGCCGGCGAGCCCACCCGTTTGGTCCTCGCCGGCGGCCCCGACCTGGGCCGCGGCCCGCTCCCCGAGCGCCTCGCGCGCCTCCGCCGCGATCATGACCAATTCCGTACCGCCGTCGTCAACGAGCCCCGCGGCTCGGACGTGATCGTGGGCGCGCTGCTCTGCGAACCTTCCGACCCCGCCGCCGCGGCCGGCGTCATCTTCTTTAACAATGTCGGCTACCTCGGCATGTGCGGCCACGGCACCATCGGCCTCGTCGCCTCCCTCGCCCACCTCGGCCGCATCGCTCCCGGCCGCCACCGCATCGAGACCCCGGTGGGCGAGGTCGCGACCCAGCTCCACCCCGATGGCCGCGTCACCGTCGCCAACGTCGCCAGCTACCGCCATGCCCAGGATGTCGCGCTCGAGGTGCCCGGCTACGGCCGCGTCCTCGGCGATGTGGCCTGGGGCGGAAACTGGTTCTTCCTCGTCACCCGGCACGATCATCCCTTCGTGCTCGACCTCGCCCAGGTGGAATCCCTCAGCGCCTACACCTGGGCGATCCGCCAAGCTCTCGAAGCCCGCGGCATCACCGGCGCCGACGGTGGCGTCATAGATCACATCGAGCTCTATGGCGCGGGCACCGGCGCGGATTCCAAAAATTTCGTCCTCTGCCCGGGCCGCGCCTACGATCGCTCCCCCTGCGGCACCGGAACCAGCGCCAAGCTGGCCTGCCTCCACGCCGATGGCAAGCTCGCGCCCGGCCAGGTCTGGCGTCAAGCCGGCATCCTCGACACCGTCTTCGAAGGCTCGGTCGAGCTGCGCGACGGCAAGCTGTATCCTTCGATCACCGGCCGCGCCTGGATCACCGCCGAAGCCGACTTGCTCTTCGCCCCCGACGATCCCTTCCGCCACGGCATCTCCGCATGAATGCGCCCGACGTCCTGGTGGTCGGCGCGGGCATTGTGGGCGCGGCCTGCGCATACTCCTGCGTGCGCGCCGGCCTCCGCGTCGCGGTCGTGGAGGCCGCCGGCATCGGCGGCGGCGCAACCGCCGCCGGCATGGGCCACATCGTGGTCATGGATGACTCCGAGGCCCAGTTCGCCCTCACCCGCTCCTCCCAGTTGCTCTGGCAGGCCCTGCTGCCCGAGCTTTCTCCCCAGGCGCGAAAGGAGATCGAGTACACCCCCAGCGGCACGCTTTGGGTCGCCGCCGACGAGGAAGAAATGCAGGAGGTCCGCCGCAAGCACGCCTACTACGGTGCCCGCCGCGTGGCCACCGAGATCCTCGATTCCGCCGCGCTCGCCGCCGCCGAGCCCAATCTTCGGCCCGGCCTCGCCGGTGCGCTCCTCGTCCCCGGCGATGCGGTGGTCTATCCTCCCAGTGCCGCGCGCTGGCTGCTCGAGCGCGCCGGCGTCGTCCCGCGCCTGGGCGCGGCGGTGGCTTCCATCGGCCATGGCCGGGCCGCGCTCGCCGACGGCGCCGTGCTCTCCGCCGGCGTGATCGTTAACGCCTGCGGCGCGGCCTCGCCCCGCCTCACCCCCGGCCTCCCCATCCGCCCGCGCAAGGGCCACTTGCTCATCACCGACCGCTATCCCGGCTGGCTCCGCCATCAGTTGGTCGAGCTCGGCTACCTCAAGAGCGCCCACGCTTCCGATGGCGACTCGGTCGCCTTCAACGCCCAGCCCCGCGCCACCGGCCAGATCCTCATCGGCTCCTCGCGTCAGTTTTCGACGGAGCACGAAGGGGAGCCGACCATCGGGAGGCGGGGGGCGCAGCCCCCCGAACGCGGCGCAAGCCGGATAGATCACGCCATGCTGGGTCGCATGCTGCGCCGCGCCGAGGAGTACATGCCCGCGCTCGGCGCCCTTTCGGCCATTCGCGCCTGGACCGGGTTCCGCGCCGCCACCCCCGACAGCCTGCCCCTCATCGGCCGCGCGCCCGCCGACCCGACCGTGTTTCTTGCCACCGGTCACGAGGGTCTCGGCATCACCACCTCGCTCGCCACCGGCGCGCTCGTCGCCGCCGCTCTCTGCGGCGCCGCGCCGCCCATCCCCGCCGAGCCCTATCTTCCCAATCGCGAGGTCGCCCATCACGCCTGATCCCGGATTCAAGACAATCGCCGCCGCCGCCATGGCCGCCGGCACGCCCTCGCGCCTCTCGGTCAGCGGCGAACCCCGCGGCCCCCTCTGCGGCATGGGCATCTGCTTCGAGTGCCGCGCAACCGTCTCCGGCGTGCCCCACCGCCGGACCTGCCAGATCCCGCTCTCCCAGAGCGCGGCCCCCGTTCCCCGCCCCCCTTCCACCAGACCGGTGCTCGTCGTCGGCGCCGGCCCCGCCGGCCTCGCGGCCGCAGCCGTTGCGGCCGAAGCCGGCCTCGGCGTCACCCTCCTCGACGACAATCCTGCCCTGGGCGGGCAGATCTGGCGCGGACCCATGCCCGCGGCCCAGCCCTGGATCGAAAGATTGACTCGCGCCGGCGTCCAGATCCTCTCCGCTACCCGCATCGTGGATTCCCCCGCCCCCGGACATCTCCGCGCCGAGCGCGCCGGAATATCCGCAACCGAGGTCTTCGATCTCTCCTGCGAACAGCTCATCCTCGCCACCGGCGCGCGCGAGCGCTTCCTTCCCTTTCCCGGTTGGACGCTGCCCCATGTCCTCGGTGCCGGCGGCCTGCAAGCCATGGCCAAGGCCGGGCTGCCGGTTGCCGGCAAACGCATCGTCATCGCCGGCACCGGGCCCTTGCTGCTCGCGGTTGCGGCCTATCTGCGCCAGCACGGCGCCGAGGTGGTCGCAGTCGCCGAGCAAGCCTCCGCTGGAGCGCTGGCTCGCTTCAGCTTGAAACTACCGATGTCGAAAATAATCGAGGGAGCTCGCCTCGCCCATGCCTTGCGCGGGGTTCCGATCTATCCCAGCGCCTGGCCCGTCGCCGCCGAGCCTGGCGGCGTGCGCCTCTCCGTCCGCGGCCGCCTCCGCGAATTTGTCTGCGACTACATTGGTAGTGGCTTTCACCTCGTTCCCAACACCGAGCTCGCCCAGATGCTGGGCTGCGCCACCCAGAATGGATGCGTTCTGACCGACGACCTCCAGCAGACCACGGTGCCTGGGGTTTTCTGCGTCGGCGAGCCCACCGGCATTGGCGGCCTGGAGCGGGCGCTGCTTGAAGGCGCGATCGCCGGTGCGGCGGCAGCGGGACGACACCCCTCCGCGCAGCAGCTCGGCGCCCGCGATCGCCTGCGGCGTTTTGCCTCGAGGCTGGAAGCAGTCACCGCTCTGCGCCCCGCGCTGCGCGCGCTCCCGCGCCCCGACACCTTCGTCTGCCGCTGCGAGGACGTCCCCTTCGATCGCATTCGCGAGGCCGTCGCCCTCGGCGGCTGGCGCGCCGCCAAGCTCTTGACCCGCTGCGGCATGGGCCCCTGCCAGGGCCGCGTCTGCGGCCCGGCGGTCGAGTTCCTCCTCGGCGCCCCCGCCGAATCCCTCCGCCCTCCGCTGTTCCCCGCCTCCGTCGCCGCCCTGCGCTAGTGTTATCCTGCACTTGCGCGTCCCATGGCAAAGCCTCGCGCCCTCCTCACTCGCGCCCCCATCGCCGAAGCGATCCTCGACTTCCGCGTTGAAGCCCGGGCAGATTGGCGCGTCGAAGATTTCGACGGTTTGGTAGAGGATCTCAAGGACAGATATCCCAACCGGCACGAACTGCGCGAAATCCAGGCTGGGGTGACGTGGGGCCCCAGCGCCCCATCGTCGGCCAGTGTTCAGGAGCAACGAGAAGGCAGACTATTGCGCTCCAACAGCGCGACCGTCGTGCAATTGCGGCGCGGCGGTTTTACCTTTAGCAAGCTGAGCCCCTACACCACGTGGGAAGAGGTGTCGGGCGAAGCCCTGCGCATATTGCCCTCGTACCTCGAAGCCGCCCGGCCGACGCGCGTCACCCGCGCCGCCGTGCGGTACATAAACGACATGGTGCTGCCGCTCGCGCCCCCGCGACTTTTTCTTGCCAAGCCCCCTGCCTTGGCAAGTAAGGTACCCCAGGCGATGCGCGAATTCCTTTCGAGAGTGGTAGTCTGGGATCAGAAGCACAGCGCAACAGCAATTATTATTCAAGCCCACGGTTCCCAGCCGGAGCCGGACCCAATGCGCCTCCTGCTGGACATCGACGTGATCCGCGAGGGCGACCTATCCACCGATTGCGCGGCATTGCGCCAGATTATGGAATCGCTGCGAGCGCTGAAGAATCGGATTTTTTTTGCAAGCTTGACCGAGGAGGCAGTCTCCCATTTCGAATGATGCCCGCCGCCCAACCTGCGCCACGACCTAAAGCGGCCTATTGCGGCCAAGGTTACCAGAGCATGAGCCCGGCAGCTCTCGACCTTTCCTCGCTGATGGCGGCGCTGCGCGCGGACGTATGCCGCCGCGCAATCTTCCTCGATCTTGAGGCGTTGCGCAGCGAAGCCTCGCTTCTGGATTGGGTCGGCCGGGAGGGGGATCCAATTTCCGAAGGCGCGTTTCTGCAGGCTCAGCGCCTGTTGGAGGCTTTCGTCCTCCAGTTCCCCGCGCCCGAGCTCAGCGTTGACAGCCGCGGTGCGGTGGTCTTGGACTGGCTGCGCGATCCCGACCACATGCTCTCTCTCACCATCGAATCCTCGGGACAACTGGGTTACGCCTTTCGTGCGGGTGATCGGCGTGGGACCCGCACCGACTGGTTCCGCTATGAAGTGCCGGCCGCGCTGGCTGCCGACATCGCCGCAGTCGTTGGCCAGTGACGCTGCCCAGAGATTCCGGCGCGCAGTTCGCACGCTTCCTGCACCATCGCCGGCAGTACAGCATTCCTTCGGGCATGGCTCGCCCCGACGCATTTCTCCCCCCGAAATCGAAGGATGAAACCTCGGTGGTGGAGATCACCCGATTGCCTGACGAATCTGTCTGGGACATGGCGCGGTACACCTTAAACGCCGCGAGCGGCCGGGCTTGTGTGCTAGGCCGCGCCGATTTCGCAGCAGCGGCAAGCACCAGCCTCGGATTGGTCTGCGCACGAGACGACGACGGGTTTTGCGGTCACGGAACCCTCTCTCATTGGCCGACCGAACCGGAACGCCGCCGCCAAGTTGCACTCGAGCTTTGCCGGCTCGCCAAGCTCAAGCTCGCCGAGTCCCCAATTACCTGCTAACCCCGGATAACAGAGCCGGCAGGTCCTTTGGTGTTCACGAAGGGCAGGAAGTTCGACCCGTAGCGGATGCCGTTACTGGACGTGGAAGACCAGTACCGCGGCTGGGCGGCCCTTGCTTGCGGGCGCGGAAACGAAGTACTCGCCCCACTCCGGCACCAGCGCCGAGTTGCGGGCGCCGGGGCGCGTGGGCACGGTGGCGAGCAACGTGTAATCGTCTTTGCCCGAGGCATGGTACACGGCGACCGAGCCGTCGCCGCCATTCGCCCCGCCGCTCGAAGCATAAATGCGGTGCGTGGCCGCGTCGAGCTCGATGTCGTCCACCCCAGGCGCGATCGCCAGCGCCTTGATCTCCGCGCCGGTGTCGCTGTTCATCACCACGATGGCGCCGCTGCGGCAGCCGATGAAAAGCCGGTGCGCGGCGGGATCGAAGCCCATGGCGGTGTTGTGCTGGCCCAGATGCAGCGGCCAGCTGGCGACCACGCGACGGTCGGAGAGATCAATCA
>DATNED010000120.1:0-3886 GCA_035553115.1 Terriglobales bacterium | reverse complement strand
CGCTGAGCAGGCTGTTGAGGGTGGTGGCGCCTTCGATCAGCAACTGGCCCATCTGGTTGAACATGCTGAAGAATTTCTCTTCGCGGGGCACGAGGCGCATGGCAGTGGCCATTATGCCAGAGCAGAGCGGGGCGGGGCGATCCGGGGCGTCTGGCGTTGTCCTCGGTCGGGCGCGAATCCTCATCCGTGCTGCGCACAGGCATGGAGCCACGCTGCGGTTCGCGCCCTCCCTGCGTCCTAGCCATGCACCCCGTCTCGCCCCTTCCCGAGAGTCGCTCCCCGGCCGGGCCCGCGGTTCCGAATTACGACCACCCCAGCCGACAGGTCGGCTGGGGGCCCCGGTTCGCGGGCCTGGCCCTGCGATCTTCCCGCCCAGCTGTGGCAACGCAGGGCGGGCTTGCCCCGACCTGCGGGGCAACTCGGGCCCTGCCGCCATCGGGAAGCGTTAACCCCGGCCCGGAGTTGGAGTTCCGATTCAGCCCGAAAAAACGACTTCAGGATGAAACAGACTGCCGGCGATGCGGCGGCCCAGGGCGAGCAGGCGCTCGTCGGGGCTGAAGACTTTGACCATGCGGGCGCGGGAGAATTCGGGCAGGTTGGCCGATTGGCCATGCAGCAGCCTGGCGGCGGCCTCCGGCGGCGCCACCACCGCCGGGAACTCGGGCAGCAGCTTCAGCGGCGGCAGCAGCGCCTCGGCGAGACGCCCGGCGGCGGCGAGCTCGGCCAAGGCCTCGAGCGCGATGCTCGCGCCGAGCTCGAACTCCCCCACCCGGGTGCGCTGCAAGCGGGTCAGATGGGCACCCGATCCCAGCGCAACCCCGAGGTCGTGCGCCAGCGATCGCATATACGTTCCCGGGGTGCAGACGGCGCGGAACTCCATCCGGTCGCCTGCCATCCCCAGCATTTCCAATTCGCGCAGCTCGACTTGGACCGCGGCCAGCGCGACCGCCTCGCCCCGCCGCGCGCGCTCATGGGCGGGCACGCCGCCGATCTTCTTGGCCGAAAAGGGGGGTGGCGTTTGGTGCAGATGGCCGCGGAAATGCGGCAGCATGGCGGCCACCGCCTCGACCGATGGCGCGGGCTTGGCCTCGGTCGCCGGCTGGCCGGCGGCATCGTAGGTGTCGGTGGCGAAGCCGAAGCGGATCTCGCCCCGGTACTCCTTCTCCCGGCCTTGAAAATACTGCGCCAGCCGCGTCAGGCGACCGAGGAGCAGGGGCAAGACGCCGGTCGCGGCCGGGTCGAGCGTTCCCAGGTGGCCGATGGAGCGCTCGCAGGTGAGCCGCCGGAGGCGGGCGACCACGTCGTGGGAGGTGAGACCGGAGGGTTTGTTGACGATCAGAGCGCCGTCCAAGGTGGGCTTGATCCTACCACGGAGCAGTGATAGCTTGGGCGTGTTGAAGCTCCGGAGGGCATGGAATGGCCGCTAGTCAATCCTCGATTCCCCCTGCTTCCGAGCGGCTCTACGACCTGGTCGCGCAGCACGCGGCTTTGGACGTGGCGCTGCAAAACCTCCACCAGAAGCGCTTCTTCAGCGCCGCCGACGAGCTCGAGGCGGCGAGGTTGAAGAAACGAAAACTTCAGCTCAAGGATTTGATGCGCTCGATCAAATGACTGGCGCGGGTCCCCGCTCGGCTACGCCGAGCGACCCGCTTGACGCTCGACCGGCTGGGGCCCCTCGGAAACCCAGCCGGTCGAGCGTCGGGCGAAGCCCAATAGGCGAGCACGATCTGCATCAGCACGGCGGCCTCTTCGGGGTCGCGATAATAGAGGCGCCGCCGTCCGGTTTCTTGGAACCCGTGGCGACGGTAGAAGGCGCGCGCGGCGGTGTTGCTCTCGCGCACCTCGAGATGGACGTGCGCCGCTCCGCGCTCGCGCGCTGCGGTCAACGTCGCCTGGAGCAGCAGCGCACCGATGCCTTGACGCCGCATCGCGGGCGCGACGGCGAGCGACTGAATCTCGGCCTCATCGGCCGCACAGGCGAGGACGCAGAAGCCGCCGCAATTCCCGCCGCCGAGATCGGCAACCAAGACTTCATGGTCCTCCTGGTTCCAATATTGAAACGGATCCCAAGCCGCCGCCCCGAAGCAGCCGCGGGCGAGCGCCAGCAGGGGCGCGGCGTCGCCGGGCTCGGCTCTGCGGATGCTCATTTTCTGCCTAGCGGCACTTCGGCATCCGAGCGCCGCAGATAGCGCGCGTCGAGGCTGAGCGCGTCCCATCGCTTGCCGCGGCGCCAACTGGCGAGGCCCAGCCGCCCCACGTTCGCCGCCAGCAGCGGTTCGACCGCGCGCGCTTGCGGGCACGCAGCCGCAATCGCGGCGTGGGGGGTAAGCACCGGCCCTTGCCATGCCGCCGCGCGGCGGCAAAAGGCTTCGAGGGATTCGATTCCCTCTTCGCCTTCGTCCTCCTCGCCGCTCTCTTGGCCACCTGTTTCCGCGTAGGACCCGAAGTACACCTCGCCACGGCCGGCGTCGAGCGCGGCCAGCCCGGGCGCGCCTGCGGCGACGGCGCGCAAGGTCGAGACGCTCACCGCCGGCCGTTGGAGCACTTCAACCCAACCCTTGACTGCGGCCAGGCCGACGCGCACGCCGGTGAAGGATCCGGGGCCGTCCGCCACGGCGAAGAGCGCGATGTCGCTCAAGCGGATGCCGGTTTGCTGGAGCGTGGCCTCGACCGCCGCAAACAATCCGGTGGAATAGGGCGACGACAGCGCGATCTGGCGCTGGAGGGCATCGCCGCGCAGGAGCGCGACGCTCCCGTGCGTCGAGGTCGTTTCGATCGCGAGCGCCCACATCCGGAAAGTCTAGCAAAGGGGTTCGTGGGTGGAGCGGGGCGGGGCGATACGGGGCGTCTGGAAGGGGTCTCAAAATGCCGCAGGCAGGCACTCCGGTCCTGCGCCGTGGGGCTTTTCCTGGTGTCCAAGCCCCATGCGAGACGGTCGGGAAAGGCCGGTACCCCATTTTCGAGACCACTTCTGGCGTTGTCCTCGGTCGGGCGCGAATCCTCACGTGGCATCCAGCCACGCTGCGGTTCGCGCCCTCCCTGCGTCCTAGCCCTCGGGCCCTGCCGCCATGTGAGGCGGTCAATCTCGCCTACCAACTGCTGGCAGCATTCGAAACCCTGGTTGAGCGCCTCGGCCAGCGCCGGGGCGATGCCGGCCTCGACTTCGACTCGAACCTGGAAGTCTCCTCGCCGAAATGCCTGCGCCACCTGCAACAGATGCTGATCGGCGCTCGCGCGCACGCTGCGCGGCGGCCGCCGCACGCCCGCCAAACTGCTGGCCATGTTGTTGAACCCTGCGAAGAAGGGATGACTGCTCTTGCTAGCGGAGCAGCGCTACTGGATCCAGTTTACAACACGCGAGTCAATTTTCCCCGAGAGCCTGCTTCAGCCGGGCCATGCCGGCGCGGCTGACCGGGAGCTTGACGCCGCTGCGCAACACCGCAGCGTGGCTGTCGCTGCCGGCTGGTTCCACCCGGGCCACCTGATCGAGGCGGACGATAAATGACCGATGCACACGGACGAATTCGGATGCAGGGAGGGCCGCCTCGAGACTGGCAATGGTTTGCTGCCTCAGGTGCTTTTTGCCGTCGCAGGCCAGGGCTACGTAGTCATCCTGGGCTTCGGCGTATTCAAGCTTTTCCAAGGGGATGATTGTGACCTTGGTGCCATCGCGAACCACCAGCCGGGTCATGGGACCGAGCTTGGGCACTGCCGCCACCCGCCGAGGCAGGGCGCGCTCGATTGCCGCCCGCAGCCGCTCCTTACTGAATGGCTTGAGCAAGTAATCGAGCGCCTGCACCTCGAACGCGCGCAGGGCGTGCTGTTCGTGCGCAGTGACGAAGACCACCGCCAAATCCTTGGCTTCGCCCGCCTGCAGCAGCTCGAG
>DATNED010000119.1:0-2273 GCA_035553115.1 Terriglobales bacterium | reverse complement strand
GGCTGCCGCGGAAGTGGCGTCCGTGGCTGGCGCCGGCGATGGGGGTTGAGCCGTTCTTGGGCGGGTTCGATGCGCGCGCGACACGCTGGCGCCGGCTGCGCGACCGTTGGCGCCTGCGATGGGTGCAACTTATATTCAACGGCTATCTGCTCACGCCGCAGGGCGCCGTGGCGGCGTCGCTGCGACACACCGGGCGGCTGGCGGACGCGGGATTTTGCCCGCTGATTTTTCCGGAAGGAGCGCGAACGCCGGATGGGCGGCTGCACGCGTTCCGACCCGGCATCGGGGTATTCGTGGCTTCGCTCGGATTGCCAGTGCTTCCGATCCGCATCGAGGGCTTGCACGAGATCCTGGCGGACAAGCAGCGGTGGCCGCACCCGGGGCCGGCGAGCGTGCGCTTCGGGCCGCTGTTCCATTTTGAGAACGAGCCACCAGAAGAAATTCGCCGGGAGCTGGAGCGATGGTTTACACTGGAAAGCTGTAAGTAACTTACTCGCGCCATCCCCCGCCTTTGAATGATGCCCGCTTGCCCGAGTTGCAACGCCGCGACACTCCAGCGCACAAAGCGCACGTTTGGCGAACGGCTGGCGCGGCACGTAGCGGCCTACGAGTGCCACCAGTGCGGTCGCCGGCACGTGCTCCGGTCCACCAAGCATTGCTGGCGGTGCGGCACGGATTTGGACCGGAGAAAGCGTCAGACAATCACCGATCGGATGGCGGCGACCCTGCTGCTGTGGCCGTATTCGTGCCGCAGGTGTGGGAAGCGCAGGTATCGCTGGGGCAAGCGGGCGGCGTGAATCCGGCGGGACGTTTCTTGGCGGCTGCGCGGGCGCGGAGCGCGGCACAGCGCAGTTGGTATAATGTCCTTCGGTTTTTTGCCGGGTCGTTCAATGGTAGGACAGCAGACTCTGGATCTGCCTATCGGGGTTCGAGTCCCTGCCCGGCAACCACCATCTCGACCATGGACTGGAACGCCCCGCGCATCAACTCGCTGATCGAACGCGCATTGATCGAGGATCATGTCCTCTCCGACACCACAACCCAATTCACCGCAGATCCGCGGCAAGTTTCGCAAGCCGAGATCATCGCCAAGCAGGAGTGCGTGCTTTCGGGGTTGGGGGCGATTCCACGCGTTTTTGACATCTATGCCAGCCTGCGCCTGAAGGCCGGACGCAGCGACCCGATGCCGCCGGTGGTGGTGACGAGCCGGGCGGAGATCTTTGATGGGGTCAGACTGCAGCGCGGCCAGACGATCGCGGTGCTGCGGGGGCTGGCGTGGCCGCTGCTGTCGTGCGAGCGCGTAACCCTCAACCTGCTGCAGCGCCTCTCCGGGATCGCCACGCTCACACGGCAGTTCGTGGATGCAGTGAAAGATCTGCCCGTGCGCATTCTGGACACCCGCAAGACGGCGCCAGGCATGCGGACGCTCGACAAATACGCGGTGACCTGCGGCGGAGGATACAATCACCGCAGCGACTTGTCGGACGCGATCCTGATCAAGAACAACCATATTCGGCTGGCCGGGAGCCTGGCGACGGCGCTGCAGCGGGCGCGGGACCGGCGCCGGCCAGAGCAAAGCATCGAGGTCGAAGTGCGCACAGCCGCCGAACTTGAGGCTGCGTTGGCGGGAGGGGCCGATCGCATCCTGCTCGACAATATGTCGCCGGAACAAGTGGCCGCCGCGGTGGCCATGGTCGCCGGGCGGGCGCAGATCGAAGTATCCGGGGGCGTGCGGCTGGCAACGGTGCGCGCCTATGCCGAGGCGGGGCCGAACTTCATCAGCGTGGGGGCACTGACCCACTCGGCGCCGGCGGTGGATTTGTCCATGCGGATCATTCCCGTGGGCGTTTTGGCAGTTTCCTAGGCGCCGTGCGGTTCGGTTCTCCCCGGTACGAGTTTGCCTCGCTGCCGACGACCCAGGCGGCCGCGCTGGAGGCGGCCGCAGATGGCGCCGCCGAAGGCACGCTGTTTCTGGCCGAAGAACAGACCCACGGTCGGGGACGCCATGGGCACGCTTGGGCCTCCGTCGCGGGAGCTGGCATTTATGCCAGTCTGGTCTTGCGTCCACGGCGCCCGGTGGGAGCACTGCTGACGCTAACGCTGGGGAGCGGGCTTGCGATTGCCGACGCAGTGGCGGGGGTGACGGGGCTTCGGCCGGAGCTGCGCTGGCCCAACGATCTGCTGCTCGACGGGCGCAAGTTCTGCGGCATCCTCATCGAGAGCGCGGGCGAAGCGGCGGCGCTGGGTTTCGGGATCAACCTGCGGCGTGAAGC
>DATNED010000118.1:0-3021 GCA_035553115.1 Terriglobales bacterium | reverse complement strand
GTTCCTGCGCGAGCAACTGGGTCCCGGGGATCGGATGGCCGTCTTCACCACTTCCAGCACGCAGAGCCTGGAGTTCACCTCCGATCGTGATGCGCTGAGCAAGGCGATCGCGCTGATCGCGCCCCATCCCCGCCAAAGCGCCACGGGCCTGACTTCTTGTCCGCGCATGACCGGCTACGATGCCTATCTCATCACGGTGCTCCACGATCAGGGCGCGCTGCTGGCCAAGAACGAGGAAGCGAAGGCCTGCAGCGGCCCCCTTCAGGATTCCTCCGTCCGCGAGCAGATCGCTCTGAACGCCTGCGGCCTGAAATGCACATTCGGGATGCCGCCTACCGCGGGTTCGGGTGGCGTTCCGGTCGACGTTCCGGTCGAGACGATCGCCGAAGCGAATTGGGAGCTGGCCCGCGGTGTCTCCAGCGACACCCTGGCCGCGGTGGGCGATGTCGTGGGCTACACCGCCCGGCAGCCGGGTCAGCGCATTGTCGTGCTGGCGTCGTCGGGTTTCTTTTCCGAAACGCTCGACAACGAGAAGGATCGGATCATCCGCGAGGCGTTGCGCGATGGGGTGGTGATCAACGCCCTGGATGCCAAAGGCCTGTATTTGGACGAGATCGAACCACCGCTGAGCGAGCAGAGCGTTATGGGCACGCTGCCGCTGGCTGCATTCATCTTTGACGAGGCCTCCCAATTTCCGATGCGCGCGGCCCAAGCCGACGCCATGGCCAGCTTCGCCGAGGCCACCGGCGGGCTCTATTTCAAAGACAACAACGACTTGACCGTGGGATTCCAGCGCCTCGGCCTCGCGCCCGAGGCCGGATACGATCTCTCTTTCACCCCCACCCCGCTCGTGCGCGACGGCAAGCTCCACACGCTGAAGTACGAGCTCGTCCCGGGGATTTCTGGTGCGACCATTGAAGCCCGGCGCGGATATTTCGCGCCGCTGCCCGGTCCCACCGCCGACGAGATCGAGCGCGACCTGTACGAGGCCATGCGCGGCACCGCGGTGCGCAGCGCGCTGCCGGTCGAAGCGAAGGTTGGCGCGGGCCCCGGCGGATTGGCCGTCCGGGTGCATTTCGGAGTGAGCCAGGCCAACGAAAAGCTCGCGCTCGTCGCCGGATTGTTCGACGCGAGCGGCCAATACCTCACCGGCGAACGCGGAGACGTCGTCCTGGCATTGAAAGACGCAAGCCTCAAGAAGCTGCGCAGGTCGGGGCTGGCGCCGGTGTTCCAGCTGCGGGCGGCCGCGGGGAAATACCGCCTGCGGGTGGTCGTCGAGGACGAAACCAGCGGCGCCGTGGCGGAAATCAGCCAGACGGTGCAGGTGCAATAAAGGCCGCCGCGTGCGTCAGGAGCGGGCCGGTCGCCTCATGGGCGCTGGCAGCAGGCGTTGGTGATGCGCGGGGCGCTGGCATTTACCCCATCAATGTCGCCCTTGGCGATGGCGATGTAGGGAATCGTCGCCACCACTTCGGCCGCTATTCCCGCCACTGTCACCGGAGCGAAATGCCAGGGCTTGAGTCCCTTCACCACGGCCGCGCCCAGATCGCCCCACTCTCCGCCCAGCGGCTGGATGCTCTTGAGCTTGCCATCCGCTCCGACCACCACCCGCACCATCACCATGCCGTCGTGGTTGTCGCCGGGCAGCTCGGGCGCGAGCCAGTTGGCGGCCTGGAGCGTGCGGAAGTCCACCTCGGTCGGCATCGGCGCCGGCTTCGTCCATGCGGCGCGCGCGACGGTGCAGTCCAGCCGGCTGTTTGCCACTTGGCAGAGTGCGTCGCCGCTCGCCGCCCACGACACCGCGATCTCGCCCTCGGCCGCATTTGGCAATTGCCAAGCCAGCGGCTTCGCCCCGTCCAACTGCGCCCAGCCTCCCGGCATCAGGCAGCCCTGATCGGTGCAGAGCGTATAAACGCCCAGCGGCGCCGGCGCCGGGTCCCAGCTTGCCGCGTCGGCGCTCGCCATTGCCTGCGGCGAGCCGTCTTTGCCGACCCCGTAGACCAAGAACTTGCCTGCCTCACTCCGCATCGAGGTCAGCGTCATGGTCTGGTCGAGACCGCTCATTTGCCAGCTCTTGCCGCCATCGGCGGTCGAAATCCAGGGTTGCGCGCCGGATTCGGGCGCGAAGAGCACAGCTGCGCGCTTTCCGTCGAGCGCCAGAACCTGCATCGGCCGCCGCTCGAGCGTGTGCAGAATCGCCGGCTTCGGCAGCTTCACCCCCATCTTGGTCGGCGGCGCGAGCGGGTCTGCGGGCAACGGCAAGCCGTTCACCGCCCAGTGCTTGCCCAGATCGCTCGAGTAGCCCCACGAATCGCCGTTCACCGCGACCAGCGAGTTCGCATCTCCGAACCCGCCGGCGATCCAGGTCTGCTTCCATCCCCGCTCGGTCTTCCAACTATTGCCCCCGTCGGTGGACTTCATCCAACTCCGCCCCGAGCTGAACGCGTACGCCGTCTTGTCGCCCACGAAGACCAGCCCGGAGAGCATCTCTCCGGGCTTGCTGGAATGCTTGATCGTCCAGGACCTGGCGTGATCGCTCGAGACTGCGATCATTTCGTTCTCGCCCACCGCCCAGAGCTGGTCGCCATGGGCCACCACCGCTACAGCGACCTCGGGAAGCGGAATCGGCGTCCAGGACTTGGTGAGTTCGACCGGCTTGGCAGCGTCGGCGTTTGCCAGGGGAGCTGCGGCAAGGAGTGCGGCAGCCAACAGCAGCGAGGCGTATTTCAGCGGAGCGGTGCGGGGCGATACGGGGCGTCTGGAAGTGTTCTCAAAAAGCCGCAGGCAGGCACTCCGGTCCTGCGCCGTGGGGCTTTTCCTGGTGTCCAAGCCCCATGCGAGACGGCCGGGAAAGGCCGGTACCCCATTTTTGAGACCACTTCTGGCGTTGTCCTCGGTCGGGCGCGAATCCTCACGTGGCATTGAGCCACGCTGCGGTTCGCGCCCTCCCTGCGTCCTAGCCAACCACCCCGTCTCGCCCCTTCCCGAGAGTCGCTCCGCGGGGCAACTCGGGCGCTGTCG
>DATNED010000117.1:0-24070 GCA_035553115.1 Terriglobales bacterium | reverse complement strand
CGATCGTCTCCGCGGCCTGGCGCACATCACCGGCGGCGGCATTCCAGGCAATGTGCCGCGGATTCTGCCCGCCAACTGCGCCGCCGAGATCCATCTTTCGAGCTGGACCCCGCCGCCGCTTTTTTCGATCCTGCAAGGCATTGGCGATGTGCCCGACCAGGACATGCTGCGCACCTTCAACATGGGCATCGGCATGGTTGCGGTGGTCGCCGCGACCCAGGCGGAGGCCTTCGTGCGGCACCTGCAACGGCATGGTGAAGACGCAGTGCGGCTCGGGCGTGTGATTGCGGGGCGGCGGCGCGTGGTATTCCGGGGATGAAGCTCGGAGTCCTGATTTCCGGCCGCGGCTCGAACCTGCAGGCGATTGCGCGCGCGTGCGCCTCGAGAGCGATTCCGGCCGAGATTGCGCTGGTGCTGAGCAACCGCCCCGGCGCGCCGGGACTGGAGTGGGCGCGCGAACACGGGTTGAACGCGTGCGCGCTGCCGAGCGCGGGGCGGGAGCGGGAAGAGTATGATCGCGAGTTGGTCGCCAAGCTGCGCGATGCCGGCGTCGAGCTCGTCTGCCTCGCAGGATACATGCGGCTGTTGAGCGGTTACTTCATCGCGGCATTTCCGAACCGCATCCTGAACATCCACCCCTCGCTGCTGCCGGCCTTCCCGGGCCTCGACGCGCAACAGCAAGCGCTCGAATACGGGGTCAAATTCTCCGGCTGCACCGTGCATTTCGTGGACGACACGCTCGACGGCGGGCCGGTGATCCTGCAGGCCGTGGTCCCGGTGCTGGACTCCGACGACGTCGCGACGCTCAGCGCCCGCATCCTTGCCGAGGAGCACCGTCTCTACCCGGAAGCGATCGGACTGGTCGCCAGCCGACGAGTGCGGCTTGTGGGGCGGAGGGTGGAAATCGAGGCAACTCACGAATAAAAGAGTCCGGAGCGGAGTATCCACCCTCCCCGCCGCGCCCGAGCCCGAGTTGTCCCTCCACCGCTTGACCACCGCGATCCGCGCCCGCCCGGGGCAGTTCGATGCGGATATGCCGCGCGGCACCTGGCGGGAGAGTTAAGACCATCCTCACCGACGTATGCCCGGGCGCATGGAACTCCACCTCGACCCTCCGCCCGGATGGGATCAGCACCCGGAAATCTCGCGGCAGCCCGAAGCCAATTGCGTCGGGTTTGGGCTCGCTCACGCTCATCAATATGCCGGCTTGCGGCAGCCGCCTCCCCGTCCCGGCCTCAGTGATCGTGCCCGCAAGCAGCGCTGGTTGGCGCCCCAAGCGGATTACGACGGTTCCCGTCGGGTGTTCGGTCGTGAGGCTAACAATCGGTGTCGTCGAGTCGCCGTAAAAGCCGGCGCTAAGTCCGTCGGCATAGGCCGCCTCCGGGTCGCCAGCGCCGAGCCGATACCTACGAGGCAATACTGACGCCGCTACGCCTTCCGGCTGCGGTTTCGATTTCGGCTGTGGTTAGGCCATGAGGCCGCACGCTCGTGCCTGCGTCAAGGCGGCGGTGCTGGTGATTGCGCCGGCCGGAAGTGGGCTCGCGCAGCGGATCACAGCGTTTCGCGGGAATGGGGAGATCAGCGGCACGGTGTTGGGCCCTGATTCTCGGCCATTCCCGGGCGCCAAGGTCATGGCCGATCCGATTGGGATCTCATTTGCGGGTGCAATGCCGTGGGCGGACACCGACGCCCATCATGGGTCCAGGGTAAGCGCGATTCCCGGGTGCTTCAACCGGCCCCGGCTGCCCGAAGACAGATAACGGGCAAATCCGGCCCTCCGGGCCTAAGCTGCCTTGCCGAAGAGCTTGCGCAGTTCGGGCTTGGCGGCCTGGAGCACGCGCCGGCGCTCGGCGGGCAGGTTGCGGCCGGCGCGGTTGATGTAGAAGTTGAGCATGGACATGGCCGACTGCAGCAGACTGCCCTTGCGGCGGGTGCTGGCGAGCGCCGAGCGCCGCAGGGAAGCGGCGATGGCGAGGGGTGAGCCCAGGCTGAAGACGCCCGGCTCGAGATCGAGCGCGTTGCTTTCACGCGTGACTTTTCCCGACCAATAGCGCCGGCGCCGCGGCGGATGAGCAGCCTTGGTCACGTTTGGTTAGATGCCGGAAAGCACTTCACTGGCGGCGTGGCGGCCGCCGGCCCAGAGGCGATGCGCGGCGCCGGTCGCCAGCCGACGAGTGCGGCTCGTGGGGCGGAGGGTGGAAATCGAGGCTGGAGGCGCGGGTGAGAATCGAACTCACGAATAAAGGTTTTGCAGACCTCTGCCTTACCACTTGGCTACCGCGCCCGGACCATAGATTTTACCACTCGCAGGGGGTGCGCTGGGGCGCGCGGCAACCTTCGGAGCGGTATAATTCAGACCTGCTTTCATTCCTGTTCGCCGAGGGACTTCCGCTTTGCCGAGCCTGGACTCCACCCCTACGCACCGCCTGCGAAATCTTGCCTTCGTCATCGTCCTCGTTGCCATTGCCGTAGTGGGATACGCCTGGTTCCGCGGCGGTGCCCCGACCCTCACGGCGGAGGACATACCCTCGGCGCTGGGCGTGCACAAGCTGATCACGGTCAGCGTGGCCGCGCCGGTGGGGGTAGGATCGGTGTCCGCGGAGATGGAGCAGGGCGGGCAGAGCGTTCCGCTGGGGCGGCAAACATTTTCCGAGCGGCGCTGGTTTACGACCGGCGACAGCCCGCAGATTGTCCACTTCTCGGTCCAAGCCGGCCGCGCCGATCATCCCGAATTGAAGGACGGTCCCGCGACGCTGGTCTTCACCGCCGCCAGCGCCAACCTGCGCGGCGCGAGCGCAACGCTGCGCAGGCCTGTGACCATCCGCTCGACCCCGCCGCACGTCTATCCGATGACCGCCGGCGAAATTTACCTCAACCAGGGCGGCTCGGCGCTGATCGTCTACCACGTGACCGGCGCAGCAAGCGAAAGCGGCGTCGAGATGGAAGGCCACTTCTTCCCCGGCTATCCGCTCCCGAACGCCGCGCCGCAGGGGGTGGGACAGACGCTGTTTGCGCTGTTCGCCTATCCCTATGACGCGCCCAGAAACGCTTTGCCGCAGCTCGTGGCGCGGGACGCGGCCGGCAATCAAGCCACGGCTTCATTCGCCGTGAAGACGTTTCCCAAGACGTTCCGCTCGCGCACGCTGCCGATTGACGACAGCTTCATTGATCGGGTGGTGATGCCGATCATCGCCAACACTCCGAGCATCAGCGACCAGCACGACCCGGTGAAGAATTTCCTCCTGGTCAACCGCGACCTGCGCCGCACCGACACCCAAGAACTGGTGGATGCCTCCAAGCTCAGCGCCGCCCAATTCCTCTGGCGCGGCGCCTTCACCCCGCTCGGGAACTCGGCCGTCGAGGCCGCGTTCGCAGACCATCGCTCGTACTTGTACCAGGGCCGGATTATTGATCAGGAAGACCATCTCGGCTACGACCTCGCCGCCGTGCGGCACACGCCGGTGATGGCGGCCAATGCCGGCCGCGTGATCTGGGCCAAATATTTCGGCATCTACGGCAACTGCATCCTGCTCGACCACGGCTTCGGGCTGATGTCGCTCTACGCTCACTTGAACGATTTCCAGGTCAAAGCGGGGGACGCCGTGTCCCAGGGCCAACTGATCGCCCACAGCGACTCGACCGGGCTGGCGGGCGGGGATCACCTCCACTTCAGCATGCTGCTCGACGGCGTCCAGGTGAACCCGCTGGAATGGTGGGACCCGCACTGGATTCACGACCGGATCGAAGCGAAACTCGCCGAATTCTCTAGCACTCCAGCGAAGAATTAGCCCCGAATATTTGAAACCGATCGGTAAGCGGCGGCGTCTTTCCCCGGGTATTGCGAAACGGGAGAACCGGTCGGATTATGCGCAAATCCAGGGGGAAGGGCGTGCGTCGGCCTTGCCGGGGCTGGGGTGCAGTGTTGGCCGTGGCAATCGGGTTTGGTGGCGTCGTGTGTGCGCAGGGGCCAACTCCCCAGCCGGGCTACCAAATTGATTTGGACCAGGCCATCCAGTTGGCATTGACGCATTCCCCTACCCTGGCGGCGAGCCAGACACAAATTCCGCAGAGCCAAGCGCAAGAGACGACCGCGGCGCTGCGTCCCAATCCGGTCTTGTCGTGGGATGCGCTCTTCCTGCCGATTTTCCAGCCGGGCAGCTTTTCCGGCACCTACCTGAACAACGCCGCTGAATTCGACGCCAGCGTGGGCTACACCCTCGAGCGCGGCCACAAGCGCGAGGCCCGCATGCAAGCCGCGAAGGACGCGACCTCGGTGGTGCGCGCGCAGGTGCACGATTCCGCCCGCGGCCTCAGCTTCAACGTCGCGCAGCAGTTCATCGCCGCGCTGCTGGCGAAATCCAGCCTTGCATTCGCGCAGCAGGATATGGCGAGCTGGCAGAACACGGTCGGCATCAGCCAGTCGCAATACGACGCGGGGGCGATCAGCGAGGGCGACCTCGACACCATCAAGCTGCAATCCCTGCAATTCCAGACAACCGTCTCCGCCGATCAGCTAGGGCTGGCGCAAGCCTTGATCGCGCTGCGCCAGCAAATTGGCTTCGCGGGCATTCCGGCGCAGTATGGCGTGGCCGGGGATTTGGCCTTCGCCCCGGTGCACGGCAACCTCCAGGACCTGCAGGCGCTGGCGCTGAAGCAACGTCCCGACTTGTTGGCTGCGCAGGCGGGCGTGGTCGCCGCCGAAAGCCAACACAAGCTGGCGCAAGCGAACGGCAAGCGCGACCTGACGGTGACGGGCGAGTACACCCATGTCGGCGGCCTGAACACGGCGGGCTCATTGTTTTCGATCGAGATTCCGCTTTTCGACCGCAATCAGGGAGAGATCGCGCGCACGGCCGTCGCCGCCACCCAAGCGCAGGATCAATCCCAGGCCGCGGGCGAGCAAGTGCTCAGCGATGTAGCCACGGCGTTTGCGGCGGTGCAGCAGGGCGCGCAGATCGTCGGCTTGTACACCTCCGGATACCGCGATCAAGCCAAGCAGGCGCTCGACATCCGACAGTACTCCTACACCCGCGGCGCCAGCAGCCTGCTCGACCTGCTCGATGCCGAACGCACCTACCGCAGCACCGAGCTGGGCTACCGCCAAGCGCTGGCCACCTATATGCTCGCGGTCGAGCAGTTGAAAGAGGCCGTGGGCACCAGGAACCTGCCATGAACCTTCGAACGCTTCTTTTCGCGGGCGCCGCCGCCGGCCTGTTGTTGGCGAATGCGGCCTGCAACCGCTCGCAGGCCGCCCAAGCCGCCGCCACCGGATCCGCTGGCGCGGCCGAACCCGCGGCCGCGCTGATCACGGTGCCGCAGGGGCAAATGGGAAAGGTGCAGGTGACGCCAGCGGCATTGGCCACCTGGCCTCGGGAATTGCGGCTCAGCGGCGCGGTGGACTACAACCAATTCGCGACCACGCCCGTGATCAGCCAGGTGAGCGGTCCGGTAAGCCGCATCCTGGTGACACCCGGGGAAACCGTCCGCCGCGGGCAAGTGCTGCTGGAGGCCTCGAGCCCGGATTTTGCCCAGGCGCGCAACACCTACATCAAGGCCAACGATGCCCTGGCGCTGGCGAAAAAGACCTACCGTCGCGATCAGGATCTCTACGCGCACCACGCCATTGCGCAGGCGGACCTGGAAGCAGCCGAGTCCGCCATGAACCAAGCGCAAGCCGACCTCGACACCGCCGAGCAGTCGCTGCGCATTCTGGGCGTGCCGGACCCGACTTCCTCGACCGCGCCGTCGCCGAATGCCGTGCTGCCGCTGCACGCTCCGATCACGGGCGAGGTGGTGGAGCGCGATGTTGCGCCGGGGCAATTGCTGCAAGCGGGAGCAACGCAGTGCTTCGTGATCTCGGATATGAGCACGGTCTGGGTGCTGGCCAACGTCTACCAGAGCGATTTGCCGTTCGTGCACGTCGGCGATCCGGTCACGATCTCGACCGATGGAACGCCGCAGACCTTCTCCGGCCGCATCCAGTACTTGAGCCCGGCGCTGGACCCGAACTCCCGCACGCTGCAGGCACGGATCGAAACCCGAAACCCTGGCGGCGTGCTCAAGCGGCAGATGTACGTCAACGCGACCGTCGAGGCCGGCGAATTGCGCAACATCGTCGCCGTGCCCGATGCCGCAATCCTGCGCGATGACCAGAACATGCCCTTCGTTTACGTTCAGAGCGGCGCCGGCAATACCTTCGCGCGCCGCATGGTCTCGCTTGGCGCCGAGCAGAATGGCTTCACGCAGATCGCATCCGGGCTGCGCGCCGGCGAGCCGGTGGTCGGAAATGGCGCCCTGTTCGTGCAATTCTCGACTTCGTTCCAGCAGTGATCGCGCCCGGCACTTCCTCCCGCGATGATTAACCGAATTGTCCAATTCGCGCTGCGACAGCGGTTCCTGATCCTCATTTTCACCGTGCTGCTGATTGTTTCGGGTGCGGTGTCCTTTCAGCGCATGCCGGTGGACGCCTACCCGGATCTGTCGCCGCCGTTCATCGAGGTGATCACGCAATGGCCGGGCCACGGCTCGGAGGAGGTCGAGCGCTTGATCACGCTGCCGATCGAGCTGGCGATGAACGGCACGCCCGGCTTGGTCTATATGCGCTCGATCTCGCTCTATGGCCTGAGCGATGTGACGCTCACCTTCGAAGACGCCACCGACAACTACTGGGCCCGGGAACAGGTCTTCCAGCGCTTTGCCAACGCCACCCTCCCGACCGGGGTCACACCGTCGCTGTCGCCGCTCTCCAGCCCCAGCGGCCTCATCTACCGCTATGTACTCGAAAGCCCCGACCGCAGCCCGCAGGACCTGAAAACGATTGAGGATTGGACGCTGGCGCGAGCCTACAAGTCCATAACCGGCGTGGCCGATGACTCCGGCTTCGGCGGCACCACCATGCAATATCAGGTGCTGCTCGATCCCAACCGCATCTACAGCTACCATCTCACCGTGCCGCAGGTGATGCAGGCGCTGGCGGCCAACAACGCCAACACCGGCGGCGGCTTCTACTCCCAAGGCGGCCAGTTCTACTACGTCAAGGCCTTGGGCCTGGTCCAGACCACGGAAGACATCGGCAACATCGTGGTTGCCAGCGCGAATGGCGCTCCGGTGTACGTGCATGACATCGCCAAGGTCGAGATCGGGCACGCGCCGCGGCTGGGCGAATTCGGATTCAACAAGCAGGACGATGCGGTCGAAGGCGTCATTTTGATGCTGACCGGAGCGCAGGCCCAGAACGTGCTGAAATCGGTGGAGGCCAAGACCGCCGAACTCAACCGCTCGCTGCCGCCGGATGTGAAGATCCATCCCTTTTACGACCGCAGCGGGCTGGTGCGCCTGACCACCGATACGGTCGAGGGCAATCTGTTTCGCGGCATCGTCCTGGTGCTGGTGGTGCTGATCCTGCTGCTGGTCAGCTTCCGCGCAGCGATCATCGTTGCCCTGACCATTCCGCTGGCGCTGCTGTTCTCGTTCATTTTCCTGCACGCCTGGGGCATTCCGGCAAACCTGCTCTCGATCGGCGCGATCGACTTCGGCATCATCATTGACGGCACCGTGGTGATGATGGAGAACATCTACCGCGAGCTCGAGGAGCGCCACGGCCAGCATTACAATCTCGTCGAGCTGATCATTGCGGCCGCGCGCGACGTGGACCGCCCCATCTTTTATTCGGTGGCGGTGATGATTGCCGCCTACCTCCCGATCTACGCCCTCAGCGGCGCCAGCGGCAAGCTGTTCCGCCCCATGGCCGATACCATGGGTTTCGCCCTCATCGGCTCGCTCATCATCACCCTCACCCTGGTCCCGGTGCTGAGCTCCTACTGGTTCCAGCGCGGCATCAAGCTCACCGTCAATCGCCCGCTGGAATGGATGAAGCGCTGGTACCGAGACCAAGTGGCCTGGTGCCTGCGCTATCCGTGGTGGGTCGTGGCGGGCACGTTGGTCGTCTTCGGCGGTTCGCTCCTGCTCGCCCCGCTCATCGGGGGCGAATTCATGCCGCATCTGGATGAAGGCGCGCTTTGGGTGCGCGCCACCATGCCCTACACCATCTCGTTCGAGGAGGCCAGCAAGATCGCACCCCAAGTGCGCGACATCCTGATGTCGTATCCGCAGGTCACCGACGTCGGAAGCGAGTTGGGGCGGCCGGATGACGGCACCGACTCCACCGGGTTCTTCAACTGCGAGTTTTATGTCGGCCTCAAGCCCTACGACGATGCCGCGTGGAAAGCGAGCCCGGCGCACGACAAGACGGCCCTGATCGCGGATCTGCAAAAGCGGCTGGACGCCTATCCCGGCATCATCTTCAACTACACCCAGCCGGCCGAAGACGCGGTGGACGAAGCCTTGACCGGCCTCAAGAGCGCTTTGGCGGTGAAGGTCTTCGGTCCCGATCTCACCGTCCTGCAAGCCAATGCCCTCAAGATCCGCGACACGCTCGCGCGTGTGCCCGGATTCACCGAATTGACCGTGGTCAAGGAACTGGGCCAGCCCAGCATCGCGGTGCAAGTCAACCGCGCCGCGCTGGCGCGCTATGGCGTGAACGCCAGCGACGTCGAGGCCGTGGTCGAGGCTGGGGTCGGCGGCGACCCTGCCACGCAAGTGGTACAGGGCGAAAAGCTCTTTGATTTGGTAGTCCGCATGGAGCCGCAGTTCCGCAGCTCGCCGGATGCCATTGGCAGCTTGCTGGTGGGGACGCCCAGCGGCGGCGAGATTCCAATTCGCGAGCTGGCCACCGTGACCGAGCAGGACAGCCCCGCGTTCGTGTACCGCGAGAACAACGAGCGGTACATCGGCGTCCAGTTCAGCATCGAGGGGCGCGACTTGCAGCATGCGGTCGAAGACGGGCAAAAGGCGCTGCGCTCCGCAGTTCACCTGCCGTCCGGGTATCACATGGATTGGGGCGGCGAATACAGCGAATTTCTGGCAGCCAAGAAGCAGCTTTCGATCGTGGGGCCGCTGGTGATCCTGCTGATCTTCCTGATCCTGTTTGCGCTCTATGGAAACGTGAAATTTCCGGTGGTGATCGCGCTCGGCGTGGTGCTTTCCGTCCCCGAAGGCGCGCTCCTGGCGCTGTACTGGACGGGCACCGCCTTCAGTGTTTCGTCCGTGCTGGGCTTGCTGGCGCTGACCGGCGTCTCGGTCGAGACCGCGGTCATTCTGGTCAGCTACATCAACAAGCTGCGCTTGCAGGGCGATGGCATCGAGCACGCCACCATCGAAGCCTCCGTGCTGCGGCTTCGTCCGATTCTGGTGACGGGCCTCGTCGCTTGCATCGGCCTGCTTCCGGCGGCGCTCTCGCATGGCATCGGCAGCGATACCCAACGTCCGTTTGCGATCGTCATTGTGGCGGGAATGATCTCGCGCCTGATCCTGGGGTTGTACATCAACCCCGTGCTCTACGCCATGGTGGCGCGCAAGGGCGACGTGCTGCAGGTGTGAAGCGCGGTCACGGCTGTTGCATTCTCCAGGGCGAGTACCATTTGGCGGCTTGCGCCTCCGCCCAAGCCGGAGTCTGGTCCTTGTGGCAGACATTGCAGGGATTGGGGATCCCGTACTTGGTGGTTTCCGCGGGGGTGATGAATTTGAACGTATGGGCGTGCACGAATGCGCCCGGCACGCCCTGTTTCTCGATCTGCGGCATGTGGCACGCGATGCACTGGCTGCCAGGACTATTGGCGGCGTGATGGGTGTGCGCTTCGAGGGTGGCCGTGTGCGGTCCGCGCGGTGAGCCTGGGCCGTGGCAGCTCAAACAAAGCTGCTGCGGCGGCTTCCGCAGCTCGGCGGCATTTCCGGTGCCATGGACATCGTGGCAGGTGAAGCAGGTGATGCCGCGGGTGTACATAACGCTTTGCACAAAGTCATTCCCCTGCATGCGGTTCTTGTGGGCGGTGCCGTCGGGGAAATAGTAGAAGTCCTGCACGCCCAATTTGTGGCCCTCGAGCTTCCAATAATCCCGCAGGTGGAGGCCGACCGCGTATCCCACCGGCCAGTCGTAGAGTTTGCCTTGAATCGGCCCCAGCGGCCGCCCCTGCGAATGGCATTGGATGCAGGTGTCATTGCCGGCAAGTGCATCGAAGCGCGCGGGATTGAGAATATTCTTTGCCGTGGGTTGGGCCGCGTGCGCCGATCCCGGGCCGTGGCAGCGTTCGCAGCCCACATTCCATTCCGCCGGTTTCTTGGCTGCAATGTTGTAGCCAACCGAATGGCAACCATCGCAGAGCTGGCTCGTCGGCCGCTGCCGCCAATCCGGTCCGACCAGCGGCGCCCACCAATCCTCGCCGGTGTGAACCTCATAGGGCAGCCAGCGGTGGTTGCCGACGTCCCATTGCGCCGGCAGGACGTAGTAGTCGTCGCCGCGCTTGGTGAAGTATCGCTGCTTCCAAATGCTGCCGTAGATCAACGCCACGTCGGCAGTGGAAAACTGAATGAGCGGCGCCGGCGGCGGAAACGAATTGGGCAGCGCGGCGTGCGGGTGCGTCCGCGGGTCGCGAACGACATTGGCCATCGGCGTCTTTGCCCAACGCTGGTACTCGCTGGCGTGGCACCCCGCACAAGCAGCGGAGCCTACGTAGTGGGCCGGCGCCTGAGCCGCCGCGGCCAAGCCTAGGGCGACAACCAATCCGAGCGCACGCATACGAGAGATGATGCTTGAACTTGCGGCGGGCGACAAATTCTTTGCGGCTACAGCAGTGCCTGGAACGCTTCGGCCCAGCGCGGCGCCAGCACGGTCCGGTCCCAGAGCGCGACCATTTCCTGGCGGGCGAGGCGCGCGCGCGCGCGGCGATCGCCGGCATCGGCGACAACGTGCTTCATCAGCGCCGCCAGATGGTCGGCGCTGGGTTCGGCCCAGCCGTGGCCGATGTAGATTTCACGGTCGGAATGGCGCGGTGCCGGCACCACCCCTTCGATGTCAATCAAGAAGCTGTTGCGGTCGTGCAAGAAGTCCATGGGACCGCTCCAGCGCGTCGCCAGCACCGCCAGTTGCGTCGAGGCGGCTTCCATGTAGGGACGTCCCCAACCCTCGCCGCGGCTGGGAAGCACAAAGCAATCGGCCGAGGCGTAGAGCCGCGGCATTTCGCTCGCAGCCAGCACCCCTTGCAGCACCACAATCTGCGGCGCGCGTTCGAGCGGGACTCCCAACTCGCGCTCAATCAAATGCACCAGTTTGTCTTCAAGGTTGACGCCGGGATCATCGAATTTATGGATCTTCAAGATCAGCGCGACATCATCCTCTGCGGTGAATGCTTGCGCATAGGCCCGCAGGAGAACGTCCGGCCCCTTGCGGTCAATCCAATCGAAGATGGAAAGAAAATTGAATCCGCGCCGGCCAGGAATGGGGAGTGGTTGCAATCCAGGCCGGAATCGCTGGGTGTCCAGGCCCTCCGGCAAGACCCGAAGCCGGCGCTCGTCCACCCCTGCGCGCGCGAAGGTTTCGTAGTTGAACTTCGCCGGGAGCCAAATCTGATCCATGGCATTGCAGCGCTCGCGCCAGCCCCGGGGCAACCGGTCGGTTTCGAACGGCGTGCGGCCGATGCGCACGCGCGCCTCGCTGTGCAGATCGAAGTCGGGCGCGGGGCAGCACTGGTAGTAGATGCTGCGGCCCAGGTCGAGCCGCCGCGCCTGCAAACGTTCCAATTCCCGCCGGCGCGCGGGCGCAAGCAGCTCTCCGCTGTCGCGCTGCAGGCCGATGGGCGCAAGCTGCAAGGGCAGTCCGAAGGGCTGCAGCCCGGCCAGGATGTCCAGGTTGCCGTCCGCATAGCCGCTGCCGCCGTAGATTGCGCCGCGAAAGACAATTCCCGCTTGCGCGGCCGCCGGCGCCGCCGCCAACGGAGCCGCCTCGTGGATCAGCGTAGCCATGGCCTCATGCGTGGGCAGCGATCAAGCGGGTCTCGCGCATTGCCGGCGCGAAGGGACGCTCTGTGGCGGCGCGCCAGAGCTGCAAGCCGCGGGGCTCGAAGCTGAAGCTGCGCACGCTGCAGCCGCGCTCGGTCAGCGCCGCTTCGACCTCGAGGCGCCGCTCGAAATCGCAGTAGAACATCATGTAGCCGCCGCCGCCGGCGCCGTTGAGCTTCCCGCCGAGCGCGCCCGCATTGCGAGCCGCCTTATAGAGCTCATCCACGCGGGGATTGGAAATATGCGGCGACATCCGCTTCTTGTATTCCCAGGTCTCATGCAAGAGCTTGCCGAAATCTTCCAGCTTGCGCGCCACCAGGAGATTCTTCATCTCCAGCGCCAGCGCCTTCTGGCGGCGCAGGCTTTGCAGGCTTTCCTTCTCGCCGCGGCGATAGCGCGCCGTCTGGTCGGCAAGAATCCCTGCGGATTTGCGCGTGTCGCCGGTGTAGCAGAGCACCAAATTGTGCTCGAGCTCATTCAGCAAGTCCTGGGGAAGGCGCAGCGGATTCACCAGCACCTGGCGGCCGCTGAACTCGATGTAATTCCAGCCTCCGAAGGCCGCTGCGTATTGGTCCTGCAGTCCGCCCGGAATGGCCAGTTCCTGCCGCTCCAGCCGGCACGCCATCTCCGCCACTTCGTAGTCGGTGAGCACCATGCGCTGCCATTCCTTGAGCAGGCCGATGACCGCGACCATCAAGCTTGAGGACGAGCCCAACCCGGTGCCGGGGGGCGCCTCGGTGTGCAAGAAAATGTCGAAACCGCCCGGAGCCTCGTCGCCCACCAAGCGGCGAATCGCCGCCTTGGCCAAGTCCAACTGGCCATCGTAGGCCAGCGGCGAACCGTGCGCAAAATCCAATGCGAGATCGAGGTCGGCGGAGCGCAGGTGGATCGCGCCGTCCTGGCGCGGGCTCAGGCTGCCGTACGAGTACAGGTTGATGGTGGCGCTGAGGACGCAGCCGCCCTCGAATTCAGGAAAGGGGGGCACATCGGTGCCGCCGCCAGCGAAGCTCAGCCGCAGCGGAGCTTTCGATCGAATCAGCATGAGTTCTCCTGTGGCATCTCCGCCCCAGCTTTCGCCCACGCCGGCATTAGAAGGTCCTAACCTGTCGAGGCGGGCTGCAAAACTCCATGCATCCCGAGCGCCAAACCTATTCGGGGCTCCTACACCACCACGGTTTCGCGGTACTCGCCAAAGGCGGCGCGCAGGGTTCCGGCAATCTCGCCCAAGGTGCCCAGGCTTTCGACCGCTTCCAGAATCGCCGGCATGAGATTCCCCGATCCTGCCGCCGCAGCGGACAGGCACGCCAGCGCCGACTCGAACCGGCCACGATCGCGGCGCCGCCGCAGCTCGGAGATGCGCTCCCGCTGCCGGCGCTCGACCTCGGCGGCAACTTGGAGCACCGGGGTGGGCGCGTCCTCCGCCTGCTGAAACTTGTTCACGCCCACCACCACCGCCGCGCCCGCTTCCAGGCTGCGTTGCTGCTCATAGGCGGCGTTCTGGATTTCGCGCTGCACGTAGCCGCTCTCGATGGCGTGCAGCATGCCTTCCAGAGGCCCGCCCCAAGCCTCGATTTTTTCCAAATACGCTTCCGCCTCGCGCTCGAGCTGGTTGGTGAGCGTTTCCACGAAATAGGAGCCAGCCAGCGGATCCACCGTGGCGGCGACGCCGGTTTCGTAGGCCAGCACCTGCTGGGTGCGCAGCGCCAATTTGGCGGCGGCTTCCGTCGGCAGCCCCAGCGCCTCGTCGAAGGCATTGGTGTGCAGCGATTGGGTGCCACCGAGCACGCCCGCCAGGGCCTGGTAGGCGGTGCGGATCACGTTCACTTGCGGCTGCTGCGCGGTCAGCGTCGAACCCGCGGTTTGCGTATGGAAGCGCAGCATGCAGCAACGGGCGTCGCGCGCGCCGAACTTCTCGCGCATGCGCCGCGCCCACATGCGCCTGGCAGCGCGGAATTTCGCCACTTCCTCGAAAAGGTCGTTGTGGGCATTGAAGAAAAAGGACAGCCGCGGCGCGAACCGGTCGAGCTCCAAACCGCGATCCAGCGCCGCCTGAACGTACGCTCCGGCATTGCCGAGCGTGAAGGCCAGTTCCTGCGCCGCGGTGCAGCCCGCCTCGCGGATGTGGTACCCGGATATGGAGATCGTATTCCACTCGGGTATCTCCTGCGCCGCCCACGCGAAGATGTCCGTCACCAGCCTGAGCGCCGGCCGCACCGGATAGATATAGGTGCCGCGCGCAATGTACTCCTTCAGGATATCGTTCTGGACCGTGCCCTGAAGCTTGCGCACATCCGCGCCTTGCCGTTTGGCCACCGCCACGTAGAGCGCGAGCAGAATCGCGGCCGTGGCGTTGATGGTCATCGAGGTCGAGACCTGGTCCAGCGGTATCTCAGCGAAGAGCCGCTGCATGTCCTCGAGCGACCCGATCGCGACGCCGACCTTGCCCACTTCGCCGTGCGCCAATGGATCGTCGGCGTCGAGGCCGATCTGAGTGGGCAGATCGAAGGCGACCGAGAGCCCGGTCGTGCCTTGACCCAACAGGTAGCGGTAGCGGCGGTTGGATTCGTCGGCATCGGCGAAGCCGGCGTATTGGCGCATCGTCCACAGGCGGCCGCGGTACATGTCCGCCCGGATGCCGCGCGTGTAGGGGTACGCTCCGGGATTTCCCAGCGCCTGCTCAGGGTCAAAACCTGCCAAGTCGGCGGCGGAGTAAACCGGTTTCCGTGGTTCGCTCATGATCGCAGCCACGAGGTGACGCCGAAGTAGAGGAAGACCAGCGCCAGCGCAAGCTCAAGCTGGGTGACGCCGGAGAGCTGGCTTACGCCGAACGCATGATGAATTCGGTGGTGATCCGCAATCCAGCCGCGCACGCCCTCGACCGCGAACGAAGCCGCGAAAGCGAGATAGAGCGCTGCGGCGAACCGAAGGGCAAGGCTGCGCAGCGCCAGCCAGAAGCGTCCCAACCAGATGCGTCCGACGCGACTGGCCGCGGATCCCAAGCGCGAGCTGGTGGAAGCGGCGGCCACGAGGCTATTTTATGCCGCCGAGCCGGGTCAAGCCTAAACCGTTTCCGGCAGGCCATGCCGACGTAGCAACCCCGGAAGGTTCTGCGAAAAAGCCGAACGAGGCATGACCAAGTCGCAGCCCGCCTCCTGCGCCTTCACCTTCAGGTCGGCCTGCAGATGGTTCAGGAAGCCGATGAGCGGAGTGCGCTTCAGCTCGGGCCTCTGGCGGATCTTCCCGATCGTCGCCAGCGGCTTCAAGGCCGCGCTGTTGAGATCGAGGATAATCAGCGACGGCGGCGGCTCGGTCTTGCCGAGCAGTTCCTCATCCGATTTCGCCAGCTCAATGGGAACTTTCAGTTGGCGCGCCGTCTCGCGAATTTTAGCCAGGAAAAATAGGTCGTCCACCGCGACGAGAATCTTGCGCGTAGGTGCGGCTCCATTTTCCATGACCGGGGCCATGGGGGAATTCGTGGTTGCCAAACCGTTTGCCTCCAACAAGTCTGCGTGCGGCACAGCGCCGCCTCAGAGAAAGAGTGGACAGTCTAGGTCACGCAGGGCGCGAGGAAGGGACCTCCATCGCGAAATGCGAAATTGCTGCGTGCGATAGCTTAATTATAGCATGCGCGGAGGGGGAAAAAGCGCCCGAAGCCGGGCAAATAAATTGGCCATCTCAACCGCCGCCATGGCGGCTTCCCATCCCTTGTTGCCGCCCTTGAGTCCGGCCCGGTCCACGGCCTCCTCCAGCGTATTGCACGTGAGCACGCCGAAGGCATGCGGCACGCCGGTTTCGAGCGCCGATTGGCCAATGCCGCGCGCAGTCTCGTTGCTGATGAACTCAAAGTGCGGCGTGTCGCCCCGCAAGATGAGGCCCAGGCACACAATCGCGTGAAAGCGCCCGCTGCTGGCCGCCTCGCGCGCAGCCGCCGGAATTTCGAAAGCGCCCGGAACTTCGATGACCTCCGTGGCGTCGTCTGCCGCGCCCAACCGCGCCAAGGCATCCAAAGCGCCATCGCGCAATCGAAACGTGATGAACTCATTGAACCGGCTCACGATGATCGCAAACCGAAGGCCGCTGACCGAGAGCTTCCCGGCGATGCGGGTGGCCGGGCGCGGCGGTGGCAACTTGCGCCAGCGTTGAGATCGCGCCGTCATCACCGCCCTTCAAACTTGGCAGCGCGTTTTTCGAGGAACGCGCGCGTGCCTTCCTTCATGTCGGCAGTGGCGCAGCTCAATGCAAACAAACTTGCTTCGAGCGCCAATCCCTGCTCCACGCCCATCTCCTCTCCTTGGCGCACTGCGTGCAAGGCATACTGCACCGCCAGCGGCGCATTGGCTGCGATTTTCCTGCCCAAATCCTCAATCGCCGGCAGCAACTCGGCTTGCGGCAGCACCCGGTTCACCAGCCCGATGCGGAGCGCCTCGACCGCCGGAATCGGTTCGCCGCCGAGGATCATCTCCAAAGCCGGCCCGGCGCCCACCGCGCGGGCCAGCCGCTGCGTGCCACCATAGCCTGGGATCAGGCCCAGCTTCACCTCCGGCTGGCCCAGCTTGGCATTCTCGCTGGCATAGCGCAGCGCGCATGCCATCGCCAGCTCCAGCCCTCCGCCCAAGGCGAAGCCGTTGATCGCGCACAGCACCGGGATGGGGAAGGTCTCGATCCGGCGGAACAGGTCATTGCCGGCTTGACTGAAGGCGTGGGCGGCGACGGCGTCGAGGCTTCCGATCTCCTCGATGTCGGCACCAGCGGCAAACGCCTTCGCCCCGGCGCCGGTGAGCACAATGCAGCGCAGGCCGCTGACGGCGCGCAAATGCTCGAATGCCTGGCGCACTTCGGCCAGCAGCGCCCGGTTCAGGGCGTTGAGCTTTTCGGGGCGGTTCAGCGTGACGCGGGCCAGCGGAGGCTGGACCTCAAGCTGGATGGTGGCGAACGCGGGCATGCTCATGTCCCTGCCCAGTTTATCCTTAAAGACGGCGCACTCTCGCAATGCAATCCCGCTTCATCCGCAACTTTTCCATCGTGGCCCACATTGACCACGGCAAGAGCACCCTCGCCGACCGGCTGCTCGAAGCCACCGGCGCGCTCACCGCCCGGGAGATGCAGCACCAGGTGCTGGACGCCATGGACCTGGAGCGGGAGCGCGGCATCACCATCAAGGCGCACGCCGTGCGCCTCGACTACCGCGCCCGGGACGGCCAACTTTATCAGCTCAACCTGATCGACACGCCCGGACACGTGGACTTCAGCTACGAAGTTTCCCGCAGCCTGGCCGCCTGCGAGGGCGCATTGCTGGTGGTGGATGCCGCCCAAGGCGTCGAGGCGCAGACGGTCGCCAATGCCTACTTGGCCGTCAACCAGCACCTCGAGGTGATCCCGGTCATCAACAAAGTGGATTTACCCAGCGCCGATCCCGAACACGTGAAGGAGCAGATCGAAGCCGTGATCGGCCTGGATGCCAGCAACGCCGTCTTGACTTCGGCCAAGACCGGCCTGGGGACCGAGGCGGTGCTCGAGGCGGTGGTGGCGCGCATACCGCCGCCGCGGGGGTCGAGCGCGGCGCCGCTGCAAGCGCTGCTTTTCGATTCCTGGTTCGATCCCTACCGTGGCGTCATCATCCTGGTACGCGTCGTCGAGGGGACGGTGCGCGTGGGCCAGAAAATTCGGCTGATGTCCAACCGGGAAAGCTTCCAGGTCGAGGCGCTGGCGGTGCGCACGCCGAAGACGGTGGCGGTGGAAGCGCTCGAGGCGGGCGAGGTGGGGCTGATCGTTGCCAACATCAAGCGCGTCGCCGACGCGCAGATCGGCGACACCGTGACCGATGACGCCGCGCCCGCCGCCGCCCCGCTCGCCGGCTTCGAGCAGATCAAGCCCATGGTGTTCGCCGGCCTCTATCCCACCGAAAGCGATCAGCACGCGGTGCTGCGCGAGGCCCTCGAAAAGCTGCGCCTCAATGACTCGTCGTTCTTTTTCGAGCCCGAAAGCTCGGCGGCGCTCGGCTTCGGGTTCCGCTGCGGCTTCCTCGGGCTGCTGCACATGGAAATCGTGCAGGAGCGGCTGGAGCGCGAATTCTCGCTCGACCTCATCGTCACCGCTCCGGGCGTGCGCTACCACGTCCTGCGCCGCGACGGCGTCGAGCTCGATGTGGACAACCCCGAAAAGCTGCCGCCGCCGGGCGAGATCGAACGCATCTCCGAGCCCATCATCACCGCCACCATCATCGCCAACGATGATGCGCTGGGCGGCATCCTGGCGCTGTGCGAGGACAAGCGCGGCGTGCAGAAGGGCTTCGAGTACGTCGGGCCGCAGCGGGTCATGCTGACCTATGCGCTGCCGCTGAATGAGGTCGTGCTCGACTTCTACGACCGCCTCAAGACGGTTTCGCGCGGCTACGCATCGCTCGACTACCACCTCACCGGCTACGAGCCCTCGGATCTGGTCAAGCTCGACGTGCTGGTGGCGGGCGAGCCGGTGGATGCGCTTTCGATGATCCTGCATCGCGGGAAGAGCTTCGAGCGCGGCAAGGCGCTGGCGGCGAAGATGAAGGAGTTGATTCCGCGCCAGCAGTTCGAGGTGCCGATCCAGGCGGCGATTGGCGGCAAGGTCATTGCCCGCGAAACCGTGCGCGCGGTGCGCAAGGACGTCCTCGCCAAGTGCTACGGAGGCGACATCACCCGCAAGCGCAAGCTGCTGGAAAAGCAGAAAGAGGGCAAGAAGCGCATGAAACGCCTCGGCAAAGTCGAAATCCCCCAGGAAGCGTTCCTGGCCGTCCTCAAAGTCGAACAGTGACCGCGGTATGCAGGATCACATCCGTCCGAGCTCGAACGCGAGCTGGCCGCTGGCGATTTCGTAGGCGTAACGGGCCTGGGCTTCGGAGATGTCGGCCTGAGTCTGGTTGAGTTGGGCTTGGCTGAGCTCGACGATGGTGCCCAGTCCCAAACTGTAGCGCGATTGTGCCAGACGCATGGCCAGCGCGGCTTGCTGCTGCAGCTTCTGGGTGAGGTCGAGGTTCTGCTGTGCGGTGATGGCTCTCAGCCACGCCTGCTGGACGTCATGGGTGACTTGGTGTTGCAATTCCTCGAGCCGATTCTGGCTGGCGCTGGCAGCGGCGGTGGCTTGGGCCCGGCGCGCCGAGAATAGACCGCCGTTGAAGACCGGGATGTTCAGGTTCAAACCCAACGCGGCGTAATGGTCGGGCAGCGGCGCAGCACCCGCAGGAGTCAAGCCGGCGGCAGCGGCGGCGCTCAGCGTCGGACGCCATAGCTCGCGCTGGGCCTGGGCGTAGGCCTGCGTGGCGCTGAGGTCGAGGCCCGCGCTCTGCAACTCGGGCCGCTGCCGCAAGGCCTCAGCGACCAGCGCGGCCAGATCGGCGTTCGGCGCCGCCGGAAGCACCTCATCCTGCAGGACCGGCTGCGGATCCAAGCGTGTTCCCATCGCCAGCGCCAAATCGTCGTAGCTGGATTGCACCTGGGCTTGGGCCTGGCTCAGCAGGAGCTGGGCCTGGGCCAGATTCACCTGCGCAAAACTGACATCGAGGTCGCTGCGCAGCTTGTTTTGGGCAAGCAAGCCAATCTGGCGCGCAATGAGCTGCCGCTCCGCCACCGCCTGCTGGGCGACGCGCAGCACCGCTTGCGCCTGCAGTGTGCCGAAGTAGGCTTCGTCCACCTCCAGCCGCACTTGGGCTCGTTCGGCGGCGACGTCCTGCTGGCCAGCTTGGGCCAGCAGGCGGGAGGAGCGGATCAGCGTGCCCGTGCGGCCGAAATCGGTGAGCGTTTCGCTCAGGTTCAGCCCGTTGGCGTAGCGGCTGAAGATCACCGGGTTGTTCAAGCTCCCCGCGGCGATTCGGCTCGGATTGCTTGCGCCTGCACCGGTGAGATTGGCGCTGAGCTGCGGCATCAGACCGGCGCGCAGGAGGTTGGGTGCGGCCGCAAGTTCGGCCGCCAAGTCCGCCTGCTCGCGCAGCTTGGGGCGATTTGCCGCGGCGGTGGCTTGCGCCTGCGCGAGCGAAAGCGCGGGTGCAGCGGACTTCTGCGCGCCAAGCGGGAGAAGCAAGCTGAGCACGAAGGGAACGAGGCGTCGGGTCATGCCGCCTCCTTTTTGCGCTCGTAGGCCATGACGTAGGCCGCGGGCACGATGAACACCGTGAGAACAACCGAGACCAGCAAGCCTCCGATGATGGCACGCGCCAAGGGCGCGTAGGCTTCGCTGCCGGCGCCGAGCTTCAAGGCCAGAGGGGCGAGGCCGATGATGGTGGCGAGTGAGGTCATCAGAATCGGCCGCAGCCGGATGCGGCAGCTTTCGATCGCGGCCTCGGCCACGGTGCGGCCGCGGGCTTCAAGGCGGTGCGCGAACTCGACGATCAGGATGCTGTTCGAGACCACAATGCCGACCATCATTACGACGCCCATGAGCGACATGACGTTGAGGGTGGTGCGGGTGAGGGCGAGGATGAGCAGCACGCCGGTCACGCCGGTTGGCACCGCCAAAAGGATCAGCAGCGGATCCATAAAGCTGCGGAACTGCGCCACCAGGATGAGATAGAGCAGCAGCAGCGCCAGCGCCAAACCGAAGCCGAAGCTGGTGAAGGAGGCATTCATGCTGGCCACCATGCCGCGCAGCGCAACATGCACGCCGGCAGGCAAGGCTGCTGCGGCGATGAGGTGACGAATGCCGGATGCGACACGGCCCAGATCCTCGGTCGCGGGATTGACGAAGATGTCGAATTGCCGTTCTATCTGGTAGTGGTCGACTTCCGTGGGCGATTCGGTGCGGGTGATGGTGGCCACCTGCCCGAGCCGCGCGCTGCCCTTGGCCAACGCGGCGCGCAGGGGGATGCCGCGCAGCGCCGGCAGGGCGTTCAAGCTCGCTTCGGGGTACTGGACCGTGAGCATGTAGTCGTTGCCGGATTTCGGATCAATCCAGTAGCTTGGCGCGATCATGCCGTTCGAGGTGAGCGCGGTCACGACGTTGTCAATGACCTCGCGCTGATCCAAGCCCAGCTCGGCCGCATGCTGGCGGTCGACGTTGAGTTTGAGCGAGGGGTAATCCAAGTCCTGGGGCACATAGACGTCGCTGATGCCGTCGAGACGCCGGATCTTGCCGGCCAGGCCGCGTGCGGCCTGACTGTCCTGCTCCAGGTCGGCGCCGGCGATTTGGACGTCAATCGGCGCGGGCAGGCCCTGGTTCAGGATGGCGTCCACCATTGCGCCCGATTGGAAGAACGCGCTCAGCTCCGGCATTTGGGCTTGCAGCGCTGCGCGCACGCGGTCCATGTAGGCGTAGCTGCTGAGCTTGTGGCCGTGATTGAGCGCGACCTGCACCGTGGCGGTGTAGGGGCCCGCATTGCTGGTGTAGAGGGAGGAGAAGCCGGGAATGACGCCGATGTTGGAGACCACGAGCTTCAGATCTTGCGGCGCGACGATCTGGCGGACCAGAGCTTCGGCTTTCTCGACTTCTTGGGTCATGATCTCGACGCGGGTGCCGGGCTGGGCCTTGAGATTGATGACGAACTGCCCGGCATCGGTGCGCGGGAAGAAGGCCACCCCGAGAAGCGGAGCCAAGCCAAGGCTGAGAACGAAAATGAGCGCGATCGAGGCGACGGTCAGCCCCGGGCGCCGGAGCGTGCAGGCAACGCCGCGCTCATAGAGATGGAGCATGCTGCCGAAGTGGTGATTGAACCAGAAGTTGAACCGCTCGCTCCATTGGGCACGCGCGCCGGGCGCGGGCTTGAGATGATCCACATCCTCTTCGGCCTCGGCCTCGCCCACGGGCGGGGCCTTGATCCACAGGGCGCAGAATAGCGGGACCACGGTGAGCGCGACGAAATAAGAGCCCGCGAGCGAAAGCACGACCGCCAACGCCAAGGCGCTGAAAAGGAACCGCGCCACACCATAGAGGAATGTCACCGGGAAGAAGACGACGGCGGTGGTGAGGGTGGCGGCGAGCACGGCCATGGCCACTTCTTGGCCGCCCTGTTCTGCGGCCACCGCGGGCGGTTCGCCCATTTCGAGATGACGATAGATGTTCTCGAGCACGATCACGGAGTTGTCAATCAGGCGGGAGAACGCCAGCGCCAGCCCGGCAAGAATCATCGCGTTGATCGAGCTTCCGCCCAGGTAGAGGGCGATGAAGGCGGCGAGGGCGGAGAGCGGCACCGAGAGCGAGACCGCGACGGTGGCGCGCGCGCTGCCCAAGAAGACCAGAACCATGAGCGCAGTCAGCAGCAGGCCCACGCCACCCTCGTGCACCAGGTTGTCAATAGCCTGCTTGACGAATTGAGACTGATCGAAGGCCACGCTGGCGCGCAGCGCCGCGGGCACGTCGCGCAGCTGCGCCAGCACGCTGCGCACGCCGTTCACGACCGCGATGGTATTGGTTTCGCCGCCCTGCTTCAAGATCGGCAAGTAGACCGAGCGCTGCCCGTTGACCAGCACGACGTTGGTCTGGATTTGGTGGCCATCCACGGCGTTGCCGATGTCGCCGACCCGCACCGTGCGTGCGCCCACGGTTTTCAGCGGGACGTCATTGATCTCGGCCACGTTTTCCAACTGGCTGTTCGAATAGATGTTGTAATCGAACGGACCCATGCGGGCATCGCCGGCCGGGAGGATCAAATTGCTGTTGTTCACGGCGCGAACCACATCCATCGGGCTCAGGTTGTACGCTTCCAGCTTGAGCGGATCGGTGTAGACCATGATTTGGCGGTATTTGCCGCCGAACGGCGGCGGCACCGACGCTCCGGGGACAGTGGCCAACTGATTGCGCACCGCGAATTGACCGACGTCGCGGAGTTGGGTTTCGTTGAGCCCGGCACCCTGGAGCGTGACCAGGCTCACCGGCAGGCTGGAAGCGTCGAATTTGAGCACCACCGGCGGCAAGGTGCCGGGCGGAAGACGGCGCAGATCCGCCATCGCCAGATTCGTGATTTCGGTCACGTCGGAATCGGCGTTGGTGCCGGGCTGGAAATAGATTTTGATGATGCTCACGCCCGGCAGCGAGCGCGACTCCATGTGCTCGATGCCGCTGCCCAGGGTGAAGAAGCGCTCGAAGCGGCTGGTGATTTCGGTCTCGACTTCCTCGGGAGGCATGCCGCTATAGAACGTCGCCACCACGACCTCGGGCAAATTGATCTCGGGAAACAGATCCACCGGCATGCGCACCAAACTCACGATGCCCACGATGGTCAGCACCAGCGCGACCACCAGAATGAAATACGGATTGCGAATCGAGAACCTGGGCATTACGAGGCTCCCGCAGCGCTGGGCGTAGCCACCGGCCTGGGCTGCACCGCCTCGCCCGCATGGAGCAGGCTGCCGCCTCCGACCACCACCTGTTCGCCTTCGGCGAGGCCGTGGGTGACCTCGACCCAGTTGGGCGTTTCGAGTCCGAGGGCAACGGGAACGACCGCGATCTCGTGCCTGGAGTTGACGACCTGCACGGTGGCACCGCCCGAGGGAAGACGCGTCAGCGCCTGGACCGGAAGGGCGAGGGCGTTATTGCGCTGATCCAGGGTGAGCGTCGCTTCTGCATACATGCCGGGAACCAGCACGCGGTCGGGATTCGGCACGTCAATTTCCGTGTACATCGTCCGGGTGTCGAACTCGACCTGATCCGAGAAGCGCGCGACCTTCCCTGCGAAGACTTTCCCCAGGGCATTGACGAGCACTCGAGCTTCGGTTCCCAGATGGATGCGCGGCACCACGGTCTCAGGCACCGGGATGCCCAGCCGCAGGACGTCCTCCTCCGCGAGCCGGACCACCGGCATGGCCTGGGCGGTTCCGGCCTGAATCATGGCGCCGGTGTCGGCGAAGCGCTGGGTGATGACGCCGGCGAAGGGGGCCGTGATGCGGGAATAGGCCAGCATGGTTTCCAGACGGCGCTGATCGGCTTGCGCCTCGGTTTGCTGGGCCTGGGCGGCGGCCAGCGCCGCGCGCGCGGCGGCGACTTGGGCAGCGGCGGCTTCGTCCTTGCTGTGGGCGTCGTCCACTTCCTGCTGCGCGACCAAACCGGGCTGGGTTTCAAGCACCTGGTTCAGGCGGGTGTACGCCAGGTGGGCGGCATCCTCGGTGGCTTGCGCCTGAGCTTGCAGATCCTGGGCGCGGGCGATGTTCTGGCCATCTTGGGCGACCGTTGCTGCGGCCTCGCGCAACTGGTCCTCGAGCTCGGGAACTTCCAGCAC
>DATNED010000116.1:0-2219 GCA_035553115.1 Terriglobales bacterium | reverse complement strand
ATCGAGCCCACGCGCATATACCGGGCGGCCGATGCGCGCAGCTTTCTGGAGGGACTCGATTTGGATGCCGATGCGATCGCGCCCCAAATCGAGGGGAAGTTCCTCAGCGCCTTCGTGCGCGCGCGCAAGCCGATGTGAAGGAGTGGCGCTTAGCGCGATTTATTACCAAACGGCGATGAGCAATCCGCCGCTCAGGCCAATCGAGCGCTCGTGTCCCGAAGCGAAGCTGTACTCGTACGCAGGTTCCAGGTACCAGCCGAAGCTGCGTTTGTTCGGGGGCCAGAACATGAAATCCAAGACGGCTTCGCCCGCGCCGGCATTGCGCGTTATTCCCGGTGCCCGCGTGTGAAGCCATTCCGGACCGACCCCAAACATGAACTCGGCTCGGGGTGAAAGCGTCCACGGCTTCTTGAAGAGCAGATCGGTATCCCATTCGGTCGAATGGCGGGTGAAGAGCGGCGAAACACCGGCTTCGAGTTCCAGCCAGTTCTCAATGGGTGTGACTTCAACCGCCAAATTGGGTCCGAAGCTCGATCCGCCCCCGTGCAGGCCCTTGCTGCCCGCGGCGCCAACTTCCACAACCGCGATTGGGTCCCGCTCCGGAGATGTCTGCGCCAGCGCATGTCCGCAAGGGAACAGCAGCAGACATGGCGCCAGCGACCTCGCGAGTCTCCGCGTAACGCCCCTGTCACTCATCGAGCGATGATACCGCACCGCACCCGCCTAGCGGTCGCGGGAACTGGGATCGAGCGGGGCGGGCGGCGGGGTGCGGCGCAACTGGTGCAAATGCAAGAGTTGATCGCTGGCGCGGAGGAGCGAGCGGACGAGCGGATTCGGGGCGATTCCCAAGCCGATGAGCACGGCCAGCCTGGAGCGGGGCGGGGCGATACGGGGCGTCTGGCGTTGTCCTCGGTCGGGCGCGAATCCTCGGCATCCAGCCACGCTAAAGTTGGCGCGGGCCCCAGCGCGGCTACCCGGCCACGGCTGTGACTGCGCCTTGCCGGTGCGCGGCGCGTGGGGCCGCGCCGTTCCGAATTTCGCGGGCCTGGCCCTGCGATCTTGCCCCGACCTGCGGGGCAACTCGGGCCCTGCAGCCGGCGGCTACATCTTGTATTGGCCGGAGTCGTCTTCGCCGAGGTTTTCGAGCCAGCGGCGGAGCTCTTCGCTGGAGCTGGGATCAGCGGCGGCGGCGGCGATGCGGGAAGTCTTGAGAACTTCGTCGTCCACATAGATGGGGCAGTCGAGGCGAAGAGCGAGGGCGAGGGCGTCGCTGGGGCGGGCGTCGAGCATCATGGGCTCGCCTTCACGGTCGAGCCAAAGCTCGGCGTAGAAGGTGTCGTCGCGGAGCTCGCTGACCACCACCTTGACCAGATTGGCGTTGCAGCCGACCAGGACCTGCTTGATGAGGTCGTGGGTCATGGGGCGAGGCGTGGCCACCTTCTCGATTTCAAAAGCGATGGCGTTGGCCTCGTACATGCCGACCCAAATGGGGAGGACGGCATTGCCTTCGAGATCCTTAAGAATGACGATGGGGGTGTTGGTGGAGGCGTCCATCATCAGGCCGCGGATTTTCATCTCGACGTGCATCAGTGCCTCCTAAGCGACTTGTCGGCCCACGAGGCTGTTGGCTCCAGCCTTTTCGACCCGCACGCGCACGTATTGGCCGGGCTTGAGCGCGGCCTCGGCCGACTGACCCAGAATCTTGAGCGGTTCGGGAGCAGGCGCGGCGGGAGTGAAATTGACGACGCGATTCGAGGAGCTGCGACCGGCCCATTGCGCAAGTTTGGGATGGAAGGCTTCGACCATGACTTCCAGCTCGGCGCCGACGGCGGACTGATTGTCCTCGAGCTGGATCTGCTGCTGGCGGCGCTGAAGGATCATGAGGCGCTCGGTCTTGAGCGCATCCGGGATGGAATCTTCCCACGCCTGGGCTTCGGTATGGGGGCGGGGCGAGTACTTGAAGATGAATGCGCCGGCGTAGCGGACCTCGTGCATGAGCTCGGCGGTCTGCTCGAAGTCGGCGTCGGTCTCGCCGGGGAAGCCGACAATGATGTCGGTGGTCACGGCAAGGGGGCGCGGGCAGGCGCGGATGGCGGCGATGATGTCGAGGTACTGCTCGCGCGTGTAGCCGCGGCGCATGCCGGCGAGGACAGGATTGGATCCGGACTGAACCGGGAGATGGACGTGATCGCAGAGGACGGAATTGCGGCCCATGGCGG
>DATNED010000115.1:0-8425 GCA_035553115.1 Terriglobales bacterium | reverse complement strand
GCCGGCAGCGCCTGCGCGATGGTCAGCATCGCCGCCGCGCGCGAAAACGCCAGCCCGATCAAATGCGACTGCCCCGCCATCTGGTCGGGCGTCATCTTGCTGGCGTCGAACGGCGACGTCAATGGCCGGAACGCGCGCGCGTACACGGCGGGCAAGAAATCGTTGAACCATGCCTGGAATTGCGCCGCCGGCAGCACATGCGCCATCAACGCGCCTTCCACCAAGCAAGGCGAGAGAAACGACACGCCTTCGGGCTCGTAGGCGGTTGGGCAATCCTGGTCTTCGCCGTAGAAGCGCTTCGAGGTGGCCACGATGGCGTCGTGCAGCGCGGTGTCGTGCGCCACCGCGGTGTAGGGCAGCATCAGATCCATATCGAACGCGGTATTCGGATGCACGCCCTGCCGCACCGGCGTAGGCAGCTTGGTCAAATAGGTGGTCAGGTTCTTCGAGAAGAACTCCGCCAGCGGGGCCATGTTCTCGGCCCATTTCTTGGCATCGGGATCGTCCCAGCTCAGCAGGTCGCCGTAAAGCTTCAGCAGCCAGGCTTGCCCGTAGGGGCGCTCGAAGCCGCGCGCGCCCTCGAAATACGAGAGTTCACCCTCGAGGTTGCGCTTGCCCAAGTGGTCGTTGAGCTTCTCGCGGATCAGCTCGGCAATGGGAATCTTTGGATAGGTCTTGAGCACGGTCACCAGCGTCCAGGTCGAGTTCACCGCCGAGTGCCAGTCATAGCAGCCGTAGAACGACCGCTGCCGGTCGTATCCGGCCATCAAATGCGTGGGCCCGGCGGATTGCCACAAATACGCGCCCCGACCCGTCGGCGCCGGCGCTTCCGTCGGTGCGGCGGCAGCCGAGGGCGCCTGGGGACGTGCGGCACCGGCGCGGGGAGCGGGGACCGCGGGCGGCCCGCCCGCAGTTCCGGTGCCTCCGCCCCCCTGCGCCTGCAAATGATCCAAGCACGACAGCGGATACGACGCCAGCGTCATCGCCTCGGCTTCGTCCAGCGGCGGTGTCTGCGCCACGGGCAGCGTTTGCAAGAAGGCCTCGACGCTATGCACCTGGGGCGCCGCCATCGGCTTCGGCGCGGTTGCCGCCGCAGACGCCCCCGCGCCTGCCGAAGCCCCGCACCCCGCGCTGAGCGAAACCAGCGCGCAAGCGGCCGCCAAGCTGATTGCTAATTGCCAATTGCTGATTGCTCTTCTCATTCCAGCTCCATTCCGCGCGTCTCGGGAACGAACAGGGCGCTCGCCGCCGCCAGCGCAAATGCAATACCGCACAAACCGAAGGCCCAGGCCAAGCCCTTGCTCTCGCCGATGCTTCCGATCAGCAGCGGCGCGAACGCGCTCAAGCCGCGGGCAACGTTGTAGGAAACCCCGAGCGCGGTGGCGCGGATCGGGGTGGGAAACAGCTCGCTGCCCATGATGCTCGAGCCGGTGAAAAAGCCCGTGCCGAAAAACGCCACCAGGGAAGCCGCCAGCAGGATCATTCCCGGCGCGCGCGCGCTGGCGAACCATGGCACCAGCGCCGCGGCAATTGCCAGATAGGCGACAATCGTCCGCTTCCGCCCCAGCGCATCGGCCAGGACGCCGAACAGCAGATACCCCGGCAGCATGCCGCCGAGATTCAAGATGATCAGAAACTGCGTGCTCCCCATCAAGGCGAAGCCGCGCCCGCCCTGGGCCAGCGGCAGCACCAGATACGCGGGCAGCCAGGTGAACAGTCCCCACCAGGCAAACATGCCGAAGGTGTTCATGGCCAGCAAGGCAACCAGCCGCCCCGTGCTCGCCCGCCACAGCGCCGCCTTGTCCGGCGCTGCCTTCAGCGCCGCCGCCTGCTGCCTCTGCCACAGCTCGGGCTCGGGCACATCGTGCTGGATCCACAGCGTCGCCAGCGCCGGCAGTACACCCACGAAAAACACCCACCGCCAACTCGCGTGGGCCAGCACCAGCCCGGCCACCAGGGCCGCGAGCGCATAGCCGACGGCCCAACTGCTCTGCACGATTCCCAGCGCGCGCCCGCGCCACGCCGACGGCCAGGTCTCGGCCACCAGCGTCGCCCCGGCATTCCATTCCCCGCCCATCCCCAGACCCAGCAGGAAGCGCAGCGTGGCCAGCATCGTGATGCTGGTCGAGAATCCGCACGCGAAAGTGAAAAGCGAATACGTCAGGATGCTCAGGCTCAGCATCCGCCGCCGCCCGAACCGGTCCGCCAGCAGCCCGAAAATCAAGCTCCCGATCGCGCTCGCAATGAGTGTCAGCGTGTTTAGCAGCCCCGCCGTGCCCTTGCTCATCCCGAAATCGCGGATGAGATGGGTGAGCACCAGCGAATACAGCATCACGTCGAAGGCATCGAGCATCCAGCCCAAGCCGGCGGCGACGAGCGTGCGCCGCTGCGCCGGGGAAGTCGCGCTCCAGCGGAACTGCGCCGAAGCGCGCTCAGGTTGAGGCATCGAGGCCACGGTGGGTGGTCAGCAGTCCCGGTTCATTTTCCGTCCGGCGGCTTCGCCACCGGCGGCTCGGAACTGGGCAGGATCGGGCGCGCGCGGGTGACCGACCAGGTGACGCCTTGGGCGCTCTCGCGCTCGCTGCGGGTGATGCGCAGCTTGCCCAGCGCCAGATATTTCAGGTGGACTTCATCGTAGGCCAGCCCCGCCGACGCGACCAGCTTCATGTAGTCGCCGTGCGCGGTCTCGTCCGGCGCTTCGGTGTAGCCCTGGTCCCAAGTCACCGCCGCCGTCGCGCCCGGCCCCGCTTGGCCTCCGCCTCCGCCCGAGCCGCCCTTCAGCGACATGTAAATCCGGATTCCGCCCACCACCGGCTGCTGCATGTTGTCCGGCTGGAACGCCTGCCCCCAGCGCTGGTATCGGTCATTCATCCGCGTCTCCAGCGGCAGCAGCCCCGGCACCTCGCGTTCGGCCGCCACAATCCGGTCGCGAATCGAAAACGTCACCGCCTCGGAATAGGTGTTCGTGGTCGTGTCGCGCGCATAGCTCAGGCTGGTGAACCAGCCGCGCGGTATCCACCACGTGCGTCCGTTGTTCGCTCCATTTCGGCTCTGCACCCAGGCACTGTACTCGCTGAACGGCTGCACCCATTCGTGCGAAGGGTAGCCGTGCGGGTTGAGGAATGCATCCGGGTTCCACTGCTGGATTAAGAGCCGCCGCGTCCGCGACTCCGGATACACCGGATCAATGTCCGCTTGCCCCGTCGATACATCCGCCGCCAGCGCCCCGTGATAGCCGAGGTGCAGCAGGTTGTCGGGTACAATCTTGGCCTCCATCACGCTCAGCTTCGCCCCGTCGGGGTTGTCAATCGGGTGCAGCACAACGTTCACCTGTTTGAGGTAGTCGCGCACCGCGGGGTCCTCGACCAGCATCTCCGCCAGTCGCTCGACGTGGCTGGTGCTCGAAACTTCATTGGCGTGCTGCCGCGCCGAGTAGACGATCGAAGCTTTCTCGGTCGTCTCCTTCGCCCAGGAGCGCAGGGCCGAAGGCGTGGGCAGCGTCATGTCTGCCGCCCAGATCACCTGCCCCAGGTAGGTCCGCCCCATCGAGTACACGTTCACGCCCGGAAACGTCGCCAGCCGCGCCAATATAGATGCGCTCTCCTCCGGCCCGATGGGCTCGTTCCATTGCACGAAATACTTGTGCGCCTCGGGCGTGGCGATGGGCTTGATGTCGGCAATCTGCGGGCGGGCATGCTCCGGAGCGGAGACGTTCCAGCGCAGCAAATCCCGCTCCTCGGGCGTGGTGAACGCCACTCCCAGCGGGCGCGGCAGCTCGAGCTCGATCGCCATGTGGCGCAAATCCGGATACGCCAGCTCGTCCGGGTAGATTCCTGCGGCGTGCATGGCGTCGAGCGCCTGGAGCATCATCCGCGCTTGCTCCACGGTGAACATCGAGCGCTCGAGCTGTTCCCTGCCCTCGAGCTTCTCCCAAGCGCTCATGTCGTAGTTTTTGTAGTCGGCCGGCAGCAGCCAGGTCAGGTTCTCGATCCCCGGCTCGCCCGCCTTCACCCGCGCGCCGATCAGCCGCGGCTGGAACGCCCCGGTCAAGACCGGCAAATTCCGTTCGCGCGTTTGCGGCTTGCCTTGCGCGTCGGTCCAGCTCAGCCGCACCATCGGGTTTGCGGCCGGCTTGCCGTAGAACTCGATATGCACCTCGCCGTCCTTGCCGTCCTCGGAGGGATGCATCACCGGAATGATCCGCCCCACGTAATTCTCCGGGCGCCCGCTCTTCAAGTCCGCCAGCGTGTCCATGAAGGTTTCGGTCGAATAGAAGACGTCCTCTTGCAGCGCCTCGATCGAAGAAATCCGTTCTTTGTCCACGCCGATGTTGTAGTCCGGCTCGGACAGGTGGAAATCCATCTTCAGCGTGTCGAATGGCGGCGCATACTCCGGCCGCAGGTACCCTTGCGCCTGCGCCATCACGAAGCGGTACACCCGCGGCATCGTCACCGACTGGTAATGCTCCCAGAAGTGCTCGATGTCGGTCGGAATCCGCTTCGCCGCCACTTCCCTTCCGCCCTGCTCGACCTTCAGCCAGCCGGTCTCGACCTGCACATTCTCATACGCCGGGATTACGCCGCTGTAGGGCTGCATCACCGTCGCCACCGTGAATTCGCGCTCCAGGATCGCGTTCCCCGCCGCGTCCAGCGCCCGCACCCGGTAGGTCGGCGCGGGCGGATCGTTCGGCGGATCGGCCAGCGCGATCTGCGCCGGCGTTTCCACCGCCGGTGCGGTGTCCATCAGGTGCAGGCTGATCCCGTCCAAGGGAATGTCCAGCTTCTTCGCCAGCACCTCGTCAATCGGATACAGCTCCTGCATCCACCGCGCCGGCGAGTACATGTCCCGCACCCCGGTCTCGTCCACGTCCTTGGCGGCGGATATCTCCAGCCTCGCTGTCGTTTTCCCCTCGCGCTTCAAGGCCTCCAGCGCCGGCGCGATTTCGTCTTCCAGCCAGCTGTACCCCTGCTTGTACGCATCCAGCACCTCGACCTGCGCGCTCCCCGCCCCGGCCTTGGTCAGGATGTCCCGCAGTTGGTCCGCCAGCTTGCGCCGCTCCTCGGGCCCCTCGCTCACCCCGGCGTTCAGCGTGACCGCCTGCCCCGGCGTCAGTTTCGCCGCCGCGGCCCGCGCGTCGTCGAGCAGCGCCGTCCCCTCCCACGGAATATGGACGTCCTCGGTGAACACCGGCGTCCCCTGATGGAACGGAAACTCCGGATTGTCGTAATGCAGGTCCGGATTGGCGCTGCAGCACTGCGTTCCCGCCCGCAAGCTCGCCGCAGTCACATCCGCTGTGACGTGGTACCGCTTCTGAATCTCTGCCTGCACAAAACTCGCCAGCTTCGGGTCCGCCAAGTCGGCATAGATCTCCGCCTTGATGTTCGTCGCTGGCGCGGTCCCGATCTCCCCCAGCCACCGGTTCAAAAAAAACAAGGCCGCCGACGCCTGCCCCACTCCGGAATGCAGCGAGAAGAACTGGTGTAGGTCGTAACGGATGTCCTCGACCGACTCGTGCTGCTTGCCAATCTTCCAGACGTTGGGCAAGTGCCCGGCGGCGAGTTCGAGCGCCGCGGCTGCGCCGGCATCGTCGCCCCGCACCAGGATCCCCGCCCGCGACCCGAAGGCGCGGTCAACCACGCGCAACTGCCCCTCGCCCGCCGCGAGAGCGGGGGCGGCCTGGGCGGCGGTGGTGTCGTTGGCGGCGAGCTTTTTCTCTAGATCCTTCGCCAGCGCCGAGTCGCCCGCCACCACCGGCTGCTCCTGAATCTGGCGCAGGTTCGCGCTTGCTGCCGGCGAGGCGATCGGCAACGTGATCGCGGTGGACTCCAGCCCCATCCGCGCCGCCAGGTTGGCCATCGCCACCCCAGCCTCGCCCGCCGGCACATATAAATGCGCCGTGGGCGCGCCCGGCACCGGCACCCGCCCGCCGGAGGCGAACAAGCCTCCGCGGCTACCATAAAAATTGCCGAGATCGAGCCCCGAGGGCCCCGCCGCCCCGCCGCCGCCTCCCGCTCCGCCCCGTCCTCCAGCCGCGCCGCGCCCTCCTGCGGCGCCGCCCGCGGTCGCAGGCGGCGGGTTGCCCTCATCGTAATTAGTTCCGGCTCCGCCTTCACCCCCGCCGTTCCCGCCGCCCGCGGTCGGCGCCGCAAAGGTCTGGGGCTTGAACGGCTTCGGGTTGGCTGCGCTCACCGCCGCCCCGCCCAGCACGAATAGCTCGTGCACCGCCGCCAGCTTCCCGCCCGTGAACGCCTTGGCTAATTCTGCCGCCGTGATGGCGCCGGTCGCGGTCAAATACGCCTTGCTGATGCCCGGCACGCCATCCTGGTAATCGAGTCCAACCAGCCTCACCTGCGCCGCCGGCGCGGCCGCATTCACCGCCTCGGCGATTGCGCCCAGCTCATCGCGCCCGGTGCCCACCGCCCACTGGTACGGTGTGCGTGCGCTGAACGCATCGGCGGCTGCGTCCAGCCCGGCATCGTCGCCCACCAGCGCCAAATCGCTTGCGACCAAGCCCGGCGTCAACACCACCACGCGCCCCTCGCCCTTGGCCAGCCGGAAGGTCCACGCCTGCACGTCGGCCGCCCTCGCGGCCGGCACCGCTCCCGCGCCCACGTAAATCCGCGGCCCGGTCTCGGCCAGCTCCCGCGCCCCGGCGCTCTCGACCAGCGGCGGCGTCAGCCCGGTCGTGCCCTCGGCCAGGCGCGCCGCCAGATTCGCCGCCGCGGAGTTCTCCGCCGCGGTCGGCTCGCCCGGCACCACAATGTGGCCGACGATGGCATCGGCCAAGCCGTCGTGGTTGGTGTCTTGCAGCATCCAGCCGGGGGCGAACGTCCGGCTGAAGGCGTCGTTGGCTGCCGGCGCTGCCGCCGCCGCCGGCCGGGCGGCCGCTCCGCCCCGGCGCTGCGCTGCAGAAATACTGACCGAGGTTGCGATCAACCCCGCGACCACAAATATCCGGCGCATGCGCCCCCCTGGCTGAATGCTGACTGCTGCGTGCTGACTGCTAGAAGATGAAGTGTACCGCCAATTCCGCCTGCTGCAGCGGCCCGGCGCCGGTCGGCGCGCCCCAGCTGGCCGAACGCAGGTTGGTGGTCACCCCGCTGTAATTGTAGGTGCCGAACAGGTTGAACACCTGCGCGATCACATCGATTCGCTTGCTCTCGCCCAGCCCGAACGTCCGCGCCGCGCGCAGGTCGACGTCGTTGTAGCGCCCGTTGGCCAGCATCGAGGGATCAATGGCGGTCAAGCCCAACCCGCCGTTGGCGACCGGCGCGGTGCGGTAGGCGTTGACGGCCGCGTAATTCAAATCGCGCCGCCCCTGGTTGCGGGTCGTGCCCACCACGTATTGGGTGGTGCCGTCGGCATTGCGTGTCAGCGAGGTCACGCTGAACGGCGGCGAGGAGCGCACGTTGAAGATGCTGCCCAGCGTGATCCCCCACGGCGCCTGGTAGCTGCCGCTGGCCACCACCGAGTTGCGCCGGTCAATCGAGCACGGCCCCCAATCCTGGCTGAAATCCGCATAGTTGGTCACCGAGCCCTGCGCGTTGTCGTCCAGGCAGCTCGAAAGCGAATAGCTCACCAGCATCTGGAAGCGGCGGCTGAAGCGCTTGTCGGCGCGCACGTACATCGCCTTGTATTTGGACTTCGACATCGGCGTGTGCTGGTTCACGCGCGCAAACGTCGGGAACGGTCGCACCCCGGCGCTGTTGGGGTAGTTGAGATCCACGACCTTGTAATCGCGCAGCGTCAGCTCGTAGACGCCATCCACGTGGATGGAGAAGTTGGGCGTGATCACGCGCGAATATCCGAGGTTGAATTGCTGCGAGTACGGATTCTGGTAGTTCGGCGCCAGCACCGTTACCGACGGCGCGATTGATGCCGCCGTCTGGCCCGCGGCGAACGCACTCGGGTACGACGGGCAGGAGGCCTGCCCAGGCGTCGAGCAGGTCAACTGCACCACGCTCTGGGTGAAGTTGCGGTCCTCGCTGAAATTCTGCAGCGTCTGCAGGTTGCCATAGTAAATGCCGTACCCGGCCCGCACCACGTTCGTGCTCTTGCCATCGGGATTGTAGGTCAGCCCCAGCCGCGGCCCGAAATTGTTCTTGTCCCCGCGCTGGCTGGGATCGCCCAGGCCCGGCACCGGCTGCGCGAATGCCGCCGGGCTGATGTGCTCGTTGAAGGAGCCGTATTCGCGGTCGTAGCGCAGCCCCATGCTCAGCGTCAGGTTCTGGATGCCGCTATAGTCGTCGGTGACAAAGTAGCTGGTCTGCGCGGTCGGCACCGTGGTCAGCACCGGCGGAATCGTCTGCGAGAACGAGGTCGGGCCGTACGCCGGGGTCGAGCCGCTGGCCGGATGGAACAAGTTCGCGGCGTTGAACACTGGCGCTTGCGCTGGCGTCAGCGGCTGCGTCGGGTCGGTGTTGAA
>DATNED010000114.1:0-11587 GCA_035553115.1 Terriglobales bacterium | reverse complement strand
TATCGCGCCGGCAACGTGTACAACGTCAGCGGCGTGCCGGGCGACCCGACGACCTATTACCTGGCGCTGCCCGAGGGCGGGGTCTGGAAAACCACCGACGCGGGCACGGTCTGGAAGCCGATCTTTGATCAAGAGGCGGTGCCGGCGATCGGGGCGGTGGCGGTGGCGCCGTCGCGGCCGGCAACGGTATACGTGGGCACGGGCGACAACACGAGCTGGTCGTTCACGCCGGGCGAGGGGGTGTTCAAGTCCACCGATGCGGGGGCGACTTGGACGAAGCTCGGGCTGGCCGAGACGGCCTATATTCCGGTGCTTTTGGTGGACCCGCGCAACCCCGACCTGGTGCTGGTGGCGGCGCTGGGGCCGCGCGGCGGGGGAGGGGACGCAGGGCGCGGGGTGTTTCGCTCGAGTGATGGCGGACAGACGTGGCAGCACACGCTCGCGATTGGATCCGGTGTGAGCGACATGGCGTGGGACGGGGCCGATCCGTCCGTTGTCTACGCCAAGGTGCAAGGCGGCGTGTACAAATCCTCGGACGAGGGGGCGAGCTGGGCGCAGATGCCGGCCCAGGGCTTGCCGGCGCTGCGGAGCGCGACGATTGCCGTCGCCTCTGGAACACACGGCCAAAGGGTGTACGCGCTGGGGGGCGGATTGCCGGGCGGACGAGCGGCGGGCGTGTACCGCTCCGACGATGGCGGCCAAAACTGGGCTTTGGGCACGGAGAAGATCGGTTCGGCGGGGGGGCGGATTTACGTGGATCCGCAGCAGCCGGACACGGTCTATTTGATGGGCACCTCGCTGTACCGCTCGACCGATGGCGCGCACAGCTTCGCCCCGCTCAAGGGCGCGCCGGGCGGGGATGACTACCGCTCGCTTTGGATTGATCCGGCGAACCCGAAGCGGATGCTGGCGGGCGTGGACCAAGGCCCGAGCATCACGGTGGATGGCGGCGCGACCTGGACGCCGTGGTACAACCTGCCCAACGGCCAGTTTTATGACGTGTTCACCGACAACCAGTTTCCGTACTGGGTGTATGGGGCGCAGCAGGATTCGGGGACGGCGGGGGTGAGGAGCCGGAGCGACTACGGCGACATCCGCACGCGGGATTGGTATCCGGTTGGGGGATTCGAGGCGGGGTACATCGCGGTGGATCCGCTGAACCCGCGTTGGATCTATACCCAGGGGTGGTACCACGTGCTGCGCCGCTTCGATCGCGAGACCGGGCAGGTGACGGTGCCATTCACCCCCGTCCCGGACGCCCGATTCACCGGCATGCCGCCGACCGTGTTCTCGCCGACCGATCCGCACCGGCTGTATCTGGCCGCGCAGTATGTGCTGGCCTCCGACGATGGAGGCACGACTTGGACGAAGCTGGGCGGCGACTTGACGGTTCGCCCCGAGGCCGCGGCGGCGGGGCGGGGCGCGCGGCCGCCGGCAATTCAAGCGCTTGCGCCTTCGCCGGTGGACGGCAGCGTGATCTGGGCGGGCACCAGCAACGGCGTGATTCAGCTGAGCCGGGACGGCGGCAAGAGCTGGAAGAATGTTTCCCCCGCGGGATTGGGGCCGCGCGCGGCGGTGAACCACCTGGATGCCTCGCATCACCAGGCTTCGACCGCGTATGCCGCCGTCGAGGAGGGAACCGCGCCGCTGCTGCTGCGCACGACCGATTACGGCGCGAACTGGCAGACGATCATCTCGGGCTTGCCGGCGAACGTGCGCATGCGGGTCATTCGCGAGGATCCGAAGGACGCGGATCTGCTTTATGCCGGAACCGAAATGGGGGCGTATGTGTCATTCAACCGGGGCGATGCCTGGCAGCCGTTGCAGTTGAATCTGCCCCATACGGTGGTAAGCGACATGAAGGTTCATGGCGACGACTTGGTGATTTCGACCTACGGGCGGTCGTTCTGGATTCTGGACGACGTCACGCCGCTGCGGCAGCGCGCGCAAGCGCAGGCGGCGGGACCGTACCTGTACGCTCCGGAGGAGGCGATGCGCGTGCGGTGGTCGAACAACCATGACACGCCGCTGCCGCCCGAGGTGCCTGCCGGCGAGAACCCGCCCGAGGGCGCAATCCTCGACTACTACCTGCCAGCGGCGGCGACCGGGCCCATGTCGATTCAGATTCTCGACGGCCATGGCCAAGTGGTTCGCGAGTACACCGACGTTGCGCCCCCGGCGCCGCAGTCGCCGCCGAACGTGCCCGCGTACTGGTTCGGCCCGGCGCAGACGCTCAACCGCGCGGCTGGCGAGCATCGGCTGGTATGGGATTTGCGCTATCCGACGCCCAAGGCGCTCACCTACAGCTACTACGGCAATCTGCTCGATTACACCGAATACACGCTGACCTGGCATGCGGTTCTCGGGCATACGCCGCAGGTGCAGCCGGTGGGTCCGATGGCGATTCCGGGCACGTACACGGTACAGCTCAGGGTGGACGGCAAGACGTTGACCCGCCCGCTCGTTCTCAAGAACGATCCGCGCTCGGCGGTCACGCAGGCGGATCTGGCCGCGCAGTACGAACTCGAGCAAACGGTGGAGACCGGGCTGGCGACAAGCTATGACGCCTACTACGCGATCGCCGGCTTGCGGCAGAAGCTGGCGGCGACGCAAGCGAGCGGGGCCAAAGCGCTGGATGCGGCGTTGACGCCATTGGCGGCGGGAACCGGCACTGCGGGCTTCGGGGTGGCGAACCGGGACTTGGCGCGCCGGCTTCAGGACCTCGAGTTCGGCGATTTCCGTCCGACGGCGAGCGATGTGGCCGCGGTCGAGGCCAGCTGCGCCCAGATCACCGCCGCGGCGGCGACGCTCGACCATCTTCAAGCCACCGATCTGGCCCAGATCAACCGGAGCCTGGAGGCCTCGGGCCAGGCGGCGATTGCGCCGGCGAAGGTTTCGGCGAGCCACCCCTGCGGGGGTTAAGGGGCCGGGGTCACGCGTTCGATGAAGTTGCGCTCCTCGCGCAGGATGAAGCGCTTGGATTGGGCGAAGGCGAAGTTGGCGCGGCCTTCCGGATCGGCCCGAATCCGGTCCTGGTACTGCTCATAGGCGGCGAGGCTGGGGACGGCGATCAGCGCCCAGGCGATGTCGTTGGTGCCTTGGTAGGGCAGGTAGTAGCCGATCAACTGCGCGCCGCAGCGCGGGATGATGCGGGCCCAGGCCGCGGCCAATCTGGTAGCGGATGAGACAGGTCAACGCGGGGACCTCCGGCGCGGGCAGCGGCGATTGGGGCGAGGCCAAGGCGGCGGTTGAAGCAGCGAGGCCGGCGAGGGCGGAGCGGCGGGTGAGAGAAGGCATGACGCAAGCATGGGCGGGCGCGGCGCGATACGCTTCGTTTATCATCGAAGTGTGGAGCGCAGCTGGGACCAGCGCATTGCGGAAGCGGCGGCGGCGATGGGCGAGCCGGCGCGGGCGCGGATGCTGGGCTTGCTGCTCGATGGGCGCGCGCGCACCGCGACCGAGCTGGCCCTGGTTGCCGAGGTGAGCCCCTCGACGGCGAGCGCGCATCTGCGCAAGCTCGAGTCCGCGCGCTTGATCGCGAGGGTGGCCCAGGGCAAGCACCGGTACTTCCGGCTGGCCGCGCCGGCGGTGGCGCGCGCGCTCGAGCAGCTGGGCGCGCTGGCAGGGGCGCCGCGGGCATCGCGGGTGCGCGTGCCCGAGCCGCTGCGGCTGGCGCGGACGTGCTACGACCACATGGCCGGGAGGCTGGGCGTCGGGTTGCTGGATATGCTGCTCGAGGTGCGATGGCTGGAACCCGATGGCGCAGGGCGGTACTCGGTTTGCGACCAAGGCGAACGGAACATGAGAGCGTTGGGGGTGCGGTTGGACGAGGCGCGCACCCGACGCCGCGCCTGGGCGCGGACGTGCCTGGACTGGAGCGAGCGGCGTCCGCATTTGGGCGGGGCCTTGGGGGCGGCCTGGCTGGAGCTGGCGCTGCGCAGCCGGTGGGTGCGGCGGGAGAGCGACAGCCGGGCGCTGGAGGTGACCGCCGCGGGCCACCGGGAGCTGGAACGCCGGCTGGGGGTGCGACTGGCTTGACAGCAAAGAACTCTGTGTAATAGAGTATAGGGCATGGAAGAGCCGAACTTGCCACCAAGCGCGGAGCAGGCTGCCGAGGCGCTGCGCGACATCCGCAAGACCGAGCGCCGGAGCGCGGAGCGGTACGGCGACCGCATTGCGTCGCAGCACCTGATGTGGTGGGGTGTGGTCTGGCTGATCGGCTACAGCGCGGGAATCCGGCCGAGCTGGTCGGGGACCGTTTGGCTGCTGCTGGTGCCGATCGGGGTGGCCGGGAGCATTGCCCTGGGGGTGCGGCAAAAGCGGGTTGCACGCCAGCCCAAGGATTGGCGATGGCTGGCGGCGGGGGTGTTGATCGGATTGTTTTTGACCGCGCTGTTCACGGTGCTGCCGCCGGGCTCGGGGGCGCAGATCGGGGTGGTGATTCCGCTGCTGGTGGGCTTCTGCTACACGCTTTACGGGGTTTGGCAGGCGGGGATGCGCATGGTGTGGACTGGGGTGGCGCTGGACGCGCTCACCGTGCTGGGATATTTGGAGTTCCAGCCGCACTTTGCGATCTGGATGGCGGTGGTGGGCGGCGGCGGATTGATCGTGGGCGGGCTGTGGCTGAGGAGCGCATGAGGGACGACGTGGAGCAGCCCGACAGCAACATCCACCAGCCGCTGCGACTGAAGATCATGGCGGCGCTGAAGGTGCTGCCGCCGAAGGACCCTGGCCTCGACTTCACCCGCTTGCGCGCGCTGACCGGCGCCACCGACGGCAATCTCGGCGCACATCTGGCGAGCCTGGAACGCGCCGGATACATTGAGGTCGTGAAGGATTTTCACAATCGCAAGCCGCGCACGCGGGCGCGAATGAGCGCGCAAGGACGGCGCGCGTTCGGGGTTTACGTGGAGTATTTGCAGGAACTAATTTCTTAAAAGGACGACGAGGGCGCCGGCAGCGAGGTGGTTGCGTGCACGCATGCGCGACTGGAGGCCAGCGCGCGCGAGCGCACATAGAGCCGGTTCGGATTCTCCGCAGGCAGCCAGGTGGACCGCATCCGTTCATAGCCAAACGACTCCAGGCGTTCGGACAGCTCCGCGCACGAGGTTCCGGCCGCGGCCAACCAAGCCGGACTGAACTCACAGAGGATGTACTGAATCCGGCCCTGCTCGAGCAACCCGCTGGCGCCGGCCAGCACATGGCCCTCGTAGCCTTCGACATCAATCTTGAGGACATCAATGCGGCTCAACCCCAGGCGCAGGAATTCGGTGTCGAGGGTGCGGGCCTCGACCGGGGTGGCGGTGCCGCCGGCGTTGGGGACGAGGGTGGGGGTGTGATTGCCGCTGGCCGAGCTGACGTAGAGGTCCACGTGGCCGGGGCGGGAGGTGAGGGCGACGGGAATCACTTCTACTTGCGCCATGCGGTTGCGCGCCACCATGGCGCGCAGCTGGTCGCACGCTTGCGCACTGGGCTCGTAGGCCAGCACCTGGCCGCCGGGACCGACCGAGCGGGAGGCGAGCGCGGTGAAGTAGCCGGCATTGGCGCCGACGTCCACGAAGACGCCGCCGGAGGGGATGAGGGGCGCAAGGGCGCGCGCCTCGAGGGTCTCGAAGGTGCCGAGGTACATCTCGCGCTGGATCAAATCGCCGAGGTCGAGCTCGAACTCTGCGCCGAAAATCCGGGCGCGGCGCACGCCCGAGCGGGGCACCCAGGGAGATAGCAGCCGGCGCTTGCCGGGGAAATAGGCTGCGCGGATCTTGGAAAGCGCGGGTTCGAGCATTCAGGGAAGAGTTGGCGCGGGCGACGCCCGCGAAGTGAGCGTGGTGCGCATGGAAATATCATGATGGCGAGGTGATTTAATGTCAAGATTGTGGGGTTAATCGCAGCGGAGCGTGGACAGCGGATCCAGCCGGCTGGCGCGGCGGGCGGGGAACCAGGCGGCAGCGAGCGCGACCAGCAGCAGGAACCCGGCAGCGGAGGCGAGCGTGGCCGGGTCGCCGGGAGCGACGCCGAACAGAAGACTCGAGAAAGCGCGGGTTGAGAACCAGGCCAAAGGCAGCCCGAGCGCAGCGCCCATCGCGAACAGAACGGCGGTCTGGCGCAGGAAGAGCGTGAGCACGCTGGAGCGGCGCGCACCGAGCGCCATGCGCACGCCGATTTCGCGGGCGCGCTGGGTGACCGCGTAGGCCATAAGACCGTAGAGGCCGACGGCAGCCAACGCCAGGGCCAGCCCGGCGAGAACCGACGAGAGGGTGGCCATGAGCTGCTCGGTGGCGTAGGTTGCTTCCATGGCGGCGAGCTGGGTTTGGATCTGCCCCACGGGAATGGAGGCATCGGCGGAATGCACGACGTTGCGGAATATTGCGGCCAAGGCGGGCGCGGGAAGCGAGCTGCGCACGACGAAGGTGATGTCCGACAAGCCGGCGCCGGCCAGAGATTGGGCCACGGGCAGGAACACGACCGGGTCGTGATTGGTGCGCATGCCGTTGTACACGGTGTTGCCGGCGATGCCCACCACGGTCCACGGCTGGGCGCCGATGAAAAAGCGGCGGCCGAGGGGCTGGCCGCCGAAGCGCCTGGCCATGGCGCTGCTGACGATGGCCACGGGTGTCGCCGAAGCGCCGTCGAGCGCGGAGAAGTCGCGCCCGGCGAGCAGGGGAATGCGGTAGGTGGAGAAAAACTGCGTGCCGACCACGGCAAGGTCCGTGCGGGCGCCGTGCGCACCGGGGGGCAGTGGCTGGGCGCCGAGGCTGATCGAGCGGGTGGTTTCCATATCGTCGCCGCCGAGAACGATCTGCGCCTCGGTGGCCGAGTCCACGCCAGGTGTGGCGCGCAATCGGCCGAGGACGAGATCGAAGAGCGCGCCCAGCCGGGCTCCGGAGTAGCCTTCATGAGCGGGATTGAGGTTCAGCAAGGTAAGGCCGCGGGGTTCGATGCCGGTGGGTGTGGTCTTGAGGTTGCGAATCGAGCGCAGGAAGAGGCTTCCGCCGCTGAGCACGGTCAAGCAAAGCGCAATCTGCGCGACGATGAGCGCGCGGGCCACCCGGCCATGCCCGCCGGGAGCGCTGCTAGCGGGGCGCAGCCCAGCTTCTGCGCCCCAGCGGGTCGCCCGCCAGGCGGGAACGAAGCCGCTGAGCGCGGCGGCGAACACGGCCAGACCGGCAGCGACCGCGAGCACGGACCCATCGAGGCGCGGATCGGCATGGATTGCGGCGGGGACGAAGGTGTCGCTGATGGCGCGCGCGCTGGCGATGCCGATGGGGAGGCTGGCGAGGGCGCCGAGTGCCGCGAGCAGGGCGCATTCGATCATTTGCTGGCGGATCAGAGCCATGCGGCCGGCGCCGAGGGCCATGCGGATGGCGAGCTCGGCGCGGAGCGCGGCCGAGCGCGCCAGCAGCAAGTTGGCGAGGTTCACGGCGACGATCAGCAGCACCAGCAGGGTGAGTCCGCCCGCGAGCAAGGCAGGCAACGTCAAGTCGGCGCCTTCATTGTTGATGGCGTTGCGGGCTGACAACACCAGCAAGGTCGGCCAGTCGCCGTGGTTGTCGGGATCTGCGGGGAGCGCCTTGGTCTGCTGGGAGAAGCTCAGGGCCAATTCGGTGCGCGCCTGCTCGAGGGTCGCGCCGGGCGCGAGGCGCCCCACCACCTCGAGGAACCCGAATTTGCCGTCGCTGAGGCGCGGGGGATTCCTCAGAATCCCGGCCAGCAGCGGCGACTCGACCAGCGGGAGCGGCAGCAGGACATCGGGGATGTGCTCGAGGTCGAGGCGCTGGAAGCGGCTGGATGCGACCCCGACGATGGTGACTGGATACCGGTTGATGGCGAGGGTCTTGCCGACGATCGCGGGATCGCCGGCCAGGTGCGCGCGCCAATATTCATCGGTGACCACGGCGGCCGCGGGCGCGCCGGGGGCGAAGTCGCCGGCATCGAGGCCGCGCCCGAGCTGGGGCGGGACATCGAGCAATGCCTGAAACGATTCGCTCACCAACAAGGCCGAGCCCAGCGTGGCCGTGCCGTTGACGCTGAGGTCCACGCGGTTGAGCGGGCGCATCCCGGCCAGCAGCGCAACCGCGCGCCTGGGCTGCCGGCTCCAGGCGACGAGCTGCGGATTGCTGAAGGAGGTGTCGATTGCGCGGCCGGAGAGGTCGTCGTAGCTGGTGCCCCAGCCATTGGGGTAACTCCAACTGCGCGAGGTCCAGGCGAGGCTGATGAGCCGGTCCGGGTGGGGAAGATTGAGCGGCTGCAGCGCCACGGCGTCCACCAGGCTGAAGACTCCGAGGTTGACGCCGATGCCCAGCGCCAGCGATGCCACCGCGACCAGGGTGAAGCCGGGCGCGCGGCGCAGCCGGCGCGCAGCGTGGCGCAGGTCGCGGACGGTGTTATCGAGCCACATCCAGCCCCAGGCGTCGCGGCTGCGTTCGCGCAGAAGAAGGTCGTTGCCAAACGCTCGCGCCGGAAGGCCTTCGGCGGCCTGGCGCTCGCGGTGGTCTGCGATCTCCTCGGCAAGCGCGCGCGTTCTTCCCGGGAGGAGCAAGTATTTGAGGCGGCGGAGCGTTTTCAGCATGGCGGCGTTCCCAATTCACAGTTCACTGTTCACGGCCTTTCCGAGCACGCCGCGGATGGCGGCGACCATCTTCTCGAAGCTGGAGATCTCCAGGCCCAACTGCTTCCTGCCGGCAGCGGTCAGGGAATAGAAGCGCGCCCGGCGCTTGGTCTCGCTTTGACGCCACTGCGCGGTGACCCAGCCCTCGAGCAGGAGCCGCTGCAAGGCGGGGTAGAGCGAGCCCTCCTCGATCTTGAGCACCTCGTCGCTGCGCTGGCGGATCAGGCGGGCGATGCCGTAGCCGTGCAGCGGGCCGCGGCGCAGGGTTTCGAGGATCATCAGGTCCAGGGTTCCGGGCAGCAGCGGCGGCGGCATACAGGGAGTCTATGCATAGATTGCCTCTGCGTCAAGCGCCGGTCCTGAATTGTGCGAGACTCTCCCTATGAACATGCGGGTGGGAATGGTTCTCTTGCTGGCGGCCGGGGCCGGCGCGCAAGCGCCGGCGGGCTCGCTATTGGTGAAGGCCGGGACGCTGATCGTGGATGCGACGCAAGCGCCGATCCAGGGCGGCGAGGTGTTGATCGAAGCCGGCCGCGTGACCGCGGTGGGCACGGATCTGGCCGCGCCGGCGGGGGTGCGGGTGCTCGATTTGAGCGGCGAGACGGTAATGCCGTCGCTGCTCGACGCGCACACGCATTTGGCCACCGGGGCGCGGGAGGCGCAGCCGTCGGACGCGCTGGCGTCGCTGCTGGCTTCGGCGGACGTGAAGTACGCGCTGGAGAGCGGGGTGGCGGCGATGCGGGTGCTGGGCAGCGGCGGATTCATTGACGTGGCGCTGGAGCGCGCCATTGACGAGGGCGTGATCCCCGGGCCGCACATCGTGCCGGCCGCGCACGCCATTTCGATTCCGGGCGGGCACGCCGACTTCTTGACCATGCCGCCCTCGATGCCGCTGGAGCGGTACTACACCCCCACCAACGGCTTCATCAACTCGGTGGCCGACGCCGAAGCGGCGGTGCACGAGCAGGTGAAGTACGGGGCCAAGGTGATCAAGATCATGGCTTCGGGCGGGGTGCTGTCGCCCTCGGACTTGTTTACCAGCGAGCAGTTGACGCCCGAGGAGATGGCCAAGATCGTCGAGGTGGCGCACGGCGACAACCTGAAGGTGGCCGCGCACGACGAGAACCTGAAGGCGATCCTGGACGCGGTGCATGCGGGAGTGGACTCGATCGAGCACGGCTCGGACATGAACGATGCCGCGCTGGAGTACATGAAAGCGCACGGGCAGGTCTACGACGCCACGATCTTTGTGGTGGACAACATTGCCGAGAACGGCGAGAAGATGCACATGCCGGCGTTCTCGCTGGAGAAAGCGCGCGAGCTCTCGGTGAAGCACTTCGCCAGCTTCAAGATGGCGCTGCGCTCGGGGGTGACCATGGGGGCGGGCTCGGACCAGCCGTACGGCCCCGGCACCGGAACGATCTACAACGAGGTGGTGTCGGAGGTGGCGCACGGGGCCACGCCGCAACAGGCGCTGACCGATGCCACGCTGCACAACGCCGCGCTGCTCGGGCTGGACGATCTCGGCAAGCTGAGCAAGGGCGCGGAGGGGGATCTGGTGGCGATGCGCGGCAATCCGTTGGAAGACATTCACGCCGTGAGCCACCTGGATGCGGTGGTATACCGGGGCCAGGTAGTGAAAAATTCCAAGGGCACGAGCTCGGGCAGCGGCAGCCATTAGGGTTACGAATTGGCCCCCGGCGTGCATCACAATTGAGGGAGGAGGACCCATGCGCTGGAAGACAGGCATCGGAATGTTGGCGTTGTCGGCAGGACTGGCCCTGGGGCAAAGCCCACCGAACCAAGCCAAGATTGCAAGCGGGACCCGGGTGGATGCGCAGCTCAAGTCGAAGCTCGATACCCAGCACGCCAAGGTCGGGGATACGGTGGCGGCGCAGACGACCGCAGCGATCAAAGAGGATGGCAAGACGGTGCTGCCCAAGGGAACGAAGCTGACCGGCCACGTGACCTCGGTGACGGCGGCGGAGAGCAAGAAGTCGCCCTCGCGCATCGGGGTGCTGTTTGACCAGGCGACGCTCAAGAACGGCGCAACGATGCCGGTGCATTTCGCGATTGCCAGCGTGGTCCAGCCGCGCGCGGACGCAGGCATGCAGGCAGGAATGCCGGCGATGGACATGCCGGCTCCGCCGCAGCCGGTGCCCGACCAGGGCGGCGAGGGCGGCGGCATGGGCGGCACGGGGCGCGTGCTGGCGCCGATCGGGGGAGGCATGACCGTGCCGGGCGCGGTGACAGGCGCCAGCCCCGAGATCGGCGCGGTGATGCGGGAGACGAACCAAGCGCAGATCGCGGTGTCGCTGCCGCAGCCGGAGGTCGCGGGCGCGAGCTCGGCCAGCGGCGCGGTCGCGGCCGGCAGCGTGCTGAGCAGCGCGCACGGCGACCTGAAGCTGGAAGCGGGGACGCACGTGCAGCTGGTGGCCCAGGGCGGGGCGCGTTGACGCAAATGGAGCGGGGCGGGGCGATACGGGGCGTCCGGCGTTGTCCCCGGTCGGGCGCGAATCCTCATCCGTGCTGCGCACAGGCATCGAGCCACGCTGCGGTTCGCGCCCTCCCTCGACCCCAGCGCGCGAGCGCGCTGGGGGCCCCGAGTAAAGCTTCCTAGAGCCCGCCAGCAAGCTGGCGGGCGGCCAACCACCCCGTCTCGCCCCTTCCCGAGAGTCGCTCTCCGGCCTGCGGGGGGCAACTCGGGCCCTGCCGCCAAGGGTTGGTGGGTCGCGGCCGCTGGTATGCTGGGGCATGGCCAATGAGCAGGGGCGGCGGTTGGTCGCGGGGCAGGCGGGCGAAGACGATGCCAGCTTCGAACTCAGCCTCCGGCCCAAGCGATTGGACGAGTACATCGGCCAGCGCAAGGTGAAGGAGCAGTTGGCGCTGGCCATCGAGGCGGCGCGCGGGCGCGGCGAGCCGCTGGATCACATCCTGCTGTACGGGCCGCCAGGGCTGGGGAAGACGACGCTGGCGGCGATC
>DATNED010000113.1:0-2956 GCA_035553115.1 Terriglobales bacterium | reverse complement strand
GACTGGTAGCCGAAATCCGCGAAGTAGAGCTTGTAATAGAGCTTTTTGCCGAGGACGAACAATCGTCGCTGAGCAATCAGCCGCTCCACGCCAAGTGGGTTTGTGCGCCAGCTCTTCCTGCCGCCGGTTGTGTACCTAACGCCATCGAATTCGATCGGGAAGGTGCAGCTTGCGGTGTAGCCGGCGGAGGCAAGGTCCGAGCGTTTGAACAGCCGCTCGGGCGGGCTTTTCGGGTCGATGGTTGCGATTTCGTTCTGCGAGAGCCTGCGAAAGCCACCGCCGTGCTCGTCCACGAAGACAAACTCGCTGCTGGGTCCGGTGCGTTTCTTGGCGAACAGGTTTCGGTATTTTGCGGAGGCCTTGTCTCTTGCGTACCAGCACAGGTGATCGAACACCGATTCGATATGGCCTGACTCCAGCGGCATTTTGGTCCGAAAATTTATTGTTGCGATTAAATTCTCCGCGCCGAAGACCTCATCCATGACCTCACGGACGTGGTGGAGGTTCTCGTCCGAGATCTGCACGAAGATGCTGCCAGTGTCGGCGAGGAGCTCACGCGCCAGGGTGAGGCGGTCGCGCAGATAGCTGAGATAGGAATGGATGCCGAGCTCCCAGGTATCGCGGAAGGCGCGGACCATCTCAGGCTCTTGGGTGAGGTCTTCGTCTTTGTTGTCCTTGACGTCGCGCTTGTTCACAAAGGGCTGGAAGTTCGAGCCGTAGCGGATGCCGTAGGGCGGGTCCAGATAGATCATCTGCACCTGCCCGGCCAGGCCTTCCTTCTCCAAGAGCGAGTTCATCACCAACAGCGAGTCGCCCGCGATCATGCGGTTCGACCAGCCGTGCGCATGGCGGTAGAACTCGACCGCCTCCCGCAGTGGCCGGTTCTCCTCGGGCGCGGCGAAAAGCGAGGCTTGGGAGCTGCCCGGCTCCGGGGCGCGGCGGACGGCTTCGAGAATGGTGCGCGGGTCCACCCGCTCGTGGACGTGCAGCGAGACGGTCGGCACCTCGACCGCCGCCTGCTCCTGCTTTCCCGCCCACTGCAACTGCGGGCTCAGGTGCGGGTCATAGCTGTAGCGCTTGCGCGGCTGCTCGCGGTCGGTCTCGGCCGTCACCAGCCCGGCGTCGGGGTTGTTGAGACGAGTCTTGCCCTGGTGCACATAGCGTTCGATGGGCTGCGTACCATCGGGGGACGGCTGGCGGCGCTTGCCGGGCATAATCCATCCAAAGTAGCAGCAAACCCGCCCTGAAAGTAGACCCCGCGCAATTAAGCCGGAACGTACCGCAACCGAACTAAATCCCCCGCGATTACGTCGCTGGCCACGAAGTGAAGCGGCGGTCGCGCGCCGGCGAAGAACGGCTGCCCACCGCCCAGCACGACCGGCCGGAGGTAGAGTCGATACTCATCGATCAGGCCGGCCTCGGTCAGGCTTTGCGCCAGCACGGGTCCCCCGACATGAATCTCCCCAGCCCGTTCGGCCTTCAGCTTGCGGATCACCTTTTCGAAGTCGTCCCCGACCAGCGTGGCGTTGGGGCCGACGGACTTGAGCGACCGCGACACCACCCACTTCGGCTGGCGCCGCCACGCCACCGCGAACTCGCGGTCCTCAGCGTCCCACTCAGGAAGGTCGTGCTCCCAATAACTCATGATCTCGTACATGCGGCGGCCGTAGAGGAGGCCCGTCACGCCGCGCACCAGCTCGATGAAGTGATCGAAGGCCGCCGGTGCAGGCGGCCCAAGCTTCATATGGTCCACGTAGCCATCGAGGGACTGCTGCAATCCGTAAACAAGTTTTGCCATGGAACCGCGCCTCGCTCAGAAAGCCCGGGACCAAGCGCCGGGCCAGCGCTCGACCACGACCTTCTTGTCGGTGTAGAAATCGACCGCATCGCGGCCTTGCGCGTGCAGGTCGCCGAAGAAGCTCCCCTTCCATCCGGTGAAGGGGAACTGCGCCATGGGCGCGGCCACGCCCAGGTTGATGCCGATGTTGCCCGCCTCGCAGGCGTAGCGGAACTCGCGCGCCGCCGCCCCCGACTGCGTGAACAGGCAGGCCATGTTGCCGTAGCTCTGCTGGTTGATCAGCATGATGGCGGCATCGAGCGAATCCACATGCATCAGCCCCAGCACCGGCCCGAAGATCTCGGTGCGCGCCAGCGCGCTCGCGGGATCGAGGCCGTCCAGCACGGTCGGGTGCAGGAAGAACCCGGGCCCCGAGCGCGGATGCCGGCCGTCCGCAACCATGCGCGCGCCGGCTTCGAGGCCTTCGCCAATGAGGCCGCTCACGCGCTGCCTGCTCGCCGCGCTGATCACCGGCCCGGTCTCGACCCCGTCTTCCAGCCCGTCGCCCACGCGCCGCGCCTCGGCCGCCGCCGCCATGGCTTCGGTGAAGGGCTTTTTCGCCGCGCCCACGGTGATCGCCAGCGAGACCGCCAGGCAGCGCTGCCCGGCGCAGCCGAAGGCCGAGTCGCTGAGCACCCGCCGGGTCATCTCGAGCTCGGCATCGGGCAGGATCACCGCCGGGTTCTTCGCTCCGCCCTGGCACTGCGCCCGCTTCCCCGCCGACGCCGCGCGCGCGTAGACCGCCTGCGCCGCCTGCGACGAGCCCACGAAGCTGATCGCCCGCACGCCGGGATGATCGCACAGCGCCATCGCCGCCTCCCGCCCGCCGTGCACCAGGTTCACCACCCCGTGCGGCAGCCCGGTCGCGGCCAGGATCTCCATGAGTCGGATCGCCGCCAACGGCACCCGTTCGCTCGGCTTGAGCACGAAGGTGTTGCCGCAGCCGATGGCCCAGGGCAGGAACCAGAGCGGGATCATGGCCGGAAAGTTGAAGGGCGTGATCGCCGCCACCACCCCCAGCGGCTGCCGCCACATCAGCTCGTCCATGCCGCTGGCAATGTCTTCGGCGTTGACGCCCTGCATCAGCAGCGGAATGCCGCAGGCGGCCTCGACGTTCTC
>DATNED010000112.1:0-21509 GCA_035553115.1 Terriglobales bacterium | reverse complement strand
CCGGCAGCCCGCATCCATCCTCACATTGGCTGGCTGGCCCTGGTCGGCGCCAGCGAGCAGCGCGCGAACCCGGCCCGGGGCGCGGTCTACGCCGACACCCGGGTCCATACCAAGCTCGCACTGCAAGCTTGGCTGCGCGAGCGCTACGGCACGGTTGATGCGCTGAATCGCGCATGGCGCTCCGGGTACACCAGCTTCGGCAGCGACGGGGGCTGGCCACTCGGACACGGCTTGATGGATGAGAGCGGACGCAGCCCCTGGGTGGGCACCGATTCTGAGCATCTGCGGAGCGTGAACGCCGCGATGCGAAGCGACTTGGACGGATTCCTGCTCCAATACGCACGCTCGTATTTTCGCGCTGTCGCCGACGCGGTGCGCCGGAGCTTTCCCGGCCACCTGGTCTTTGGCCCCGCAACCCTCAACAGTTGGAACGGGCTGACGCGTGCTCCGATCCTGCAAGCCGCCGGCGAGAACGTGGACGTTCTTCAAGCCAACGCCGCCACCGACGCCGTGCTCGCCCGGACGCTGGCCGCCGCGGGCGACCTTCCGCTCGTCACCTGGACCGGCATGGCCGCGAACGCCGACTCCGATCTGCACGCCTTCCCCAACGGCAGCAGCGAAAGCACCTGCTACGCCACCCAGGTCGAACGCGGCGCGGCCTATGCGCGCACGGTGCTGGGCGAGTTCGAACGCACCTACGCCGACACGCATCCGGTGGCAGGCACGAAATTCTGGGGCTTCGCCGATTCGTGGGCGGAAAAGATGAATTGGGGGCTGGTAAGCCTGCGCGACAACGCCTACGACGGGCAGGAGGCGGTACGCGCCGCAGGGCAGGACGCGTGGGGATTTGCCACCGGCAAAGAGGAACGCGACTACGGCGATTGCATCACCTCCATTCGGGCGGCCAACGCCCGCCTGCTGCAGAAGCTGTTGCAGGAATTGACCGCGGGGTCGCGCCTCTGATATGGATACTGCGCACGAAATCGGATGGGCCGCGCTGCCCCGCGATTTGCGCGCGGGCGTGCTGGGCGGACTGCGATGGACGGTGTGGCTGGCCGCAGCCGGCGTCCCCTTCAGCTACGGCACCCGCGTTCTGCTGGCGCGCATGGGGCCGGAGCCGCTCGCGATCTACGGTCTGCTGCTGGTGTACGTGAATTTCGTGGCGGCGTTCCTCTTCCTTGGCGGCAATGCGGTCGCCATCCGCTTCCTGCCGGCGATCGAAGTCGAAGCGCGGCCCGCCTTTCTGCGGACCTATTTTCTGGTCTCTCTTCTGGGATGGCTGCCTTGGCTCGCGGTGGCGGCGTGGCGGCCGCAGTGGCTGCATTGGCTTTTCGGAGGCGTGGATGGACGCGGCTTCGCCTGGGCCATGATGGCGCTGGCGCCGATACCGATCCTGTTTTCGCTGCTGCTGGCGGCGTTGAAAGGCGAGCTTCAGTTGGCGCGGGCGCAATGGATTTACCGCAACGTCACCGTCGGAATGTTTGTCGTATGCGCCTTGCTTTTCTTCCGCGCGCGCGCATGGACCGCAGCCCACGCCGCAGTGCTGCTGTGGGGCGCCTATCTGGCGCTCAATCTGGCCGGCGCTGCGGCCGCATGGCACATTCTGAACCGGAACTGGACCTCCGCTCGCAGACCGGGCTGGTGGCTGCCGCGCGGATTTTGGAAGTACACGCTCGGCTTGCAAGGTTCCAGCATGTTGGGATTTCTTGCCACCCAACTCGATATGCTGATCGTGCTTCAGGCGGGCGGCGTGGCGGAGTTCGGCCGCTATGTTGCGCTCTTGACGCTCGCAGCCATGGCCGCGACGGCGGTCAAACTCCTGCTCGATGTCTTGATGGCGTCGCTGACCCACGCCATGGCGCGCGGCGACTCAAGACTGGCAGGCGAGCTCTGGACCAGCCACTGCCGCATGCTCGTGCCTTTGGTGCTTGTGCTCAATTTGGCGCTGGCCTGCTGGGCCGTGCCGCTGCTGAGCGTTTATGGCGGGGCGTACTTGCAACTCCAGACGGCTCTGCGCTGGCTGGGGCCGCTGGCGGCAATCGCGTGCATGAACTACCTGCTGGGAAGCTCGCTCGCCGCGCTTGGATTCCCGCATTTGGAGATGCAAGCCAAGGCCGTGCGCATCGCTTCCTATCTGGCATTATTCTTTCCGCTCTGGAGTCGCTGGGGCTTATCCGGTGCCGTGCTGGCTTGGGGCGGCGCCGAAATCCCTTATCAGTCCGTGAACCTTTGGAACTTGGGGCGCAGAGCTCCGTTCCGCCTGAACTGGACCCGCACCTATGCGGCCTTCGTAGGCGCGTTGGCCGCGGCCGCGGCCGCCAGCTTTGTTTGGCAACCTCAGAGCTTTCTTGCGGGCCTGGTGATGCTGGCGGCGCTGCTTTCCGGGTTCTTGCTCGCGGCCGGGTACACGGCGCGGCAGCTGGTCGGCCATCTGCGAGTCTTGACCCTGGGTGCGGAGGGCAGCGCATGAACCGGCCTACCGTCCTGCACGTGGAAGTGGGGGGAAGCTACGGCGGCTCGCTCCGAGCCCTCGAGCTGTATTTGCAATATGCCGACCCTGGCGTCCTGCGCCATGATTTGCTGGTCTACCACCCTACGCCCGGCATCGAGCGATTGCGTCCGCTCGTGCATACCCTGAACCTGCTCGACCCGCGAGCTCTTACGGAAGGCCAAGGGCGGCGCCCGAGCTGGCTGCCCCGCGGCGGGACCCTCGAAGGGTGCGAGCGCGCGGCCGCGCTCGCCGGTGCTCGCCGCCGGGTGCACCAGTTGTCTCGCGCCATTCTGGCCAGCGGCTGCCAAGCCGTGCACTGCAACAATAGCTTCCCGTACCAAGCGGCCACGCTGGCCGCGGCGCGCCGCACCCGTGTGCCGGTCGCAGCCCATGTGCGCAATCCGCTCAGCGGACACTGGCACGATCGCCGGCTGGCTCGCAGTCTGGCCATGTTGATCGGCCTGCATTCCGAGCATCTCCGCCAAATGCGCCCATGGGGCCTGGCGGCGGAGATGGTGCAGTGCCCCGATGGCATTGAATTGCCTGCTGCCGATGCCGTTCGGGCCGCGGCGTTGCGCCACCAGCGTCTGCCACAAAAGGGCAAGCTGATTGCCGCAATCGGGCGCTTAGTGCCGCAGAAAGGCTTCGATCTGCTGATTGCGGCGGCGGCACGGATGGTGCCCCGCCATCCAGAAGCCCGTTTCATGATCGTCGGTGAAGGCCCGGAGCGTGCCAAACTCGAAGCCGCAATCGGTGAGCACGGACTCGACGGGCGGGTCATTCTCGCAGGCTTCGACCCCGATGTGGCCAGCATCCTGGCCGCGAGCGATCTTGTGGTCTGCTCGTCCCGCTGGGAGGGGCTGCCGCTTTCCGTGCTGGAAGCCATTTTGGCCGGAAACCCCGTGGTCGCCACCCAAAGCGCCCTTGCGGGCGAGCCGCGGTTGTTTCCCATGCTGGCCGCGCCACCGGCTGCGCTCAACGCCGATGCGCTGGCCTCCGCGATCGAAACCGCGCTCTCCCATCCCGCCAACGAGGCCCGGATCGAGGCCGCGCGCGGCTGGGTGCAAGCAGAGTTCTCGCCCGCCGCGACCGCGCGCCGCTTGGACGACGCGCTGAGCCGCGTGGTCAACCAACGCCTTCGCAGCCGAAGCTATTACGAAACCGCGTACACGCAATCGGGATGGAAACGGCCCACCGAACAGGCGCCGCAGTTCGGCGCCCGCTTCACGAAAATGTGGTACCAGGCGTTTCAACAGCACGTGCTTCCGCGGGTGGAGTGGCGCGGGCGGCGCGTGCTCGAAGTCGGAGCCGGATACGGCTACCTTGCGCCGCTGATTGCCGCCCGCGGAGGCGGCTACGTCGGCCTGGACATGGCAGAATCCGCGCTCCGGCAGTTGCCACGCGGGGCCAAGGGCGGAGCGGCGGTGCTCGGCGATGCCTGCCGCCTCCCGTTCGCCGATGCCAGCTTCGGGGCGGTGATCTGCATGGAGGTGTTCGAGCACATTCGCGAATCCGACGCCCTCCTGCAGGAACTGTTCCGCGTCGCGGCTCCGGGCGCCGACGTGATCTTGAGCTGCCCGAACTACTGCAATCTGTTCCTGCCCATCAAGCTGCTGGCGGATTGGGGAGTGGCCGCATGCCGGCGCTATATTACCCGCCAGCCGGTGGATCGGACGTTGTTTGCCTTTCGCCTGCGCCGCGCGCTGGCCCAGCACGCGGAGGTGGTCGAACAACGCGCCGTGCGGCTGCACCCGCCGCTATTCGAGCGCCTTGAGTACCGCTTCGGCCCGACCCACTGGGCCGGCCACATGAACAACTGGATCTTCGCGCTCGAGCACAGCCGCGGCGAGCGGCTGCCATGGCGGAATCTGGGCTTGCACACCTGCTTTCATTTGCGGACTGCGACCGGAGCGGCGAAAGAATGTTAGCGAACCCCACGTTCCCGAGTCCTCATCGCATCCGGCGGGCGTTCGCCTTCACCGCCGCAACTGCGCTGGCAGCCGGAGTTGGATTCTTGTATGCGCCGGTGTTTGCGCGACTAGCGCAACAGTGGTGGACTGATCCGAATTACTCGTATGGCTTCTTTGTTCCGCTGTTTTCTGCCTGGCTGATCTGGCGGCGCCGAAGCAAGCTCCGGGCACTGCCGCTGAATCCCTCCAACTTCGGATTCTTGTTCGTGCTCGGCGGCCTGCTCATGTTGGTCCTGGGGCGCTTGGCAGCGGAGCTTCTGCTGACGCGGGTGTCGTTCCTCGTCGTCACGGCGGGAATCGTTGTTGTCTTGGCAGGTTGGAGTTGGCTTCGGGCCATCGCGTTTCCGCTCGCCTTCCTGGGCTTCATGATTCCCCTGCCGACGCTGGTGTTCAATCTGGCGGCAATGCCGCTGCAGGCGGTCGCAACGCGAACCGGGGTGGGGCTGGTGGCATGGACCGGGCTTCCGATCCTGCGGCAGGGGAATGTGATCGTGCTGCCGGGAACTGTGCTCGACGTTGTCGCGGAGTGCAGCGGCATCCGCTCGCTGCTCGCTCTGCTGGCGCTGGGTGCCGCCTACGGATGTCTGACCGAGCCGGAACCCTGGCGCCGGATGGCCTTGATTGCGGCCATGGTGCCGCTCGCCATCGTGAGCAATGCCTTGCGAATCGCGGTGACGATTCTTCTGAGCTTCGCGGTTGGCTCGGCCGCAAGCGAAGGCCTGTGGCACCTGCTCACGGGCCTTCAAGTCTTTGTGGTCGCGGTGCTGGGTCTGGCCCTGCTGCAACGCGCGTTGCGCGGAAGCGAGCCCAGGCAGGTGCGCCATGCCTGAGGCCCGCACCCAAGGCGTGGGGGCGGACAGTATCGCCTGGGCCGCCCGCTGCCTGGTTCTGGCAGCGCTGCTCGCCGCCGTCTGTCTCGGATCCAAGGTGTACCTCGGGCGCCAGAGATTGCCGGCGGCGCAGCCGCTTTCTGGATTCCCCTTGCAGCTGGGAGCCTGGCGCGGCAACGACCTCCCGCTCGAGCCGCGAATCCTCGAGGCTTTGCAACTGCGCGATTACTTGAATCGCGTCTATATCAATCCCAGTCAGCAAGTGATCGGACTCTACGTTGCCTACTACCCGGAGCAGCGCTTCGGGGATGACATCCACTCGCCGAAGAACTGCCTGCCGGGCGCCGGATGGCTGCCGCTGCAAAACGGCGCCCTGGCCTTCGAATTGGAAGGCCAGCGCGTGCAGGTCAACAACTACCTGGTGGCGCGGGGCAGCGAACGCGAGTTGATCTTGTACTGGTTCCAGCAGCAGGGCCGGGTAGTGCGCAGCGAGTACTCCAGCAAGCTTTTGCAGATTTGGTCGGGCCTGAGCCGCAGCCGCAGCGACGCCGCGCTGGTGCGCGTCGCGGTGCCGGTCGCAGGCAGTGACGCGTTGTCGCAGGCGCGCGGCATTCGTTTTATTCAGCTCTTTTACCCGCAATTGAAAAAGTACATTCCGAACTAGGTGCCCAGAAAGGGGAAAAGCCATGCGCAACCTGCATACCGCCTGCAAAGCAGCCCTGCTGATTACCGCATTGACCGGGTCGGCCTGTACCCGCAATCCTCAGCGAACCTCGCACGACTTGCTCGCCGAGGCCCACAACTATGCCCAGCAGGGCAAGTGGGCCTCCGCCGAGATCGAGGCACGGCGCGCGCTGCAACTCGAGCCCCATTCCATCCCGGCGTACCTGGAATTGGCCCAAATCGAGCTGGCGCAGCAGCATTGGACCGCAGCCTATGCCGCGCTGCGCGAAACCGTCACCCTCGACCCGCGCCAAACGGGAGCGGAACTGGATTTGGCCCGTCTGTATTTGCGCAATCGCGAATTCGATTCCGCCCGCCAGGCGGCGCAGCAGGTGCTTGCAACCAAGGCGAACGATCCGGATCAGGGCGCGGCGGCCGACCAGGTATTGGCCGCGGTGGCAGCCGCAACCCATCAACCCAGTGAAGCGCTGGCGGAATTCCAGAAAGTGGTCGAATTGCGTCCGCACGATGCCAGCGCCTGGATCAACGTGGCCCTGGCTGAAGCCAGTGCCGGGCACGTGGCGCAGGCCAAGGCGGATCTTGAAAACGCCATCACGGTGGATTCCCACGCGGCATTGGCGTACGCGGACACGGCCAGCTTGGATCTGGCCCAGCACGACCGCGCCGGCGCGGAAGCCGCGATTCGGCAGGGTTTGGAAGGCAATCCCACGTCCATCGATTTGTGGACTGCGAAAGCCAAGCTGGAGTACGACCCTGCCCATCCTGAAGTAGCCGAGCAAAGCATCAGCACCATGCTCGCGCGGCAGCCTTCGGCCGAGGCGGCAGAGGCCGCAGGCAAATTCTTCGCAGCCCATGGCGATTGGAATCGCGCAATTGCGGTCGAGGAACCGGCGCTGCAACTGAGCCCCGCGGACGTGCCCGTGCGCGAACACCTGCTCGAGGCCTATTTTGAGGCCGATCAATGGATCAAGGCCCAGAGCATGGCTACAGCGCTGCTCAAGCTGGATGGCGAAAACCTCGCGGGGCGTCTTGGTGCCGAGCGACTCCGGCTGCATGCCGGCCAAACCGCACAAGCCATTACGGGGCTACGTCAGTTGGCGCAGGAACAGCCCGGCAACGCCGCCGTCCTGTTCACCCTTGCCCAGGCGTATCAGGCGTCCGGGGACTTGGCGGAAGCCACGCAATCGGCTGAGCTCGCGCACGCGCAAGCGGGGCAATCCGCGCAAATTCTCAGCTTGCTCGCCCGGCTCAGCCTGGCGCAAGGCCAGCTCGCAGCGGCGCAGCGCTATGTCGATCAGCTGGCCGCATTGCCTTCGAGCAGCGCCACCGGCGCGGGGACGGAGGTCGAGCGGCTCGCAGGGCAAGTCGCCTTGGATTCCCGCCAGTACGCCCGGGCGTTGGCCGAATGGGGAAAGACCGACATGGCGCATTCCAGCCAGGCGCAAGACCATGTCCTGCTGGCGCAAGCGGCCGCCGGCGCGGGCCAATCCGCGCTGGCGCGCAGCGAGCTCGAGCGCGCGCTGCAACTCCAACCAGATTCCTCTGCCATCGTCGGCGCATTGGTGCACCTCGAAGTCGCGCAGCAGGATTGGAACGCAGCGGGCCAGGCCATCGCACGCTTCGCCGCGGCGCGACCTCAAGATCCTGCCGGCCCCTGGCTCGTGGGCTCCTTGGCGCTGGCACGCCACCAGGATCAGCAGGCCCGAGCCGCCTTCACGCGCGCCTTGCAGCTTCGCCCCGATTTCGTCGAGGCCAAGCTCGATTTGGGACGCCTGGAGCAAGCAGACGGCAACACTCCGCGGGCGCTGTATTGGTTTCAGCAGGCGCTCGCGCAGGAGCCCAACTTCGCGCCCCTTCTCACCTTGATCGGCAATCTGCACATGCAGCAGCAGGATTGGCCCGCAGCCGCAGGGTACTTCCGCAAGGCGCTGGCCGCGCAGCCGGGATTCGCCTACGCGGCGGCGAATCTTGCCTGGGTGGATGCGGAGCAAAACCAAGACCTCAACCAAGCTCTGGCGCTGGCCCAACAAGCAGCGAAAGCCCAGCCGGACGCGATCGCTGTGCAGGATACGCTCGCTTGGGTGTACTACAAGCTGGGAAGCTACCCCGCGGCGCTTCCGATCTTGCGACACTGCACTCAGGCCGACGCCACCTCGGCGCTGTATCGCTTTCATCTCGGCATGGCCGAAATCGCCACCGGACAAAAATCCGCGGGAGCATCGTCTTTGCGCCAGGCGTTGGCCATGAAGCTGCCTGCAGACGCGGCAACGCAGGCCAAGCTGGCGTTGCAAAAGCTTCCGGCGTCCTCCACACCCTAGAAGTGGTCTCAAAAATGGGGTACCGGCCTTCCCCGACCGTCTCGCGTGGCATTGACACCAGGAAAAGCCCCACGGCGCAGGACCGGAGTGCCTGCCGGAGTGCCAGACTGCGGCTTTTTGAGACCACTTCTAAAACAGGGCGTGGCCGGTCGCCGGATAGCGGTAGTTGGCAACGGCAGAAACCGCGCCGAACGCGATGTAGCCCGCGGCGGCCCAACGCTCAAGGCGATGGTGCCCGGAGCGGTGGAACAAATAACTGAGGCCGATGCCGGCAGCAGCGGCCGAAATCTCAGTCGCGGTGAACGCGGGGCGGTTGTCCACCAAGGGATTGGTCAACAGCCACTCGTCTTTGCCGCGATCGCGGAAGTAGCGCGTGCTGGTGAAATCCAGCACCTGCACGGTGGCGATGCCGGTGATCAATGGCGTGTTCCAGCGGTCGAGCCAGAACCGGTGCGGCGCTGGAGCGGACTCGGGAGAGACCGCCTTGGCGAGGCTCGCTCCCAGCACGCCACCAACTGCGCCATAGGCCAACCCGGCGCGGAACTCGTGCGCGCGGCGCTCGGTGGCGGGCAGGGCGTCGAAGGAAAGGCCGCGTGTGCCAATCAGCGCGCCCGCCGCTGCGCCTGCGGCGGCTGCAATCCAAGTACGCTTCTTCGCGGGCGTCTGCGCAGACACGAGCGCACTGCATAGAGCCACCGCAGCCAACAGTCTCATGCCGCCGGAACCTCGCAATCGAGATGCTGCTCGTGGAAGCCGGTAATGCGAACGGGACAAAGCTGGCCCGGCGCCAAGGCCACCGGCAGCGCCACCCGGGCATAGTTGTCGCTCATCCCCCAGGTGCCCGCTGCATGGGTGTCGTTCAAGGTGACCACCTCCAAAACTTGGCCGACCAAGCCGGCAAGAAATTCCGCGCGCTTGGCCGCGCCCAGGCGGGCCAGCGCCGCGCGGCGGGCCTCGATGGCCTGGGCGCGGACCGGCTGCCACGCTCCCGCGGCGAGGCGCTCTGCCGCCGCGGTGCCGGGTCGCTCGGAGAACGGAAAAACATGGAGATAGGCGAGCGGCAGCCGCGAGATCAAGGCATAGGTCTCAGCGAATTCGGTCTCGGACTCGCCGGGAAAGCCGACGATCACGTCGGTTCCGAGGGCAGCCAGCGGATGCCGCGAGTGCAGATCGCTAATCAGGCGCGCGAAGTCGCGGGCGCGATAGCGGCGATGCATCCGCGCGAGCACGGAATCCGCGCCGCTCTGCAGGGGGAGATGAAAGTGCCGGGCGATGCGGGTATCGTCCAGCGCCTGCATCAGCCCGGGGGTGAAATCCAACGGCTCGATCGAGCTGATGCGGAGGCGCCGCAGCGGGGTGCGCTCCAACAGGGCGCGGATCAGATCCGCCAACGAGAGCCCTTCGCCGAGGTCACGTCCCCACTGACCCAGGTTGATGCCGCTCAAAACCAGTTCCGGGTGTCCGGCGGCGACCAGGGCCTCCGCTTGCGCGAGCACGGCGCCCAAGGGCACCGAGCGGCTGACGCCGCGCACGGACGGGATCACGCAATAGGAGCAGCGGCGGTCGCATCCATCTTGAACTTTCAGCACTGGGCGGGCGCGCTCCAGCAATGCGGCTGCCGCCAGCTTGGGAGCGGCGAAGAGCTGCGCCGCAGGAACCAGGCGCCGCGCAAGGTCCAGTTTCTCGGCGTGCCCGGCCACCACGGCGACGCCTGGCAGCGCGGCCACCTCCTCCGGCGCGCGCTGAGCGTAGCAGCCGGTCACGGCGATGCGCGCTTGCGGATGCCGGCGGTGGAGGCGGCGAATGGCGCGGCGCGCTTCGGCATCGGCGGCGCCGGTGACCGTGCAGGTGTTCAGAACGATCCAATCCGCCGCCGCCGGCGCGGACTGCGGCGCACAACCGGCGGCTTGGAGCGCCGCGGCCAGCGCCGCCCCGTCGGCCTGATTGGCGCGGCAGCCGAAGTTCTGGAGATGGAAGGATGGCACGCGGCTGGATTCAGTGTAACGGCAGTTCGCGGGGTCGCGCCGGTTTGGGGCCGCGGGCCCCCAGACCGGCGCGAGCATAAGCGGGACCCGCGGCGCACCGGCCCGGCGTGGTCATAGCCGTGGCCGGGCAGCTGCGCTGGGGCCCGCGCCAACTTTCGAGAGCTCCGCGACAGGTCCCAGATTGCGGTTGACAGCGCGGCAGAAATGAATAATTATACTTGATGTGAATAAATATTCCTCGGCGCGGATCGGGGTCGCAGGCGCGGCCGGCTACGCCGGCCGCGAGCTGCTGCGCTGGCTGGGCCGGCATCCGCGCGCAGCCGTGGTGGCGAAGGCCGGATCGGAAGGCACTTCGGAAGCGATGGCCGATGCGCAGCCGGATTTCGTGTTTCTCGCGACCCCGCCGGAAGTGTCGCGCGACTGGGTGGCCGGGCTGCACGCGGCCGGCTCCCGCGCGCGCGTCGTGGATCTGAGCGGCGCCTACCGGTTCGATCCCGAGGTGGTTTATGGATGGCCAGAGCGGAATGCCGCGGCGATCGCAACGGCAAAGCTGGTCTCGAACCCGGGCTGCTACGCCACGGCCGCGAATTTGGCGCTCGGCCCGCTGATTCAGGCCGGAGTGATCGCGCCGGAAGAGATCGTCTGCGACGCGAAATCGGGAGCGAGCGGCGCGGGCAAGGGCCCGCGCCCGGATTTGCAATTCTGCGAGCTCGAAGGCAACTGCAAGGCCTATCACGTGTATCAGCATCGCCACGCGCCCGAGATCGCGCGGCACGCGGGCGTGGATGAGGCCACGTTCGCCTTCACGCCGCATCTGCTCCCGACCGGCCGGGGAATCCTGGCCACGCTGTACGTTCGACCCGCAACGGACGCAGCCGGGATCGCGGCCGCTTACGAGCGCGCCTACGCCGGCGCGCCGTTCGTTCGCCTGCGGGGCGGCGAGCTGCCGGAGATGGGGGCGCTGGCGCACACCAATTTCTGCGACCTGGGATGGAAACTGCGCCCCGACGGCAAGCAGGCGGTGATCGTCAGCTGCCTGGACAACTTGGTCAAGGGGGCGGCCGGGCAGGCGATCCAGAACTTCAACCTCATGGCCGGCTTCGCCGAAACTGAGGGGCTGGCGTGATCGCGGTCCTCAAAGTGGGCGGGAGCACGTTGGAGCCCGAGCCCTCGCCGGCGCTGGCGGCTGCGGTCGCGCGGGCCTGGGCGGCGGGAATGAAATTGCTGATCGTGCATGGCGGCGGCAAGGCGCTCAGCGGGCTGAGCCAACGCCTGGGGCTCCAGACGCAATTTGTGCGGGGCCTGCGCGTGACCGATGGCCCCACGCTCGACGCCGCGCTCATGGCCCTGGGCGGCGCGGTGAACACCCGGTTGGTGGCCGCGCTTCAGGCCGCCGGAGTGGCGAGCGTCGGGCTCACCGGAGCGGATGGCGGCAGCGTGCGCGCGCGCATGGCCCAGCGCGAATTGGGCGCGGTGGGCGAAGTCGTCGAGGTGCACGCAGCGCTATGGCAGCTCCTGCTCGAGCGTGGATTCACGCCGGTGGTGGCCTGCCTGGCAAGCGATGGCGCAGGCGGCTTGCTGAACGTCAATGCCGACTTGTTTGCCGCCGCGGCGGCAACCGCCTTGCGGGCGGAGCGCCTCGCCTTCCTCACCGACGTGGAAGGCGTGCTGGACGCCGAAGGAATCCGAATGCCCCGGGCCTCGCTGAGCGAACTGGAAGCCCTGTCCGCTGCGGGCGCGCTCACGGGCGGCATGCTGCCCAAGGCCGACGCCTGCCGCGCGGCGCTGGCCGGCGGCGCGGAATGGGTCGAGATTCTCGGGCCTGCCGCGGCGGCTCGACTGGACGAGGCGCTGGCCGGCGGTTTGGATTCGCCGAGTGCCGGAACGCGCATCACGAATCGAACCACGATATGACTTCTTCTCTTGCCTCGCTTGCTTTGGGATTCGTCAACGCCGAGATTGGGGACGCCGCCTGGCCTGCGGGGTTCCGCTTCGCCGCCGGACACTGTGGCATCAAGCGCAAGGCTCCGGACCTCATGCTCGCCACTGCCGCGAAGGCCGTGAGCGCGGCCGCGGTGTTCACGACCAATCGCCTGCAAGCGCCGCCGGTGCGCCTCTCGCGCGCACATCTGGCGGCCAGCGGCGGCCGGGTGAGAGCGTTGCTCGTGAACAGCGGCAACGCCAACTGCGCCACCGGCGCAGTGGGAGAGCGCGCCGCGCGCGCGATGGCGGCGCGCACGGCGCGGCTGCTGCGGTGCCCAGTCGAGGATGTGATGGTTTGCTCGACCGGCGTGATCGGGCGTCCGCTCCCGGTGGAAAAGATCCTGGCCGCGCTGCCCGCCTGGATGCAGAAAGATGACGGCGCGCTGGCAGCGGCGCAGGCCATCCTCACCACCGACACCTGCGCCAAGCTGGCGGCTGCCAAATTCCGCGACGGCGGACGCGAATACCGGGTGGCCGGGTTCGCCAAGGGGTCGGGGATGATCCATCCGCGCATGGCCACCATGCTCGGCTTCCTCTTCACCGACGCGCCGCTGACGCCGCGGGCCTGCGAACGCGCGCTGCGCCAGGCGGTCGAGCGCTCCTTCCACCGCATCACCGTGGACGGCGACACCTCTACCAACGACACCGCGGCGCTGTTCGCCTCCGGCGCGGGCAGGCTCTCGGCCGCCGGCGCCCTGCGCCTCCAAGCGGCGCTCGAGGAAGTGGCGCAGTCGCTCGCCCGCCAAATCGTCCTCGACGGCGAGGGCGCCAGCCATTTTGTGACCGTGCAGGTGGAAGGGGCGCGCAACGCATCCGATGCCGACAGGGCGGCTCGGGCGATTGCGCATTCGCCCCTGGTCAAGACCGCGCTCGCCGGCGCCGACGCGAACTGGGGGCGGGTGCTCGCCGCCGCCGGATATTCGGGAGCGCAGTTCGACGCCGAACGAGCCGAGATCTGGTTCAGCAAGCTGCCGGTGTACCGCAAGGGCCGGGCGCTGCCCTTCGATGAAGCCGAAGCGAAGCGGCGGCTCGACCAGCCTGAAGTCGAGGTGCGCATCCATCTCCACGCCGGAACGGCGGAAACGTGGATGTGGACCTGCGACCTGACCGAGGGATACATCAAGATCAACGGCAGCTACCGTACCTAAAAATTGGCGCGGGCTCCCGCCGGCGCCGTCCGCTGTTCACCGCTCGCTCCTCCGGTGTAGGATGAGGGCATGCGGGCAGCAGCGCTGGCCATTCCCGACAAGCTCTACTTCAAGATCGGCGAAGTAGCCCGCCTGGCCGGGGTCGAGCCCTACGTGCTGCGGTTCTGGGAGAGCGAGTTCCCTGCCCTCAAGCCGGGCAAGAGCAGCAAGGGGCAGCGCCTCTACCGCCGCCGCGAGCTGGATTTGGCGCTGCAGATCAAATCGCTGTTGCATGAGCAGGGGTTCACCATCGCCGGCGCCCGGCAGAAACTGAAGCAAGAGCACCAGGGGAAGAAAGCGCAGACGGCGCTTCCGCTCAGCGGCGGGCGTGATCGGGAACTTCTGCTGCGGGTGCGGGCCGAGATTGAGGAACTGACTTCCCTGCTGGCGCGGAAAAACTAGCGCGCCGGAGCGGGGGTTGCCGCCGTGGCCGCGAGGAGCTGCAGCCATCCCTGCAAATCGGCGCGATCGCGCGGCGAAAGGCCAGGATCCGGCGCACCTGCGGGTTCTGAGTAGAAGCCAAGAATATTGTTGCGGAGGAGGGGCGAAGCGGTGGCGAAGTCGGATGCGGCGAGCTGGCGGACGAGCTGGAAATAGGTTTCGTCGGCAAGCCGATAGTCGCCGCGATGCACCGCGGCGCCCGTGTCCAAATTGCGGTTGGGAAGGTGGAGCGCGTCGGCGCGCTCTGCGCCAATATACTCCTGGTAGTGGCCGATGGTCGTGGCCACGCTTTGCACGTAGAGCGACTCTGCTCGCGCTGTGGGGGCGCGGAAAGCGAGCGCGCGCAGCGGCCCGATCTTGGGCAGGTGAACAATGATGTCCGCGAGCAGGCGCTGCAGCCAGCCCGGGCGCTGATATTTCCGGCCCCACTGTTTGTCGTATTGCTTTCGCTGCAGCGTGTAGAGGTACTCGCGCGGGTTGAACTTGGGGTCTTCCTTCACGAACTGCGCGCGGTAGGATTTCAGCGCCGCCGACGTCAGTTTGGGTAGTACCGTGCCCACCGCATAGCGGAAGGTCCCGATGGCGAGATCCGGGTTTGGCAGGACCTGGCTCAATGGCAGGCCATAAACCTGCGGATACACCCGTGCAAGCAGCGTGGTCGAGATCTGGAAGCCGACGAAATCGGCATACGCGGTGGACGGAAAGCGGTACTTGCCGATCTGCACGATGTCAAAGCTGTATTCGACCCGCAAATGGGCGGAAGGGTTGTCCTCGTAGGTGACCACAGGCCCAAAACGGCGGCGGAGCTTGGGAAACTCGATCCCCACGGTTTCATTCACTGCGGGATGCCCGAAGGTGTCGCCGGAATAGTGCGCCAGCATGCCCAGGGCAAAGGCAAACTCATTGGAATCGCGGCTCTGCTTCAGCATGGCTTCAATGAGATCGCCGGAGCGCACGTAGTGGGCCAGATCGCTGAAGAGGTGGTTTCCCTTGGGGTAATAGCCGAGGTCGTCGACAATGGCGCCGCCGTACGCGTAGGCATGGGCCACGTGCAATTGATCAACGGTCAACCCGGGATAACGCTGCAAAAGAAGCGGTTGCAGATCCGACGTCCACACCCGGTCAATGATCTGCTCGTGAGTCAGCACCGAATAGGCGGACGCCGGCGGGGTCGCGGCGAACAGCACCAGCAGCGCGAGTACGATCCGCACGAGCGGACTGCGCCCTGCGCCGGAGCACCAATGGGACCCCATGGTAGCGATTGTATTCTCGCCACAGCTGAAAACAGTTCAATATGGGTCACATGGCGCGGCAGCGGCCGATTTGCGCTTGATCAACAATGGGGGCGGGCCGTGCGTGCCCCGCTGCAGGCATGGGTCTGTTTAGGATTGGTCGGGTGAACTCGCGACCCCTTGCACCCTGTGGCCGCGCGAATAGACCACGCCATGAGGAATGGCGGCCGCCGCTCCTCACCGTATGACATGTTCGTCCGAACGGCCGATCTACGCTTGACACGTAAATACAACGAATGTAGCGTACTACCATGAAGGTGAGCCTGACCTCTTCCGAGCTTCGTGTCATGGAGGAATTCTGGCGCAGCGGCCGTCTCTCCATCCGGGAGGTACTGGAATCGTATCCGGCTAAGAAGCGACCGCCCTACACCAGCGTGCAGGGAACTGTGAATCGGCTGGAAGAAAAGGGAGCGCTGCGGCGGGCGCGGAAGATCGGGAACGCACACGTTTACGAAGCGGTGATTTCCGCGCAAGAAGCGAAGAGCCGCGTGCTCGACGATCTGCTTCGGGTGTTCGGCGGGCGCGCGCAAACCGTGATGGCGCACCTGGCGGAATCGGGCCAGCTGACGCGCGAGGACATGCGGCAGACGGAGAAGCTGATCGAGGAACTGGAACGGAGAGGCCGTTTAGAGGAGAAGCAATGACCGGCATCTTGAACCACCTCTGGCAATCCACTGCCTTCGCGGCGGTCGTGGCTTTCGCCGCGTGGATGATGCGTCGCAATTCGCCGCGGTGCCGTTACTGGCTGTGGCTGGCAGCCTCCTTAAAATTTCTGGTTCCTTTCTCGTGGCTTGCCTCCACGGGGGCTCGGCTGCCGCTGCCACCGGTTGCGCCGTCGCTGGCTAAACTTCCGGTCGAGACGATCTCGACTTACTTCGCGCCGGTTCCAACCCCGGCGCCCAACATTCCGGTGCAAGGCTCATTCGACTGGGCGCTTTGGCTGGGCCTGCTTTGGCTCGGCGGAGCACTCGTACTCGCCATTCGGTGGTTCCGGCAATGGTGTTGGCTCCGTCGTTTGGCCCGTAGCGCCACACCGATACCCTGCACATCTCGCATTCCGGTGCGTGAGTCGGCTGCGAGCATCGACCCGGGCGTGTTCGGGCTCCTGCACCCGGTGCTATTGCTTCCGGACGGGCTTGCCGGCACCGTCCAGCCCGCGCAATTCGAATCCATCCTTCTTCACGAACTGCGTCATGTTCGCTGCCGCGACAACCTGACCGCAGCCTTGCACATGGGCGTCGAAATCGCATTCTGGTTCTATCCTCCGGTGTGGTGGATCGGCGCGAAACTGTTGGAGGAACGCGAGCGGGATTGCGATCAGGCGGCGCTTGCGCAAGGCGGAAGTCCAGCAGAGTATGCCCGCGGCATCTTACAGGTTTGCCAGCGCTACGTAGAGTCGCCGCTGTTGTGTGCGGCAGGAATCGCGGGCGCCGATTTGAAAAAGCGAGTGCGCGAGATTATGGCGTGGCGCGGGTCGCTGCCTTTAACCCTTCGAGCCAAGATGGCCGTGACGGCCGCTGCCGCTATCGCAGTCTTAGTTCCGTTCGGCTTTGGAATTGCGCGGGGGCAGAGTCCGCGCCCGGCGGGGCTGAGCGTCCAGGCGTCCCAGTCGCTGCTGCCGGCGTTTGACGTGGTCAGTGTCAGGCCGTTCCAAAGGACCCGGCAGCCCTGGAATCGCGGTGCCCGATACAATCCGCAGCGCCTCGACATCGAGGGGACGGCTGCTCGGGGGTTGATCGAAGAAGCCTACCAGGTGACCTCCAACCAGATCGTGGGGATGCCCGACGCCATGATCCGCGAGCTATTCACGGTCACCGGTACCACTGACAAGCCGGCGACCGAAGCACAGATGCGCCTCATGCTCCAGCGTGTGTTGGCGGAGCGCTTTCACCTCGTCATTGACGACGAGACCCGCGTGCAGGCGGTCTACGATCTGGTCGCCGCCAAAGGTGGTCCGAATTTGCAGCCGATGCACTCCGACAAAGAGTGCACCTCGTATAACGCCGAGTCGGTCGAGGACCTTCACCCGCCTCCGGGCACTCTCTTCAGTTATGCCGGATGCTCGATCACCGATCTGGTGAAGCGCCTGAATTCCCCGGACAACTCTGTTTTTCAACTCGACCCCCTTCTTCCCGTTCTCGACAAGACTGGGATCACGGGCCTCTACCGTATCGCGCTGTGGCAGGCAAACACGGGAACCGAGACAACCCCGAACGGAAGGACCCGCCGGCTCTTCGAGCCGATCCGGGAAGCGCTCCAGCGGGAACTCGGGCTGGAACTTGTGAAGAGCACGGGGCCATACCGCGTTCTCGTCATCAAGCACATCTCCGACCCGGCGGCGAACTAGCTTGGAGCGGCCATCCCGCGCTTATGGTCACCCCCACCTGAAGAGCGCCGCGGCAATGATCATCGCTCTAGACGCGATTGGGAGAAACGCTAATTCATCTCGGCGGGGAGGACGACTATCCCTGTTGCCGCTGCCACACGGCGTCGGCGCCGGTCAAATGAAAGGAATCTCTTCCGCCCATCGAAAGAGCGGCCGCAACATGGAGCACGTCGGCTCTTGATCAACAACGGGGGCGGGCCGGGCCTGCCTCGCTTGGCGGCAGGGCCCGAGTTGCCCCGCAGGTCGGGGCAAGATCGCAGGGCCAGGCCCGCGAAACTCGGAACGGCGGGCCCCTGCCGCGGAGCGACTCTCGGGAAAGGGCGAGACGGGGTGGTTGGCTAGGACGCAGGGAGGGCGCGAACCGCAGCGTGGCTCGATGCCACGTGAGGATTCGCGCCCGACCGAGGACAACGCCAGACGCCCCGTATCGCCCCGCCCCGCTCCAAGCAGGCACTGCCCTGTTTAGGACTGGTCGGGACGGCGAGATTTGAACCCGCGACTCCTTGCACCCCAATTACCAACCTGGCCGGAACGAGATCAAAGCGGTAGCGTCCGGAGCTTGCGGGGCATTCGGCAAGGCACCCAGCCTGCGATTACCATTGGTAGTGTGACGCTTGGGCAAGGCCGGCTGCAAAGTCGCATTGACGCCGTCGAGTCCACGGGCTGGACGTTGATCCCGGCCGACGAGGTCGGGGAAATCCATGCCCTGCTTGGGGCCATGGGACGGACGCTTCCCGCGGGCCCAGAAGGGAGCAGGTACCGCGATCTTCAGCCGTATTCGCGTGACAGGGCTCCGCAAAATTCAATGTCGGCCATAACAGGCACCGACGCGCAGCCGATGCACACTGACCGCGCACACACACCGCATCCCCCGCGCTACGTTGCGCTCCAATGCATTGATCCGGGCGAGGGGCGCTGCCCCACCAAAGTGTGGGCTTTAAACGGCCCGGGCTTGGCAAGAGAGCGCCCTCCTATGTTGTCTAGTCCCCAGTGGGTGTTCCACAACCGCGCTGGCACACAGTTCTACAGTCCGATCATGGAAGTGCTGAACTGCCGCGTTAGGATTCGCTTTGACCCGCTGAGCATTTACCCGGCCTCGTTTTCCCGTGACTCCGTCGCCTCCGCCGAAGCGTGCCTCCGATCCTTCGCCAAGGAGGACGAGGCCACATGGGAGAGGGGCGCCCTGCTGCTGCTCGACAATTGGCGCTGCCTCCACGCAAGGTCCAGCGGCGGGGGCCGGGCCCCCTCGCGGCGGCTCCGAAGGTGGTACATTGGGGACCGCGATGGATTGGGAGAGCGAGCCGCTCTACAACAAGTCTAAGGTTTTCGCGCGGCGTGCCCACGAGCAGTCGGTGAACTCCTCGCTGTTTGCCTTTTGGATGAGCCTCTCTCTTGAAGCCCTCGCGAGGGCGACCCTTTCGTCGGTTCACCCAGCCCTCCTCGCGGATCCAAAGGAACCGGATAATATCTACTATGCGTTCGGGGTCACCCCGAAGGGCATCCCGAGATCCATCCCTTCGAAGGCCCTCTACGCACGCTGCGCCGTGTTCATAACAGAATTTACGCCGGGCATGGTTACGCATTGCCTCGACGTGGCAAACCGCCGAAATTCAGAGCTGCATTCGGGCGCCGCCGCGTTCGAGGGAATTTCCAATTCCGCCTGGCTTCCAATGACCTACGAGGTGATGGACGTTCTAATAAAGAAACTCGGCCGCAATTTTGATGATTTTCTCGGCGAGTACTCTCCCGCTGCGATTGAAACCCTTAAAGACAGGCATGACTCGCTCGCGAAGGACGTGGCGAAGCGCCTAGCAGACGCGAAGGAACGCTACCTGAGCTTCGGTGGGGACGAACGCTCGAAGATAAATGAAAAGGCCAAAGCTGATATTCCTAACCTTCTCAAAAAATCCGTCCACAGCAAGCAGTCCAAATGCCCAGCCTGTGAAAACGATGCCGTCATCAGTGGCAAACCGATCGGCAGAAGCCCGGTCGTGCTTGACAAGTCGGAAACTGCCATACTGCGCGAGATCCGCGTGCTTCCGAACCGTCTACAGTGTCCCTACTGCAAGCTTGTGCTGTTGAATTTCCAGGAGGTCCGTCAGGCCGGTCTCGGCGACATATTCACATCCGTAGAGGCTGAAGACCCAATCTCATTTTTCGGAATAGAACCCGAAGACTACGTGGACGTGGGCGACTTCATGAGACGACACGCTGCCGGACTGTTTGACGAATACGACAATGAGTAGCGCCTGGCCCCGCCGCCGAGCCCAAGCGGGGAGCGCAGCCGGCGCCACGCTCTCTCAGTTTGCGAAGTTGCTATTGCCGAACGACCGGAACGATCTTTAGCTCTAGGGCGTGGTTCGAGTCTCTGCGCCGGAGGCGGTCGGCCAAGAGTTCGGCGAGCAGCTACCGCCGCGAGCCAGAAGCGCCGTCAAAGTCACGCCCGCAAGACACCAAACGGCCACCGACGCGCGAGACGGCGGGCGGCGGTGGTGGTGGCGCTGGCGGGCCGTGAACTGGTGCAGGTTGTGTCGCCAGCATCAGCGTGAGTGCCCGGCGTCCGCCACCCAGGGACAGGGCACCGCGGCCGTCCGGTAGGCGCTCCCGGCCCGGCTACTTAGACGCCATCGCGGACATTCTCTTGAACGCGGGCCGGGCAGCGCCCTTACTGCCCATCGCAAGTTGTTGAAACGAATTGGCCGGGACGGCGAGATTTGAACTCGCGACCCCTTGCACCCCAGGTGTCGGAGGCGCGGTTCACCGACCGCCCCACCACACGCTTCCGCGTCCCGCGCAACTCATTGGAGGGTTAGCGCGCATGGCGGTAGCGTGGTGGCACTCAGTCGCAACCCGAAACTCCAGTTGACGGATGCCCGGGCGTTGGGGGTCCGCGTGGAAGTTCGCCCCTGGTCTACAAAGCACCGCGGCGCGGCTGGCGAAGCGTGCGCTAGAAGAGGTCACCGATCCGTCTGAGCGGTATTGATGTTCGCCGGCTTTAGATCGCGGGGACCAATTGCGCCAGGGATGTCGAAGACGGCAGTCGATTCTGGCGACGGGACGTACGTTCGCCGGATGCGCCCAACGGCGACCAATGCCGATACTAGGACCTGTCCGATAATTCACGAGCGTCATAAATGCCTCAGCAGGATCAAGATGCAGCCGAGCTGAAGCATGCCGAGGAAATTGTCGGCGTGGTATTCGTAGCGCGTGACCAGTCGGCGGAGCCACTGGAGCCAGGCGAACAGGCGCTCCACGGCCTAGCGCCGTTTATAGCGCCGCAGTTGCCGCCCATCTTGGGTTTTGCCGCGGTTTCCGCGGTTAGGCGCGATCATCTCGATTCCGTACTGCTGGTCGAGGTGTCGATCCAACGGGTCGGAATCGTACGCCTTGTCCCCGATGATCCGTTCGGGCAACTGGCTGAGGAAGCTGCCGGCAAGCGTTTCGTCGATGAGCTCGGACTCGTGCGGCGAGGCGCTATCCACGGTGACGGCCAGAGGAAGACTGGCAGCAGTGGCGAGGGCCATGATCTTCGTCCCCTTGCCCCGTTTGGTTTTCCCGACGGCGAGGCCCCTTTTTTTGCGCTGGCGAAACTGCCGTCGATCAGCGCCTCCTTCAGCTCCAGCCGTCCCTCGCCGTGCAGTTTCTTCGCCAGCGCGCGGAGGGTCTTCTCCAACTGCCCGGAACGAACCCACCGCTGGAAACGTCCATGCACCGTCTGGTACGGCGGATACCGCTCCGGCAGCTCCCGCCATTGCGCCCCGGTGCGCAAAATCCACAGCACTCCGTTCAAAACCGCTCGCCTGTCCGCCGGCGGACGTCCCCGCCTATCCACACGCTGCCGAAAACGCAGCAACGGCTCCAACAAAACCCAATCCGCATCCGACACTTCGCCCCTGATTCGCATGCACGCTTTTCGGTGATCGCCAGAGCCACCTCTGTTGT
>DATNED010000111.1:0-15301 GCA_035553115.1 Terriglobales bacterium | reverse complement strand
GACCCCAACAATCCCCAAACCTGGAACCGCTATGCGTACGTGTTGAACGACCCGGCCAGCAATCTCGACCCGCTGGGCTTGGGTACGCCAACCGGGGGCCGGTGTCCGATAATCCCGACGGGCCCCGTTTGCTACATTGTGAACGCGTGCGGGACGCCGATTGGCACCCCAGATCCCGGGGTTAGCCCGGGGATGGATATCGAGACCGAGCTGAATTCGATCGGCGGCGACATGTGCGCCCTCACTCCCGGCGGCTGCGCCTATATGCCCAAGGACAACGGGGTCGCCGCCCAAGGCGGATTGGATCCAGGAACAGAGCCGCAATTTCGGCCGCCTCCACCACCGCCAACGCCGCCGCGCGAGAAGTGTGCGATCGCAGACAATTTAGTCCAGCGCGCCGGCATCGCGGTCCTAGGCTTTTTCGCTCGACTGACGGGCGGCACGGTCGGGCAGGGCGCGGGCGCGGCGGCCGGCGGCGGGATGGGACTGGGTGCGGGCGTCGGGACCTCACGACAAGTTGTGGTCAGCCCAACGGGCGCTGCGGCTTTCGAAACAACCTACACCTTTAACGTCAGCCCAGCTGGCATGGAATTCGGCGTCGGGGCTTACGGCGGCATTCAGTTCTCGTACTCGCCAGCCTCAGACCCTGCCGTCCTCGCTGGGTCGTCACTCAACGTCGGGATTGGCGGGGGGGACGGGATTGGCGCGGGCCTTGATGCCAACTTCGGCGCCTCAGCGCAGTACACTCTGAGCCTTGGTGCAGGATTAAATGGCATGGGCGGTGGCGGCCTCTTTTCGGCGACCGGCATCACGCCAATTTGCGGGCATTCCGGTGGCTGATGCCTACCTCAAGAAAAATTTCGGGGGATTGCGCGAGCGCTCCGGCCACGCTCGCGGCATTCCGCCTCGGGTTCCCGCCAATGCTCGCGCTGCTGGATTGGCAACTTCTCTCGAGCCTGCGAACGCCGGGAACACGGCCGACGTTCATAATCGGGCTGGCCGGTCTGATCGCGATAGCGGCGGGTTTGGCGGCATCACTGGCTGAGGTTCGTGTCGAATCGGGTGGTGTGCGATATCGACGTCTGCTTCGATGGCATTTCCTGCCCTTTTCGCAGATCCGTCGCGCTGGCAGGTGCTGGGCGGTCGGCTATGCGGTGCCTTGCCAGCCGATCGCCCCATGGCGCGTCTTGTTCTTCGGTCTGGGCCGCTCGACGCGACTAAGAAATCCGCTGCTGGAGGCGATGCGGCAGGGGATTGAGGCAGGCCAAGCTCAAAGATTGGCGCCGCGCGAGTGGGCTGCGCCGCCAATACCCGCCGCGAAGCTTGCAGTCCCGATACTCTTAGCGTCGACCGCGTGTCTGCTCGCGGTTTTCCTAAGCCCCAGTACGATCACAGAGCCATGGCTTTCGGGCGCTGCCTACAGTGCAAGCTTGCAACATCCGAATCTGGCGCTCGCGATCTCGATGCCCATTCGCCCGCCCTGGTGCGTCGCGACCGCCGTGCTTGATGCAATCTGGGCGCGCCATAGTCGGCACTGGTTTGTAGCCGCGCTGGCGGCGGGGCTGCTGCTAGGCTGGTTCCTTGCCGGACTTTAGCGTCCGCTCGTCCCAGGGCGTCGCGCACTCGGTCTCGTGGATTCGCTTGGCGGCAACGCGCATCGCGACTGTCGCATCGGTCTTGGCGTCAGCCTCGACGGGTCATCGTGACCTGCCCCCTTTGACTGGCGCATGTTGGCAGATCATGGTCCCATTGACGTGCCCCCCTCAATTGGCACAGAGCTGAGTATGATTTCAGCTTTGGGCAGGAGGGAACGATGTCGCAGACGAAGCACACGGTGGCGCAGATGATCGCGGCAGTGAAGCAGATGGAGGCGGGGCGGACGGCGGAGGAGATATGCGGTGGCCAGCGGACGCGCGATCCGAGTGCTCACGGTGATAGACGCCTTCACCAGGGAATGCCTGGCGCTGGAGGTGGACACGAGCTTCGCCAGCGGCAGAGTGACCCGCGTGCTGGATGAGATCGCGGCCGCGCGCGGCCTGCCGTAAGCGATCCGCTGCGACAACCCGACCGGAAGTGCCGCATCGTAGAGGCCGCGGTGGCGCTGGCGTGGTGGCCAGCACCGTTGAGCGGCACAGGGTCAAGGAGTCCGAGTTGGCGATCTCATACCGCTTCGCCGCTTCTGGTGAGGCCCTGGACGTGGCGCCAAATGCGGTTTGCCGTGGCCGTTTCAGCCATCGCGGGATCCGGTCCAACACGGTTCGGCGGGCGAGGTCAGCCGATACCGGCGCGACGATGCCTAAACGTCAGCACTGACTAGTCGGAATTGGCAGGGTAGAACTGATGCCGGTGCGGGCGCTCCATCTGCATTGCGCGGTAAACTTCCTCGTCGCCTTGCCAGGATATTGGCAGCGCATTGAAGCAGCAGCATAAGCCTATGGGCTGCGCTGTCAACAAACGGCGATTCGTGCACATCAACAGTGCTCAGCGTTGGTTTCACGTTCACCTGGATACGCAGCAGCACCAACTACCGCTTAGGAGGCACAAGCCATTGCGCCATTCTCGTGCCAGTTCTTAAAGGGCGTTCGTGGCGAGTTCCTCGTAACCCAGATCAGTTCACGAACCCGGGAACGGCGGCGAAGAAGCCGATCCAGAAGCTGCTCCAGGTCTTCCCGCTTGCCATACCACTCCTTCGGGATCTCGCTTCCAGCCGCATAGAGCGCACCCTCGTTTAGGTGTTCCAGTCGTTCCAACCACGGTCGGAAAGACTGCCAGCCAATCACACTGGCATAGACCAGCGTCCTACAGTACAGGCCACGAAGCGGGCTGTCGGGAAAATTCCACTCCCCGGCATTGAAACAAAAGCCGTGGTCAACCATATAGGCTCGGAGTGCACCTGTCGGATAAGGCCGGCAGAAGATGACCTGCCGCCCGTCGGTATTGCAGGCCCATTTATCGAACAGCAGCATGCCGGCGAACTCATCGATGTTCTCGATCCGCAGCAGAGCGGGTTCCGGCAAGTAGTCGTAGATCGGAGCGTAAGGGGCGGGTGCAGGCAGACGCGAGCCAAATTGCACTCCGCTGGCGCAGGGCACACTCAAGCCACCGATACGGATGCATAATCCGGGAGAGCTTCTCACGAGTTCAGGCGGCACGTAAATCTGCGCGGCCGGCGGCGCAGGCAGCGCAAGAGTCTGCGCCAGTCGAGAAGCCAACCATTCATTTGCCAGAACTCGCCGATGCTGCGGGTTGTTTACGAATTTGACCACGTAGCAGTGTCCATCGTCGCCTCGGAGCAGGTGGGATTGGGCGCCCCCCCTCATCGGCCGGATGTGTTCAATTGCTTCAACTTGCATTCGATATTCCCCTTCAACCGGCAGCCAGTATCACAACTGGTCCGGGCCAAAGCTAGACACCTTAACAGGGGGTGGCGAAATGGCCTAGGCGGGTGAGGATGGAATCGCGATTGGAGGTTCGCACCAGCCATGAGTGGGATGTGCATTGCCCTGTGGATTGGTGTAGATGTTGCTACATGAAGTCGAGAATCACAGGTTGCTTGTGCCTACGGCAGGAGGGCCTATCGGAAGCCCCAAAGGCTGTTTTCTCACGCGTCCTTGTTCAAAACGCGAAAATCAGACCGGCGGACGGCTGGGCGACGTGGGTCCAGGCCCCCGTGATGGCAGAGTTGTGGAAATCGGGAGTCTTGTAGAAAAGCTCCTCGACTTCGGCGCGCACGCCGATGTGCAGGATCCGGATGTCGATACCGACGCCCACAGTGGCCATGGCTCTAATCTCAGACTTGAACCCGGCTGGGGCGCCGCGAGTGGGCTGGAATTCGGCCGCGCCGCCTCCCGCAAGGAGGAATGGCACAATATGCGAGGCGGCGCTCGCCGTGACGACCTCATTGAGCGAGATTCGCCGCATCGCGGCGGAGATGGGCAGCGGCGGCGCCGCACCCGACGGGAGGGCCGCAGACGAAAAGAGCGCGCCGTTGTTGCTCGATCCGATCTCGAACTCAAGGGCTTCCCAGGGGTTGAAATGGAAGCGCATTCCGAGAAGAAAGCCGACGGAATTTGGCGTGAGTTTGCTTGTCAAGGAGCCGCTGGAGCTTAGGGATAATAGGCCGCTCAACTGGAGAGAATATTCGGACCGCAAAAGGATTGACCGAGGGCCTCTGGCTTCGGGCGGCGCTTGCGGCCGTTCTATCGAAGCCAGGATGGCGAGAGGGTCCTGGACGGCAGTTTGAGCGGCTACCTGCACCCCTGGATGAAGCGCAAACAACCCCAGGCAACTGGCGGCGCTAAAGAAACGGGCGAGCGCGCTGAGTGGCCGGCGGGCAACTCGACGAAACGTTTGGCTCGGCATGATTTGGTGTGATGCCCGAGATCGCGCGCGTCTGGCGATTGTGAACTCAAGTGCGGATGGCAAGCGTGCTCAATTCGGGAGATTTCACGGTTGCCCCACTCGTGCCCATGTGGGATAACGCTAAACGCGGCATGCCGGTCGCCCGCGTCCCTTCTCCTTGTTTCGCCGCATCGGTATCGGTTGAAGGGGAGGTGCGGGATGGGGCTCTCTTCGCGTTTGGCGTTCGCGTCATGGCTCGTCGCATCGGTGTGGCTTGTTGCGCAAGGCCCGCCGTTGCCCTTTGCGGTAGAGCTCAAGGCCACACAGACGGTGTCGTCTGCCGATGCGGTGGTCGGACAAATCGTGCTGTTCACCACTGTCAAGCCCTTTGCGGCGGGGGGCCAGGAGTTTGGTGCCGGAACGACCGCGGCCGGCAGGATTATCGAGAGCAAGTCCGGCGGCCGAATGGCGCGGGGCGGGGTACTCAAAATCTCTCTCGAGGAAATTCAGCTGGAGGACGGGCGGACCTTTCCCTTAAGCGGGGTAGCGGTGTTCCATGGCGGCTCTCGCGACGCCGGGTTGGCGGGCGGGGCTGTGGCGGCGGGGTTGCTCGTCACTCCGTATGCTTCACCGGCGGCGCTCTTGTTGCGCGGCAAGGCGGCAGTGATGCCGGCAGGGGCGCTCGTTGCCGCGTCTTTTGGGGCGGCGTCCTCGCCGAAACCCAATCCCGGTTCGAAGGCGGCAACAGCCGCGGCCAACCCGGTGTCGAAGCCCCAAGGGACGCCCCACTGATCGAGCGGCCGCATGGCGAACTGCAACGCAGGCCCGCGCTGCCAGGTTTCCCGCCCTCCCGCTTGGCGGCACCTGACCCCGTGCCTCCTCGCGCTCGCTTTCGCGATGCCTGCGGGTTGCCAGGCCGCGAATTGCGGGGCGGCCGGGTGTTCCCGCACGACCGTCCGCAGCACCGCCAATGGGGGCGAGCAATTGAACCACGCACTTGCCTCGATCAAGGCGGAGGGAAAGCGCAATCCCGCGTTTGCCGCGCTCGTCCTCGGAGAGCTCTCGCTTCATGGCACCGGCGTTGCGCGGAGCGTTCCCGAGGCGCTCCGCTGGTTTGCAATCGCTTCAGGCGAGGGCTCGGTTGAGGCCCGGTTTGAAATCGGCCGAATATATGAGGAAGGCATGGCCGGACCGCCCGACCCGCGCTTGGCAGAGCTGTGGTACCTGGCTGCCGCGGACACCGGTTCCGTGCGCGCCGCGTTCTGGCTGGGCCAGTTGCTGGAAGGGGGGCGGGGTGTCCCAGCAGACATCTCGGAATCGGTTCGATGGTACGGGGCCGCGGCGCAGGGCCGTGATGGGCGCGCGGCCGAGCGCCTGGGCGATCTTTACGCCACGGGCAGGGGCACGGCTCGCGATCCGGCCGCTGCCGTTCGCTGGTACCTCCTCGCGAGTGCGCTTCATGAAGCCGGCGCCGAAGCCAAGCTGGCCCAGCTCTATGCGGACGGCGAAGGGGTGCCGAAGAATGCTGCGGTCGCGGCACAGCTGTTTGCGCAAGGCGCGCGCTCGGGTGACAAGGATGCCCTCTATCGACTCGCGGAGATGGTCGAGGCCGGCCGAGGGGTCGCGCGCAACCTCACCGTTGCGTACGCGCTTTATGACTTGGCTGCGGCAAACGGCAACATCCAGGCTGCTCAAGCAGCGGCGGCGCTCGAGCCTCGACTGAAGCAAAGCGAGCTGAGATGGGCGCAGGGTATCGCAGCATCCCAATGGGCCTCTGCCGAGCGACCCTGATCGCGGCGCTCGCAGCATTCTGGCTCGCCGGGTCGAGCGTAGCCCAGATCGTTATCTCTCCCGAGCGACTCGACTTCGGTTCGGTGCGGGTTGGCGAAGCGACAGTCCAGGGGGTTGCGATTTTTTCGGTTTCCACGGTCGCTATGCTGGACCTCTCGCTCACCGGCCCGTTCGCGTTTGTGGTCACGCCACCCAACGCGCTCGCGGCCGGGCGTCCCCTCACCGTATTGGTGCAGTTCCGGCCGGTCGTTGCGGGGCCGGTAGGAGCGGAGCTGCGCGGAAAGGGCATCGCGGTCGCGCTTCGAGGAGTGGGGCTACCCGCCGGTGCCGGCGCGGTTGCCGTGACCCCGCCGACAACCCGACACCCCCCGGCGGCACGCCTTGCGGCACCTGCCGTCGCGCGTCCCGCGAGTGCAACTGCACGCGTCGAATCGATTCCGGAGCCGGCGGCGGCGTCAGCCCCGGCCGCACGGTCGAGCCCGGCATCGCTCGTGGTGAGCGATGCCCAGGTATGGATTTCCCTCTACTCACCTCAGGACACTGAAACCGCAACGGCAACCATCTCAGGCATCTCCGGCGTTGCGATCGGATCGGTCGTTCCCGCCACGGCACCGGGAATCTTTGCGCTGGCGTCGACCTGCCCGGCGCACCCGGCAAGCGCTGCGACGTGCACGATTACAGCGACCGCAGCGGCGGCGGAAGCGCCTGAAAGCGAGAGCGTAGACATTGATTCGCCTGACGGCGTCGTTTTGGGCAGAGTGATGTTCATGTCGTCAAAATCCTACGTTGAATTTTCCGCGACGCCGGCGAGCATAGATTTCGGAGGCGTCTCGGTCGGCGACAAAGCTACGCGGCAGATCATCTTTGCAGACAGGGGAGGCTGGGACTCGAGCCTTGCAACCACGATCGCCGCGCCCGATGCGTTTTCATTTTCCAGTTGCGGCCGCACCCTTCGCGTAGGCAGGCCGTGCACGCTCGTGGTTGCATTCGCACCGACCGCCCAAGGCCCCTTTTCCGGCTCGATCACACTGAGCTCATTGAACACCTCCGAACGGACGGTAATCCCCGTCTCGGGGACCGGCCTGCCTTGGGATCCCACGATGAGCGCCGGAAGCCTGTCGTTCGCCGGCACGTCTGGCGAGACCCACTCGGTTTCTTTGTTCAACCCCACGAGCCACGTCATAAATATTCTTGGTGTAACAGCCAGTGAATCGTTCGCCGCCTCGGCGGCGTGCACGTCGTTTGCGCCCGGCCAGAGCTGTCCGGTCGCCGTCCAATACCTGCCGACTGCGGCGATGAACGGCGTTGCCCAGGACGGACAGCTCTCGATCTTCACGGGCGAACCTGCGGCCGTCTCCCAGGTCGCCTTGCATGTGGCCGCCAATCGGGCCAGCCTCGCGATTGACCGAAGCGCGATCCAGTTCGGGCGCCAACAGGTCGGCACGGTCGGGCCCGCTGAGCGGATCACGATCACCAATGCCGGCCAAGCGTCGGCGACGGTGGGGGTCCAGAGCGCAGGCGATTTTGTGGCCGCGAACGGCTGCGGCACGCTCGCACCTGGGGCTTCATGCACCGTGGGCCTCGCGTTCGCTCCGGGTGCTGCCGCCGCGCGGAACGGTATTGTGGTCATCACGGGGGGCGGGGCGATGCAGACCGTGGGGCTCGCGGGAGAAGGCGTGGCCCCGCTGCCGAAGCCGAATCGGAACGTTCCCTTGAGCATCGCGTCGGGCGCGCTGGGTGGGGTCGGACTAAACCTCGGGTTTCGGTTTCCGAGGGGCGCACCCGCCCCAGGCGCCGCAAAGGACGGCATTGAAGTGAAGCCCAACCGCGTCGAGTTCGCGTGCGCCGTTCCGGCTCGGGATGAGGCTGCACCGCTGACGATCGACAACTTTGCCGGGGCGGTACGTCACGTTACTTACATCGTCGCTGGACCTTTTGAGGTTACCGGCTGTGAGGATTTGCCAGCCAAGGGGAACTGCGTTGCGGGCATCACTTTTCATGGCCGGGTCGACGCCGGGGCGACGAACGGGCTACTCGTTATCGCCGACGGAGGTTCCGCCGATCCGATCGCCGTCGTACAACTGGAGGCGTCCGTAGTGAGGGCCTCGTCAGGAATAAGCAGGCCGAGGGAGTAGGTCGATGTGCGCAGCAAGGCTGCGTTGCACGCCCTCGCGCGGTCGCTCGCAGGAGCGGTGCCGTTCCAGAATGGTAAGCGGTTATTGCCGGCGAATTCTTTTTGCATTGTGGGATCGCAATCCGCGATTCGGTGCAGGCGGGGCGCCTGCCAGCGTGTCGAACCGACATCAGAGTTGACTGGAGGTCTGTATGGTTTTTCCCGGGCCCATGATGCTTTTGCCCAAGCTTGTTGCCCAGGTCGGGGCTTCGCTCGTTTCGGGTGCGGCCACGGTCGTCGGCGGCGCGGCGAAAACCGCGGATCAGCTCTTGCTGAATGCATCCCAAACCGCCACGAATGTCACCTCGCTGGCCGCAAATCTAGCGGCAACGCAGGAACACGCGGTCGCCGCCCAGGCATCCGTTGCAGCGGGCATGGCCTCCTTGAGTGCGAACGCGGCAAAGGTGGGCGTATCCGCCACGCAGGCCTGCGCCGAGGCAGGCAAACTCGTTGCAAGCGTATCGCAGCAACTGCTCGCCATCAGCTCGAAAGTTGCCGGCTCGTTCTAACCATCGCGCGTTACGGAAGGCGGTGAAGTGAACGCCGCCCTGCCGGTAGAGCATCAGTAAAAGGACTACGCCGCCACGGCCCCTTCACAGGCGTGGTCGCGGCTCGCGTCACGCGAGCCCCGAATCGGCCAAACAATGACAATAGAGGCGGTCGAGCACATTTGCCCAATGCGGGGCGGCGCACAGTCGCACCTAGTACGCTGCAGTGACGGGCATTCCTACGTGGTTAAGTTCGCCAACAACCCGCAACATCGGCGGGTGCTCGCCAACGAATGGCTCGCGGGAAGGCTCGCGCAAGCGATCGGTTTGCCCGTGCCATCAGTGGCAATGGTCCAGGTAGGATCAGTGCTGGTGGAAAAATCTCCAGGACTGAAGATCCGCGTCGGTAAGCAGCTTATCGCCTGCGCAAACGGCTTGCAGTTTGGCTCACGTGTCCCAACCTCGTCCCCGTGCGCACCAATCTATGATCAGTTGTCGCGGCCTGCGCTCTCGAGGGTCGAAAATTTGTCAGACTTCGTTGGCATGCTGTTGTTCGACCAATGGACCTGCAACTGCGATATGCGGCAGGTAATCTTTTGCCAAGGACCTTCGCAGGACACGCTACGGGCGTATATGGTGGATCAGGGGTCCTGCTTCAACCGCGGCAGCTGGAGCTTCCCCGATAGCCCGCTTCGAGGCATATATCGCGATGGTGCGGTCTACGCAGGCATCAGTCGCCGGGACTCGGTCGAGCCGTGGCTGATCAGGCTGGAGAGCCTTTCCGACGATGCCATCGTCGCTGCTGGCCAGGAAGCGCCTGAAGAGTGGTACGGTCGCTGGCCACAGATCCTGCGCCTGTTGGAACAGCTAACCCTTCGCCGCCACCTTGCGCGAAACCTTCTCCGTGCTTCGCTAGAGCTGTTGCCGCTGTTCTGCGGGTACCAGACTAACAGCGCGTCGGCTGAGGAGAGCCGCAACTTCATGACCTGCCGGAAGGATATACAGGGTGGAACTCTGCCGACGGCTGCGCCGAGCGGTCCTGTTTGAGGGCAAGGAGCGAGCGGGGGGAGCTCTGGAGACTGGTCTGGCCCGCGGGAAAGTCCACAATCCTCCGCCAGGGCGGCAGGGGCACGCGGCGCAACATGATGGGACCGTCGCTAACGATATTGTCCCGAATCGCTCGCTTCAGTCGTGCCGACGCAAAATGGCCGGCTGGAAAGCCTCAATGGGCGTGTGCGGAAACGCCTGGACGGCCCGATTCCGCCCGACCGGAAGTGCCGCATCGTAGAGGCCGCGGTGGCGCTGGCGTGGTGGCCAGCACCGTTGAGCGGCACGGGGTCAAGGAGTCCGAATTGGCGATCTCATATCGCTACCGCTTCGCCGCTTCTGGTGAGGCCCTGCGGGCAGCGAGTTGTAGCCACGAGCCACGGCACATGCCGGCGATCATCCATACGCCGGCCAAACGGCTCCTGCAAGCCCGGACGGCGCTGGGGACGTGCCGTGGTGGAAGTTGGCGATGTGGGAGCAGGGGCAGCAATACCCAGCCAGGAACTCAGCACCCAATTGGTTGACGACGTGCTCCTGCGGCCTTCAGGCCGCTCGCTCTGATACGTGCTCTCCCTGGGAACCGAGCTGTTTGACGAGCTTGTTGTAGATGCCCATCAGCAGAATGGGGGCGGCCCACTGCCCGACGAAGAGAGCCGCCGAATCTTTCCGGGCCAACTTGAGGCCGGCCGAGATCCCCATGGAGGCGATCGCCATACCTAGGTAGCCTATCGAGGGTATGCGTGCGGTTTGGTTTTCGATTTTTCGGGTGAACTGATCTTCTTGGAACTCTTGAGCCATGATTGGCTAGATGCCATTTCCGATGCTGGCGGGCAAGATCGGCAGCCAGCCTCGTGTGGGAGACCAGCTCATTTTCGGTTCCCTCATCGATGCTTGGAATCAAAAAGGCCCACGGTTGTACTTCTGGAGGATGGCAAACTTCCTGGCTGCGGAAAGAATGTTGCTAGCTGCCGGAGGTCCGTGGTGCTATCGGTGGCAGCTCAGCCGTTGCCTCCCTTGATCCACTGCTCGCGCTCCCTATGAGTACAGTGGACCTCAGCCACCCATAAAGGGTCAATTGGGGTCGGGCAGAGCAAATTGTGAGGCGGGCAAGTTCTTGATCACTCACGCTTTATGCCCCAAGCGGGCACCCGTACAAATGAGCGACCGCCGGGAACCCCTGGCGCGGAGCTTCACCGGCCAGAAGCAGGCCGTGCCGCCGCGGCGCGGGCGTTGGCGTAGGCGGCGAGACAGCGCCGGGCGACGGCCTCCCAGGTGAAGTCGGTCTGGATGCGCGCGCAGGCGGCGCGGCCGGCGGCGGCGGCTTCGGCGGGGTGGGTGCGCACCCAGGCCAGGCGGTCGCGCAGGGCGGCGGCGTCGCCGGCGGGCACGATCCAGCCGGTGCGGCCGTCTTCAATGATCTCGGCGATGCCGCTGTTGGTCATGCACACCGCGGAGCGGCCGCAGGCCATGGCCTCGAGCGCGGTGAGGCCGAGGGTTTCGCGGCCGGGCAGGACGACGCAGAGCGCCTGCTGGTAGGCCTGGACGAGGGCGTCGCCATCGGCCTCGGGAAGATAGGAGATGGACTTGCCGCGGCCCAATTCGAGCAGCTCGCGCAAGTAGGAGGGATCGTAGGCGGGGCCCAGGATGGAGACGCGGGTGACTTGATCCACGGCCGCAACCAGGTGATGGAGGTTCTTCTCGTGCACGACGCGGCCCACGTACAGGACGTCGGTGGCGGGGGGGGCGGCGGAAGCGGCCGGAACGAAGCGTTGGGGATCGAACCCGCCGTAGATGATCTGATCGCCGGGGCGCGGCGGAACGGAGCTGGCGCGCTGGGAGAGGCCGCTCACCCAAAGCCGGGCGGTGGCGGCGGCTTCAAGCTTCCAATAGGTGTTGAGGCTGACCCCGCCGCCGCCGTGGTCGGTGAGGAAGACCGGCTTGCGGGCGGCGCGGGCGTAGAGGAGCGCGGCGCTGGTGCCGAGGGTGTAGATCTGGTGGCAATGGATCACGTCGGCCCATAACAAATGGGGCAGCAGGGTGGGGCCGGCGGGGCTGACGTCGAAGCGGGGGCCGAGCAGGTAGTTGCGCAGGCGGTAGACCTCGAGCGCGCCCTGGCGGCGGGGCGGCGCGGCGCCGGGATTGCGGCGGGGGCGGAAGCCGACCAGCCGGGTCTGGGCATGGGCGGACATGGCGGTGGCCAGCTCGGTGGCATACCGCTCGGCGCCGCCGAAGATGCCGCTGCGGCCGAAAAGCTGGGGAACCAGATGGAGGACGCGCATGGCCGCTGCGCTCCTAGGTTTGCAGCACGCCGGTGCGGAACGGGGGCAGCGAAGGGTTCAGGGCGGCGGCTTCGAGGCCCGCAATCAGCCAGGCGCGGGTGGCGGCGGGCTCGATGATGGCATCGAGCCAAAGGCGGGCGGCGCCATAGCGGGGGTCGGATTGGCCCTCATAGCGGGCGCGGATGTCGGCCAGCAGCGCCTCGCGCTCGGCGGGCGAGAGCGCGTGGCCCTCCTTTTCCATCTGCCTGGCCTTGATTTCGAGCAGCGTGTTGGCGGCCTGGTCGCCGCCCATGACCGCGTAGCGGGCGCTGGGCCAGGCCAGCAAGAGGCGGGGATCGTAGGCGCGTCCGCACATCGCATAGTGGCCGGCGCCGAAGCTGCCGCCCAGGATGACGCTGAACTTGGGAACCACGCTGTTGGCGACCACGTTCACCATTTTGGCTCCGGCGCGGATGATTCCGGCGGCTTCCATCTCCTTGCCTACCATGAAGCCATTCACATCGTGGAAAAACAAGAGCGGGATGCGGCTCTGATTGCAGTCCATGATGAAGCGTGCGGCCTTGTCGGCGCTTTCGGGATAGATGACGCCGCCAAATTCCAGGTGCTTGGCGCCGTCGGCGGCGACGCGCCGCACCATCTTCTTCTGGTTGGCGACCACGCCGACGGCAAAGCCTCCCAGGCGGGCATAGCCGCAGACCAGGGTTTGCCCGAACTCGGGGCGGTACTCGTCCCAGGCGCCGGCGTCGAGGATGCAGGCGAGCAGGTCGCGCACGTCGTAGTTCTGCTGCGGGCCGGCGGAAAACACGCTTTCAAGATCCGAAGCCGGGCGGCCGGGCGAACGCGCGACGCCGCGATCGAAGGGCGAAGCGGGCGGCGCGCCGAAGCGGCCGACCAAGCCGCGGATGCGCTCAAGGCAGGCTTCGTCATCGGGCTCGCGAAAATCCACGGTGCCGCTGAGGGTGGCATGGAGCTTGGCGCCGCCGAGATCTTCGCTCGAGACCTTCTGCCCGATGGCGGCTTGCACGAGCGCGGGGCCGGCGAGGTAGAGGCCGCTGCCCTCGGTCATGAGGATGGTGTCGCACATGACCGGCAGGTAGGCGCCGCCGGCGACGCAACTGCCCATGATGGCGGTGATCTGGGGAATGCCCTCGGCGCTGGCGACGGCGTTGTGGCGGAAGACGCGCCCGAAATCGTCAATGTCGGGGAAGACTTCGTCCTGCAGCGGAAGGAAGACCCCGGCGGAATCCACCAGATATATCAGCGGAAGATGGTTCTCGAGCGCGATGGTCTGGCAGCGCAGCACCTTCTTGGCGGTCATGGGGAAGAAGGCGCCGGCCTTGACGGTGGCATCGTTGGCGATGACCATGGTCCAGCGGCCGGCGACGCGGCCGAGGCCGCAGACGACGCCGGCGGCGACCGCGCCGCCCCATTCTTCATACATGCCCCAGGCGGCGAAGATGCCGATTTCGAGCCACTCCGCGCCGGGGTCGAGCAGGCGGGCGATGCGCTCGCGCGCGGTGAGGCGCGATTTTTCGTGCTGGCGGCGGATGGCCGCTGCGCCCCCGCCCTGCCGGAGCCGCGATTCCTCCTCGCGCAATTCCCGCACGCGCTCTTCGAGAGATGCGGTGGGCATGGGCGCGCTATTGAGCGTTCATGGCTGCGAGGAAATCGGCGTTGCTCTTGGACTTGAGCAGGCGGTCGCGGAGCAGCTCCATGGACTCGGTGACCGAGAGCGGGTTCAGCACCTTGCGCAGCACCCAGACGCGGTTGAGGTCGTCCTTGGGGATGAGCAGCTCTTCCTTGCGGGTGCCCGAGCGCTGGATGTCAATGGCGGGGAAGACGCGCTTGTCCACCAGCTTGCGGTCGAGGATGATCTCCATGTTGCCGGTGCCTTTGAACTCTTCGAAGATGACCTCGTCCATGCGGCTGCCGGTCTCGATCAGCGCGGTGGCGATGATGGTGAGCGAACCGCCCTCTTCGATGTTGCGGGCCGCGCCGAAGAAGCGCTTCGGGCGCTGCAAGGCGTTGGAGTCCACGCCGCCGGAGAGGATCTTGCCCGAGGGCGGGACCACGGTGTTGTAGGCGCGGGCGAGGCGGGTGATCGAATCCAGCAGGATGACGACGTCGCGCTTGTGCTCGACCAGGCGCTTGGCCTTTTCGATCACCATCTCGGCCACCTGGACGTGGCGGCTGGCGGGCTCGTCAAAGGTCGAGCTGATGACCTCGCCCTTGACCGTGCGCTGCATGTCGGTGACTTCCTCGGGGCGCTCGTCAATCAGCAGCACCATCAGCACCACCTCGGGGTGGTTGGCGGTGATGGAGTTGGCAATGGACTGCAGCAGCATGGTCTTGCCGGTGCGCGGCGGGGCGACGATGAGGCCGCGCTGGCCCTTGCCGATGGGCGTGCACAGGTCCATGATGCGGCCGGAGACGTTCTCGCGGATGGTCTCGAGCTTGATCCGCTCGGCCGGATACAGCGGCGTCAGGTTGTCGAAGAGGATCTTGTTGCGGGCCTCTTCCGGCGCCTCGAAGTTGATGGCCTCGACCTTGGTCAGCGCGAAATACTTTTCGCCTTCGTGCGGGGGGCGGACCTGGCCCGAGCAAGTGTCGCCGGTGCGGAGATCGAAGCGGCGGATCTGGGACGGAGAGATGTAGATGTCGTCCGGGCCGGGAAGGTAGTTGTAGTCGGGCGAGCGCAGGAAGCCGTAGCCGTCGGGGAGGATTTCGAGCACGCCCTCGGCGAAGATATGGCCCTCTTTTTCGCTTTGCGCCTGAAGGATCTTGAAGATGAGGTCTTGTTTGCGCATGCCGCTGGCGCCGGGAAGCTCCAGGGTGCGGGCGATGCGGGCGAGTTCGGTGATGTTCTTCTCTTTGAGTTCTGCGATGGTCATGCGAGTACGCGGGCAGGAGTTGGTGCGGGAATGGGAGAAGTGCTTTAGAGCACCTCGGAGGGAAAGGACCGGCGGAACAGCGAAATGCGAGCTGGGATACGGGCTTGGCGGAGGCCAGTTCCGTAAGAAGCCTCAGAATAGCACTCGGGCCGCACGCGGTCAACGGAATTTCACCGGTAACCGGGTTGGTGCTCAATCCAAATCGAAATCCCGCAAGGGACGGGGCTCGTCGGGGTTGTCTTGGACGCGGCGCAGGCTCTGGTCGAATTTCTTGGCCAGCAGATCTTCGCG
>DATNED010000110.1:0-14739 GCA_035553115.1 Terriglobales bacterium | reverse complement strand
ATCTGCGAAGAGTCCAAACGGGAAGGGGTGGCAGTGCTCAAGCGGATCTCCTTTCAGAACTCCCCATTCTATAACCCCCGAGGGCGCTAATGCAGGTATTTCGCCATTCCGCCTGCCTGGCGACGGTTGAAGACCTTACTTCGGCCGCCCGCCAGGCGCTGGCGCGGCAGGCTCCCATAGACGCCCTGCTTGCCCTGGGCCGCTTGGAGTGCGCGTTGGCGGACGCCGAGCTCGGCCGCCACGCCGTCGCCGCGTGGTGCCAGCAAGCCGCCGCTGCCTGCCTCGGCGCCGCACCGCTCCCGACCCCGGAGGCACCATGCGCGGTCCGCGGTCCCCGTGCCACCGTCCTTGCCCCGCCGCCTGAAGGCCCGCGCTTCTATGCCCTCGATCCCATCGGCTTTGCCCGCGCGGCTCAGCGTTGGGCCCGCAGCCGGCGCCCGCAGCAGGTCTTCGTTCTTGGTCTGCGCAGCATGGGCAGCGTGCTCGCGCCCATGGCCGCCGCTGCGCTCGCAGCCGATGGCATCGCCGTGCAGTGGACCACGCTTCGCCCCAGCGGTCCCGCGTTCCATCGCCGGCTCCACGCCCCACCCTCGCTGCGCCTGCAGCTTGCGCGATGGCCTGGCGAATTCGTCGTCGCCGACGAAGGCCCCGGCTTGAGCGGCTCGAGCTTCGGCGCGGCCATGGCCCTCCTGGCTTCGCTCGCAGTCCCGTCCTCGCGCATCACCCTGCTCGCCAGCCATGCGCCCACAGCCGAGCAAGCCGCGCGCCTGCGCAATCCCTTCGCCGCCGCTGCCTGGCCGCACTGGAACGTGCTTGCCGCCGACCCGCTGCCCGCGCCGGCGGGCGCCTGCGCCAACCTCTCCGGCGGCGCTTGGCGCGCCCGTTTCGGCCGAGACGCCAACCCGCCCGTCTGGGGCACGCACTCCCGCCTCCTCTTTCTTGCCGATCACGGCCGCAACATCGTCAAGTTCGCCGGCCTCGGCGCTTGGGGCCGCGCGACGCGCGCACGCGCCCGGCGCCTCGCCCGCGCCGGCTTCGGCCCGCGCCTCGCCAGCGCCGTCGAGGAGCACGGATGGGTGCGCTACCGCGTCGAAGCTGTGCGTCCGCGCGCCCGGCCCAGCGCGAGCTGGGCCAACTTCGCTGGCCGCTACCTGGCCTGGGTCGCGAGCGAGTTCCGCCTGGCCCGCAGCGCCCCGCCCACGCCGGAGCTGGTCGCCATGGCCGAGGAAAACTTCGCCGCGATCACCGGCGCTCCGCTCCGCTGCGCGCCGCCGCTGGGCCCGCGCATCGCGCTCGATGGCCGAATGCTGCCGCAGGAGTGGGGCGAAACCGCAGCCGGCTGGATCAAATTCGACGGCACCGATCACGGCGACGACCCGTTCTTCCCCGGCCCCGCCGACATCGCCTGGGACCTCGCCGCCATCGGGGTCGAATTTGGCCCGGCCGCCGGAGCTGCCGCCGCCGCGGCGTTTCGCCGAACCTCGGGAGAGACCGAACGCGCGCTCGCCCCCCGCCTCGCCTGGCACGCCGCTGCCTACACCGCCTTCCGCCACGCCTACTGCGCGCTCGCCGCCGAGCAGGCCGGCGACCCCGAAGCCGCAGGATTTCTCCGCGAAGCGGACCGCTACCGGGTCAGCGCGAGCCGACTTTGCCGGGAATTTCCCCGTTTGCGCTCAGCTTGATCACGCTGTACCCCGGCGGCGGGGTGAGCACGAACGGGTTGGGCCCGCTGAAGGGTTGATTGATGGTGATCCCGCCCTTGTCAATCTGCAGATGGAGCGAGTAGGCGTCGGCAGGCCGCGCAATGGTGATGTCGGTCGGGAACGGGATGCCGTCATGGACCACGAAATTGCCGTAGGACGCAACCGTGGTGTGATAGCCGTCGGCATCGTAAAGGATTTGGCGCTTGGGCAGCAGGTCGGTGCGGCTGATCGCGATGTCGCGCACGACGCGGTCCTGGCTGTCGGCGCCGGTATGGAGCACCAGCAGATCGTACTCGTCGGTCTTGGAATCGGGATCAATCAGCGTGTGGTCGCCGCCGTCGATGGGGTTGGTGAGCAGCGCGTGCAGGATGATCTGCGGGCGCAGCTTCTCGAGCGGGCTGCCGACGCTCTCCGGGATGACGGCGTTCTGGCCCTCATAGAACTTGCTCCGGCCCGGGATGCTGAGCTCGAAATCGGTGCCGTTGCTGGCCATGTCGAATTCGCGGCCGAGCAGCGGCACGCCGCCCCAGATGCGGATGTTCGAGGGCTTTTCGGTGAGCAGATAGCCGCCGACGCGGGGCTTGGGCACCTTGCCCACCCGGGCGGTGAGCTCGAGCTTGAGCGACATGGTCTGGACGGCGTCGGCGTTGTGGTTGAACGCCGCCACCAGCTGCTCCAGGCTGGCGGTCTGCAGCGGGGCGGAGGGACGCACCAGCGCGGGGCGCGCCGAGCAGCCCGCGGAGAACAGCGCAGCCGCCACGGCGGCCGCGAGCAGCACCGGATTGGCAAGTCGAGCGCGCAGCAATGACGTAGGGGACGCTACTCTTTCTCGTCGTCCTTCTTGTTGCCGAGTTCCTCGGCAGCCTTCTTCTGCGCCGCCGCCTTCTTCTCCAGGCGCTCGGACCGCTGCTTGCGCTTCGCCGCCTGCATGCCTTCGCTCCCCAGGAACTCGATGTAGGCCATGGGCGCATTGTCGCCGGCGCGGAAGCCGGTCTTGATGATGCGGGTGTAGCCGCCGGCGCGGTCGCCGAAGCGGGCCGAAAGCGAATCGAACAGCTTCGCCACCGCCTCCGGGCTCAACAGGTAGGAAGCCGCCTGGCGGCGCGCGGGCAGCGAGCCGCGCTTGCCCAGCGTCACCATGCGCTCGGCCAGCGGCCGCATCGCCTTCGCCTTGGGCACGGTGGTCTGGATGCGCTCCTCCAGCACCAGCGAGGTGACCAGGTTGCGGAGCAGGGCGCGGCGATGGCTGGTGTTGCGCCCGAGTTTCTTGCCTGCGTTCAAATGCCTCATGTCAGTCCACTGTTCCCTGTTCCCTGTTCCCGGGTCCCTGCTAGGCGTCGGCGCCGGGGACCGCATTCCCCTGGTCGTCAATCCGCATCCCCAGCGACAGGCCCATCTGCGCCAGGATCTCCTTGATCTCGTTGAGCGACTTGCGGCCGAAGTTCTTCGTCTTCAGCATCTCGTTCTCGCTCTTCTGGATGAGCTCGCCGATGGTCTGGATATTGGCGTTCTTCAGGCAGTTGTACGAGCGCACGCTCAACTCCAGCTCCTCGACCGAGCGGTTGAGATTCTCGTTGCGCAGCTGGTTCGCGCGCCCCTCGGAGTACTCGCCGCCTTCGGAGACCTCCTCGAAGTTCACGAAGATGTTCATGTGGTCTTTGAGCAGCTTCGCAGCCAGGCCGACCGCGTCCGTCGGGCTGATGGCGGCGTTGGTCCAGACCTCCATGGCCAGCCGGTCGTAGTCGGTGGTCTGGCCCAGGCGGGCCGCGTCCACCACGTAGTTGACCTTGCGCACCGGCGAATGGATGCTGTCTACCGGGATGAAGCCCACCGCCAGGTCGTCATCGAGGTTGCGGTCGGCGGGCACGTAGCCGCGGCCGATCTTCAGGCGCAGGTCCATGTCGAGCGATCCACCCTCGCTCACCGTGGCGATGTAGACGTTCTTGTCTAGCACCTCGACGTCGCCGTCGCTCTCCAGCATGCCGCTGGTGACCACACCCGGCTTGTCCACCTTGAGGTAGACGTGCTTCGGCCCTTCGACGCTCAACCGGAACGGAATCTGCTTCAGGTTGAGGATGATGTCGGTGGCGTCCTCGACCACGCCCGCGATGGACTGGAACTCGTGCAGCACCCCCTCGATGCGCACCGCCGTGATGGCGCCGCCTTCGATCGAGGAGAGCAAAACGCGGCGCAGCGCGTTGCCGATGGTGTTGCCGAAGCCGCGCTCGAACGGCTGCGCGGTGAACTTGCCGTACCGGTCGGTGAGCGAGTCGGGATCAACGGCCAAGCGCTTGGGCTTCTGAAAACCTTTCCAAAGCATCTTCTTCTCCTCGATGGGCGGCCAGGCGGTAGACATGGGGGCACCGTTTCTTTGCGTTGAAGAATTACTTGCTGTAGAGCTCGACGATCATCTGCTCCTGCAGGGGCAGGCTGAGGTCGGCGCGTTGCGGCAGGCTGAGCAGCTTGCCGGTGAGATTCGTCTTGTCCATCTCGAGCCAGGGCGCAAGCGGGTTGTGGCTGTTGAACTCCATTGCGCTGAGGATGACGGCCGATTGCCGGCTCGACTCGCGCACCGCGATGGTGTCGTTGATCTTGACCTGGTAGCTGGGAATCGTCACCTTGCGGCCATTCACCGCGAGGTGGCCGTGGCGGACGAGCTGCCGCGCCTGCGCGCGCGAGCTGGCTAGGCCCAGCCGGTGCGCCACCGTGTCCAAGCGCAGCTCCAGCTGGCGCAGCAGCAACTCGCCGGTGACGCCGGGCTGGCGGCTGGCGCGCTCGAAGTAGCCGCGGAACTGGCGCTCGAGCACCCCGTAGATGCGGCGCGCCTTCTGCTTCTCGCGCAACTGCAGGCCGTAGCCCACGATCTTGGGGCGGCGCGCGGCGCCGTGCTGGCCGGGGGGCGTGTTGCGCTTCTCGACCGCGCACTTGCTCGAAAAGCAGCGCTCGCCCTTGAGGAACAATTTCATGCCTTCGCGGCGGCAGAGTCGGCAAACCGGACCGGTATATCGTGCCATGATGTATCCTTCAGACGCGGCGGCGCTTCGCCGGGCGGCAGCCGTTGTGGGGAATCGGGGTGACGTCCTTGATCGAGCGCACTTCGAGGCCGGCCGAAGCGAGCGAGCGGATCGCGGTCTCGCGCCCCGAGCCCGGCCCGGTGACGCGCACATCCACCGAGCGCATGCCCGAGTCGCGCGCTCCGCCGGCGGCGCGGATCGCCGCCTGCCCGGCCGCGAAGGGCGTGCCCTTACGCGAGCCGCGGAACCCGAGCGAGCCCGCGCTCGACCAGGCGACCACGCGGCCGTCGGGGCCGGCGATGGTCACCAGCGTGTTATTGAAGCTGGCCTGAATGTGGACGATGCCGAAGGGCACGTTCTTCTTCTCGCGCTTCTTGAACGACTTCTTCTTGGGGGCGGGCTTGCCGGCGGCGGGCTTGGCGGCGGCAGCGGCTTTGGTCTGTGGTTTAGCCATTTCGTGGGTTCCTGGAATTCCTTGGGGGCCTTCGCTAGGTCTTGGCCGAGGCCTTCTTCTTGTTGCTCACCGTGCCGCGGCGCGGGCCCTTGCGGGTGCGGGCATTGGTGTGGGTGCGCTGGCCGCGCGTGGGCAGGCTGCGGCGGTGCCGCAGCCCGCGATACGACCCGATCTCGATCAGGCGCTTCACGTTCATCGAGATGGTCTTGCGCAGGTCGCCCTCGACCCCGCCCTGGCCCTCGATCACTTGCCGGATGTGGTTGACTTCCTCTTCCGAGAGCGAGTCAATCTGGCGCGCCGGCTCAATGCCCGCCGCCGCCAGGATCTTCAGCGCCCGCGGGCGCCCGATCCCATAGATGTAGGTGAGCGCGATTTCAGCGCGCTTGTGACGGGGGAGGTCGACTCCGGAGATGCGTGCCATTGCTTTTCCTGTTTCCTGTTCCCGGCTCTAGCCTTGCCGCTGCTTGTGCTTGGGGTTCTCGCAGATCACCCGCACCACGCCCTTGCGGTGGACGATGGTGCATTTGTCGCAGATTTTCTTGACCGAGGCGCGGACCTTCATGAACGAGGACTCCTATTTGTAGCGGTAGGTGATGCGTCCGCGGGTGAGATCGTAGGGCGAGAGCTCGACTTGCACGCGATCGCCTGGCAGGATGCGGATGAAATTTTTGCGGATCTTGCCGCTGATGTGGGCCAGGACATGGTGTTGGTTTTCGAGTTCGACCTTGAACATGCCGTTCGGCAGCGGCTCAAGCACCGTTCCCATCACTTCAATCGCGTCTTCCTTGCTCATTCTCCTCGCGTTAGAACCCAAGGTCCGTCGTCGGTGATGGCGACGGTATGCTCGAAGTGGGCCGAGGCCGCGCCATCGCTTGTGACCGCGGTCCAGCCATCCGAGAGCACCTGGACGCCCGGGGCGCCCTGATTGATCATGGGCTCGATCGCGAGCACCATGCCGGCCCGGAGCTTGGGGCCGGAACCCGCTGCGCCGAAATTCGGCACTTGCGGATCCTCGTGGAGATGGGTGCCGATGCCATGGCCCACAAACTCCCGCACCACGCTGAAGCCCGAGGCTTCGGCGCGCTGCTGCACCGCCTGGGAGATATCCCCCAATCGGCGCCCAACCCGGGCCTGATCAATGGCATCAGCCAGGGCCTGCTGGGTGACTTCCAGCAGCTTGCGGACCGGCGCCGGCGTTTCCTCCGGCTTGCCCACCATCACGGTGACGGCGTGGTCGGCGAAATATCCGTCGAGCACCACGCCGCAGTCCAATGAAACAATCTCTCCAGCCTTCAGGATCCGCTTGCGGCTGGGGATGCCGTGAATCACTTGCTCATTCACGGACACGCACAGCACACAGGGAAAGCCGCGATAGCCTCGGAACGCCGAGGTCGCGCCCTGCTCTCGGATGGCGGCATCGGCCGCCTCCTCCAGCTCCCATGTGGTCGCGCCCGGCCGCACCCGCACGGCAGCTTGGCGCAACGCTTGATGCACCGCCACTCCGGCGCGGCGCATCTTCTCCAACTCCGCCATCGAGCGGCGGGCAATCACAAAGCACCCCTGGCTGCGTCCTGCTCCGCGGCGCTATCCAGCACCCCGAAGATGCGCTCGCTGATGCGATCCACCGCTTCGGTGCCGCGGAACTCGTAGAAACATCCGCGGCGGCGGAAAAACTCGACCAAGGGAAACGTCTGCTCTTCGTAGGCGCTGAGGCGCTCGCGAATGACGGCGGAATCGTCGTCCTTGCGCTGCACCAGCGGCGACTGGTCGAGGTCGCAAACACCCGCTTGGCGGGGAGGCTGGGTGAAGTCGTTATAGATCCGCCCACACGTGGGGCAGCTCCTCCGTCCCAGCAGACGGCGGAAAAGGTCATTATAGCTCACCGCCAAGTAGATGACAAGCAGGGGACAGGCAGAAACGGGTGTGGGAGACGGGGAAGCGCACTCGCCGGCCAGGAAGTGGATGAGCCAATCGGCCTGGGGAACGGTGCGGGGAAAGCCGTCGAGGACGTAACCCGAGGCGCAGTCGGGTTTGCCCAGGCGTTCCGCCACCACTTGGCAGATCAGTTCGTCGGCCACCAGGTTCCCCGTGCGCATGACCTGGGCCAAGCGGATGCCAACCTCCGAGCCCGATTGGGCGATTTCCCGCAGCATGTCTCCGGTCGAAAGGTGCGGCACCCCGTAGCGGGTGACGATGCGCTTGGCCTGGGTCCCCTTGCCCGCGCCCGGCACACCGAGCAGCACAATCGGCGGAAGCGACTTGCCCGGCGCTGGCGCAGACTGGGGGGTCATGTCCAATCGCGTCGGTCCAGCTAGGCCCAGTATGAACGGCGGCCGCGGATGCGGGCCGAGCGCGCGGTGAAGCCCTCGTAATGGCGCATGATGAGCTGGGCCTCGACTTGCTGCACCGTGTCCATCGCGACGCCGACCACGATCAGCAGTGAGGTGCCGCCGAAGTAGAACGTCACCCCCAGGCCGTTGAGGAACCACGTCGGCCAGTTGGCAAACCAATCCCCCAGGAATCCGGGCAGGTGGTTGAACTGCGTGCCCGAGAGCATGAATTGCGGCACCAGCGACACGATCACCAGATAGATGGCACCGACGAGCGTCACGCGGGTCAGGATGGTATTGATGTACTCGGAGGTGTACTTGCCCGGGCGGATGCCGGGGATGAAGCCGCCGTACTTGCGCATGTTGTCGGCGACCTCGACCGGGTTGAAGATGATCGAGACGTAGAAGTAGGCGAAGAAGATGATGCTGACGCAGTAGATCAGGCTGTACAGCGGGCGACCGTAGCCCATGGCGTCGAACATGGGTCCAAAGACGGTGCTGTTCTTGATCGCCGGCAGCATGGACAGCGTCTGCGGGAAGGTCAGGATCGAAGCGGCGAAGATGACCGGCATCACGCCGCCGCTGTTAACGCGGATGGGCAGGTGCGTGCTCTGGCCGCCCATGAGCTTGCGCCCCACCACGCGCTTGGCGTACTGCACCGGAATTCGGCGCTCGCTGCGCTCAACGTAGACGATGAAGGCCACCACCGCCAGCATGAAGATCAGCAGCAGCAGCATGCCGGGCACGGTGAGCGCGCCCCAGGACGAAGTCTGGACCAGGGTCCACAAGTTGCTGACCGCCGACGGCAGGCCGACTACGATGCCGGCGAAGATGATCAGCGACATGCCGTTGCCGACGCCGCGGTCGGTGATCTGCTCGCCCAGCCACATCACAAACGCCGAGCCGGTGGTGAGCGTCAGCACCGTCATCAGGGTGAAGGCGAGTCCGGGGTTGAGCACGAAGGCGGCGCCGCCCGAGGAGGTGTTGCGCTCGAGGGTGTAGGCGATGCCGAGGCTCTGGAAGATCGAGAGGATGATGGTGAGGTAGCGGGTGTACTGGGTGATCTTGCGGCGGCCGAGGTCACCCTCCTTCTGCAGCTTCTCCAAATACGGCCACACCACCGTCATCAACTCCAGGATGATGGCGGCGGTGATGTAGGGCATGATGCCCAAGGCGAAGATCGTCAGACGGCTGAAATTGCCGCCCGAAAACATGTTCAGGTACCCGAGCAAGGTGCCGGCGTTCTGCTGGAAGAACTGGGCCAGCGCGTCGGTGTTGATGCCCGGCGTCGGAATATGGCCGCCCAGGCGGTAGACGAACATGATGAAGAACGTGAACAGCACGCGCTTCCGCAGGTCCGCGACCTTGCCGATGTTGACAATGGAGTCGAAAAGCCGCATAGAAACAGTTTCAGGTTTCGAGCTTCAGGTTTTTCCGTCTAGGCGAGGATCTGAACCGCGCCGCCGGCGGCCTCGAGCTTGGACTTGGCGCTGGCGGTGAAGGCGTGGGCGGTGACCTTGAGGGGCGATTTCAGCTCGCCGCGCCCGAGCACCTTCACCCCATCATATACGTGCTTGATGAGCTTGCGTTCGAGCATCAGCTGAGGGGAGATTTCGGCCACGCCGAGGGCGACCAACTGATCGAGATTCACGCAGGCGAACTTCTTCCTGAAGATGTTGTGGAAGCCGCGCTTGGGCATGCGGCGATGGAGGGGCATCTGGCCGCCCTCGAAGCCGCGCAGCAGGCGGTGGCCGGAGCGCGAGCGCTGGCCCTTGTGGCCGCGGGTCGAGGTCTTGCCGTGGCCCGAGCCCATGCCGCGTCCGACGCGTTTGCGGGGATGGGTGGCACCCTTCGGTTTCTTGATCTGGCTGAGGTTCATGGCCTACTTGCTTTCCTTTTCGACGATGCGCAGCAGGTGGGGGACCTTGGTCACCATGCCGCGGAAGCCGGGGTTGTCGGGGCGTTCGACGATTTGGTTGAGCTTGGTCAAGCCCAGGCCCTTGACGATGAGCTTCTGGCGCCAGGAGCGTCCGATGGCGCTGCGGTAGTACTGAATGCGGATTGTCTTGGCAGCGGCAGGCATTAGAGCTCCTCGACCGACTTGCCGCGCAGGCTGGCGACCTGCTGGCGGTCGCGCAGCTGGACCAGGGCGGCGAAGGTGGCTTTGATGACGTTGTGGGGGTTGGTGGTGCCGATACTCTTGGTAAGGACATTGGCGATGCCGACCGACTCCATGACGGCGCGGACGGCGCCGCCGGCGATGACGCCGGTGCCGGCGGTGGCAGGCTTGAGCAGCACCCGCCCGCTGCCGTAGGTCCCGAGCACGGTGTGCGCGATGGTGGACTGGTAGCGGTTAATCTGGACGAGGTTCTTCTTCGCCGACTCGATCCCCTTGCGGATGGCGCTCGGCACTTCCTTGCTCTTGCCGCTGCCGTAGCCCACGACCCCGGCTCCGGGATCGCCGACCACGACCAGCGCGGCGAACGAGAGGTTCTTGCCCCCCTTGACCACCTTGGTCACGCGATTGATGGAGACGACCTGGTCCTTGAGCTGGAACTGATCGGGATTGAGGCGGGTCTTGATGGCAGGCATAGGGTCAGCGTCCTTAGAACTTGAGGCCGGCTTCGCGGGCGGCTTCGGCGAGGGCCTTGACGCGGCCGTGGTAGGGGTAGCCGGCGCGGTCGAAAACCACGGCGGAGAGGCCCTTTTCCTTGGCCGCGGTGGCGATGGCGTGGCCGACCGCCTTGGCGGCAGCGACGTTGCCGCCTTTTTCCGAGCTCTTGCCCGAGGATTTGCTCGAGGCGGCGGCCAGCGTCACACCCGCGCCGTCGTCAATCAGCTGGGCATAGATGTGATTGAGCGAGCGGAAGACATTGAGCCGCGGCGTGGCGGCGGTGCCGGCCAAAGTGCGGCGCGAGCGGTGCTGGCGGCGCTGGCGGCGTACGTTCTTGGAAGTTGCGTCAATCATGATTACTTCGCCCCCGTCTTGCCTTCCTTCTTCTTGAGGCGCTCGCCGGTGTAGCGCACGCCCTTCTGCTTATAGGGATCGGGCGGACGCAGGGCGCGCAGCTCCGCGGCCACCTGGCCCACTTTTTGCCGATCCGTCCCGCTGATGGTGATGTGGGTGAGCTTCGGGTCCACCGCGATCTCGATGCCCGGCGGCAGCCGGAACTCGATCAGGTGGCTGAAGCCGAGGGTGAGAACCAGGATGGTCTTGCCCTTCATCTCGGCACGGTAGCCGACGCCGATCACGTCGAGTTCCTTCTGGAACCCCTGGGCGACGCCGTGGACGGCATTGGCGACCAGGCTGCGCGCCAGGCCGTGGATTGCGGCTTTGCTGTCATCGGCGCGTTCGGCGATGATTTCGTTGGGCATCACCTTGAGCGTGATCCCCTCCGGCAGGCTGAGGGCGAGCGAGCCCTTGGGGCCTCGGACCTCGACCTGATCGCCCTTCACCGCGACTTTCACCGCGGCAGGCACTGGAATTGGTTTGCGTCCGACTCGCGACATGATTACCAGACCTCGCAGAGGAGTTCGCCGCCCACCTTGTTCTTGCGGGCGTCGCGGCCGGTCATCAGGCCGCGCGGGGTGGAGAGGATCGAGATGCCCATGCCGCCGAGCACGGGGCGGATCTCCTGGTGGCCGACGTAGACCCGGCAGCCGGGCTGGGAGACGCGGCGCAGGTTGCTGATGACGGGCTGATCGTTGGGGCCGTACTTGAGCTGCACGCGCAACGTGGGGCGGCCTTGCTCCTGGTTGAGCTTGTAGGGGCCGATGAAGCCCTCGATCTCGAGGATCTTGATGATCTCGAGCTTGAGCTTCGAGCTGGGCACGTCGAACTTGGCGTGGTGGCTGCGCACGGCGTTGCGGATGCGGGTCAACAGATCAGCGACGGGATCGGTGAGACTCATGAAATGAGGACTCCTAAGAATTTCCTTCTACCAGCTGGCTTTGGTAACGCCGGCAATTTCGCCGCGCAGCGCGTAGCTGCGGAAGCACAAGCGGCAGAGGCCGAACTTGCGCAGGAAGCCGCGCGGGCGGCCGCAGAGCTGGCACCGGTTGCGTTGGCGGTTGGCGAACTTCAGCTTCTTGCTGGACTTGGCGATCTTGGCAGTGGTGGCCATGAAGATTGCTCCTAGGCGGCGCGGAACGGCATACCGAGGTGGCGGAGCAGGCTGCGGGCCTGCTCGTCGTTGGGGGCGGTGGTGACCAGCGTGATGTTCATGCCTTTGGGCTTGTCCACCTTGGCGTAGTCGATTTCCGGAAAGATGAGCTGGTCGAGGACGCCCAGGGTGAAGTTGCCGCGGCCATCGAAGGATTTGGGGCTGACGCCGCGGAAGTCGCGCACGCGCGGCAGGACCACGTTCACCAGCCGGTCCACGAACTCGTACATGCGCTCGCCGCGCAGCGTGACGCAGCAGCCGATGGGCATGTTCTCGCGCAGCTTGAAGGCTGCGATGGATTTCTTGGCTTTGGTGATGATCGGCTTCTGGCCGCAGATGGCGCCGAGTTCGGCCACGGCGGTGTCCATGAGCTTGGAATTCTGCGTGGCTTCGCCCACGCCCATGTTCAACACCACCTTGCTGAGGCGGGGGACGGCCATGCGGTTGGGAAGGGAGAACTCCTTCTGCAGCGCGGGAGCGATCTCAGCCAGATAGCGGGCGTGAAGTCGGGTTGCCATATCACTTGTCCAAAACGCGGCCGCACTTCTTGCAGGCGCGCTGATGGCCGTGCTTGCCATCGGGGTTGACGGGGAGCTTCTTGAGCTTGACCGGGCCGCACTCGGGGCAGACCACCATCACGTTCGAGACCGGAATTGGGGCCTCGTGCTCGGCGATGCCGCCCTTGATCTGACGGCCGGGGTTGGGGCGGGTGTGGCGCTTGACCATCATCACGCGCTCGACCAGCACGCGGCCTTCCTTGGGGAAGGTGCGCAGGACCTTGCCCTGCTTGCCCTTGTCGCGGCCGGAGATCACCTTGACCAGGTCGTCTTTGCGGATCAGGATTCTGCGGGGAACGTTCATTGGCATGAAGAGGACCTTTTTTAGAGAACCTCGGGGGCGAGGGAGATGATCTTGAGAAAGCGCTTCTCGCGCAACTCGCGCGCGACCGGGCCGAAGACGCGGGTGCCGATCGGCTCGCCGTCGGCGTTGATGAGCACGCCGGCGTTCTGGTCGAAGCGGATGTAGGTGCCGTCCTTGCGGCCGGTCTCCTTGCGGGTGCGGACAATGACCACGCGCACCACGGTTCCCTTCTTGGCCTGGCCGTCGGGTGCGGCCTCTTTGACCGCGGCGGTGACGACATCGCCCAAGCCCGCGCGGAGGCCGGTGTGCCCGCCGATGGGCAGGATCACCTGAAGCTTGCGGGCGCCGCTGTTGTCGGCGACCTGGAGGATTGTGCGCATCTGCACCATGGGAGTGGTTCCTTGAATCCTGAGACTACGAACTGGCTACTTCCTTCTTTTTCGTGTCGCGGTCGAGCTCGCCCTGGCCGACGGCGGCAGCGACCTCTTGGGCGGTGGGCGTGGCCGAGGCCTGGCGCACGACCTCGATCAGGCGCCAGCGCTTGAGCTTGCTCAGCGGGCGGGTCTCTTCGATCCGCACCACGTCGCCGGGGCGGGCGGTGCCCTGCTCGTCGTGGGCGTAGAAGCGGTGGTGGCGGGTGATGCCGCGGCGGTAGAGCTTGTGGGCGGAGCGGAGCATGACCTCGACCACGATGGTCTTGGCCATCTTGTTCGAAACCACTTCGCCGACTTTTTCGTTGCGGCTGGAGGAGCGGAGATTCTCTGGAGCTGTCATGGCTGTGGGACCCTATTTGCCGGCGCGGATTCCCGGCGTGGCGATGGCCCGCTCCTTGGCCCGCTCTTGGGCCAGGGTCTTGACGCGGGCAATGTCCTTGCGCAACTGGCGCAGCTTCTTGATGCTCTCGCTCTGGCCCATGGACATCTGGAAACGCAGGCGGAAGAGCTGGTCGCGGAGGTCAACCTCGCGCGAGTCGAGCTCCTGGTCGCCCATCTGGCGGAAGCGTTCAATGGAAGAATTCTTCATGGTTATGCGCTCCGGCTGACGAAGCGGGTTTTGAGGGCCAGCTTGTGCGAGGCCAAGCGCATGGCTTCCTGCGCCTGGTCGATGGGGACGCCTTCCATTTCGAAAAGGATGCGGCCGGGCTTGACCACCGCCACCCAGTGGTCGGGTGCGCCCTTGCCTTTGCCCATGCGGGTTTCGGCGGGCTTCTTGGTCACCGGCTTGTCGGGGAACACGCGCACCCAGACTTTGCCTCCGCGCTTGACAAAGCGGGTCATGGCAACGCGGCTGGCTTCGATCTGGCGGTCGGTGACCCAGCCCGGCTCGAGCACCTTGAGGCCGTAGTCGCCGAAGGAGAGTTCGCCGCCGGTCCAGGCTTTGCCGGCCATGCGTCCGCGATGCTGCTTGCGGAACTTGACTTTTTTGGGCATCAACATAGGTAAGTCCTAGGTTCTAGGCGCGTCGGCGCTGGGGAAGGATCTCGCCCTTGTAGGTCCAGGCCTTGACCCCGATGACGCCATACGAGGTGTGGGCCTCGGCGAAACCGTAGTCAATGTCGGCGCGCATGGTATGAAGCGGCAGGCGGCCCTGCAGGTACCACTCGGTCCGGGCGATCTCGGCACCGTTCAGGCGGCCGGAGACGCGCACCTTGATGCCCTTGCAGCCGAAGCGCACGGCCGAGTCCACCGCCTTGCGCATGGCGCGGCGGAAGGCGACGCGCTTCTCGAGCTGGAGCGCGATGCTCTCGGCGACCAGCTGGGCGTCGAGCTCGGGCTTGTGGACCTCTTGGATGTCGATGTGGACTTCGCGCGAAGTCTTCTTCTGAATCTCGGCCTTGAGCTTCTCGATCTCCGAGCCCTTGCGGCCGATGATGATGCCCGGGCGCGAGGTGTGGATGATGATGCGGATCTTGTTGCCGGGGCGGGTGATCTCGAGCGAGCTGACGCCGGCGGCGCGGAGACGGCTCTTGAGGGTGTCGCGCAACTGGACGTCCTCGAGCAGCAGCTTGGAGTAGCCCTTGGTTGCGAACCACTGGGATTTCCAAGGCTTGACGAAGCCGAGGCGGAAGCCGTAGGGATGGACTTTTTGACCCATGCGTTACTTTTCCTTTTTCTTGGGAGCGGCAGGCTTCTTCTTGGGCGCCGGCTTCTTCGCGGCGGGCTTCTTCGCGGCCGGCGTCTTGGCGGCGGGCTTCTTCGCCGCCAATTTCCTGGC
>DATNED010000109.1:0-31543 GCA_035553115.1 Terriglobales bacterium | reverse complement strand
CGCACGCGGTCAACGGAATTTCACCGGTAACCGGGTTGGTGCTCAATCCAAATCGAAATCCCGCAAGGGACGGGGCTCGTCGGGGTTGTCTTGGACGCGGCGCAGGCTCTGGTCGAATTTCTTGGCCAGCAGATCTTCGCGTTTTTTTTCCGCCTCCACCGAGGCCTCGAAGCGGCGGTCGCGTTCCTGCTGCTCGCGCCGGAGCTGCTCCTGGGCGCGGTCCAGATCCACGCCGCGGCCGGGGACGGGGGCCTTGTGATGAAGGACCAATCCGGTTTCGGCGTCAACCCGGAGCTGCGAGCCGCAATCGGGGCAGCGGATTTCGAGGACATCGCCCATGGCAACGATTATGGCAGGCGGGGATGACAAGCGTGTTTGACATTATGTAAAATGTGCATTACATTCGTTCTGGAGGTGGGTAGCATGGAAGGGAGGCGGCGGTGAGGCGGATGCGCGCGCCCGGGGTCGCGCGGATATGACCAACCGCCTGCGCGTATTGCGTGCCGAGCGCGCTTGGTCGCAGGCGGATTTGGCGCGGCGGCTGAAGGTCTCGCGCCAGACCGTGAACGCGATCGAGACGGGACGGTATTGCCCCAGCCTGCCGTTGGCGTTCAGCATCGCCAAACTCTTCGCAGAACCGATCGAGACCATCTTTGCGCCGGAGGCAGGGGACAGCCGAAAGGACTAGCTAATCGGGGCGCTCCAACAGGCCAGACGGAAGACGGAGTTGGCGGCGGAGGCGGCGTTCGAGGCGGCGCATTTGGCCGCGGTCGGTTTCGTGATCCCAGCCGACGAGATGGAGGAGGCCGTGAAGCAGGAGGACCTTCACCTCGGTTTCGAGGCTGTGGCCCTGGCGGAGGGCTTGACGGCGGGCGGTGTCGAGCGAGACGGCGAGGTCGCCGAGGCAGCCGGCGGCATGCGAGGGGAAGGAGAGCACGTCGGTGGGGCGGTCCTGGCGGCGGTAGCGGCGGTTCAACCTGCGGATGGCGGCATCGTCCAGGAGCGCGAGGCCGATTTCGCCGCGAATCCCGATGGCGCGCTGGGCGCGCGCGAGGAAAGGACGGAAAGTTGAGGTCATGGCTCCGTGGCCGGTTCGAGCGGCAGCAGCGGGAGCTGGCGGGCCTCGGCGGACAGGGCATCGTGCTGCTGGTAGGCGCGGACGATGCGCTGGACTAAGGGATGCCGCACGACGTCGGTCTCATCGAAGTAGACCACGCCGATGCCCTCGACCGGGGTGAGGATTTCGACCGCCTGCAGCAGGCCGCTGCGGCGGCCCTGGGGCAGGTCAATCTGGGTGACGTCGCCGGTGATGACGGCCTTCGAGCGAAAGCCCATGCGGGTGAGGAACATCTTCATCTGTTCCTGGGTCGAGTTCTGGGCTTCGTCCAGGATGATGAAGGCTTCGTTGAGGGTGCGGCCGCGCATGAAGGCGAGCGGGGCGATCTCGATGGTGTTGCGCTCGAGCAGGCGCTCGACCCGCTCGGGCTCGAGCAGATCAAAGAGCGCATCGTAGAGCGGGCGCAGGTAGGGATCCACTTTTTCTTGCAAGGTGCCGGGCAGGAAGCCCAGGCGCTCGCCGGCCTCGACCGCCGGACGCGCCAGCACGATGCGCGAGACCTGCTTGGCCGAGAGCGCGGCCACGGCCATGGCGACGGCAAGGTAGGTCTTGCCGGTGCCGGCGGGGCCGACGCCGAAGACCATGTCCTGGCGTTCGATCAGATCCATGTACCGGCGCTGGTTGAGGGTCTTGGGCTGGACGGTCTTCTTGCCGAATGAGCGCTGGCGGCCGCTGCGGGCGAGCTGGGCGAGGGTGGCGGTGGGGTCGTCGAGGACGATCTGCAGCAGCGCGCGGAGGTCGCCGTTGGGGAACTGGCAGCCTTCGGCGCGGAGACGCTGGAAGTCGCTGAAAATTTCCTCGAGGCGGGCGACGGCGGCGGGTTCGCCCTCCATTTCGATCGAGGCCGGGCCCAGGCGCACCGAGACCTGGAGGCGGGTTTCGAGCAGGCGGAGGTTCTCATCCAGCGGGCCGAAGAGGGTCTCGATGCCGGGGCTGAACTCGAGGCTGGTGAGCATCGCAGGGGGTTCCCTTGAGTATAGTTCAGCGGACCTGGGAGGGTAATAAATTACTTGACGCACTGCACCGCAAGCAGTAGGGTTGGGGGATGCAATTGTCCGATCCGTGGAATCGCGTTGCTGCAATCGGCACCGTCATTTGCGCCGCATCGGCGATTTTCGAAATCGCGGATCGCATCAAGAATTCGCGAGAAGCGGCCATGAGCGGCCTCCTCGCCCCTCTGCTCGTGCTTGTGGCTTGCGCGTTCGCATCGTATTTTTGGTGGCGATTGCGGAAGGCACTTGCACGCCCCACCGCTTTCTTGGCGCTCTATGGAATCGCCGAAAACGGGCTCCATGCCGCAAGAGAGCTTAATGCAGAGGGTGCGGCTCAGCATCGGCTCCCGCTGAAGCCGTCATCCTTCCCGGAGCCGGGGAAGGAATGGAGCTATCACCAGCTCAGAATGAAATCGCTAGCGGAATCCATTGACATGATCAAGGCGCTCACCCCGGCTTTTTACATTGGCAGCGGTAAAGGTTGTCCGCAACATGTGCTTCTGATGTCGAACGAGTTGACGCCGCTGTTTGAGCTGATTCCCGCGCTGGAGGAATTCCGCGATTCCATGGAGAGAACCGACCGGCGCCTGCGTGGTAAGGTATGAGCTATGAGACATGCGCGCAACGCGCAAGGGGTCGAATTCAATCGGGGAATGGCGGATCTCTTTGCCGTGCCTCGGGCGGTGGTGGTAGAACGGCACGAGGCTCACAAGCGCGCCGCTGCGCAGAATCCAAGGCGGCGCGGACCCAAGCCGAAAGGTGCCCGCGCTTCCCGCGCCCCTGCCGGGGCCGATCAAAAAGCCTCGCGCTGATTCGCCCCCTTCCCCGTAAGCGTATTGAGCGTGAGCCGCTTACCGGATACTTGGCTCATTCCGAGTTCAAACCGCTCGGAATCGGTAAGCCGTCGCTCCCCGGCCTTGGGGTGGTTGTAGCGGAACGCCTGCTCATCCAAGTAGCGGAACAGGTGGAACGGCTCGACTGCAACGTAGGTGCCGTTCAGCCCACGTTTAACGAGGCTCCAGAAGTTTTCCATGCCGTTGGTGTGGACCTGACCGTCAACGTACTGGGCGGCGTGATTAATGACTCCGCGCAGGAAAGTGTCCTCCAGCCCGTTGTAGCCCGCATGCTCGTCGGACATGACCTTTGCGCCACTCCTAACATGCTCGCGGATGAGGGGCTGCAACGTGTTTCCTTCGCGGCTCGGTACAACATGGGTGCGTACCTTTCCGCCACCCTCCAGCAGCCCAAATACGATGGTCTTGCCTTCGCCGCTCGGGCCGACCCCAACGCCTTGCGCCGCAATTCGTGCATATCCCGCGCTTTGCCGCCAATGAAAGCCTCGTCAACCTCAACACGGCTTCCGGGACCGCCCATCTTGCCGCCGCCATGGCCGGTGTCTTGCATCGCCAGCCGGAGCCTGTGAAGCATGAACCACGCCGTTTTCTGTGTCACGCCGATGGCCTTGGCGACCTCGTAGCTGGAGATGCCATTCTTGCAGTTGAGCAGCATCCAGTAGGCAATCATCCATTTTCCGATGTCGAGAGGCGAATCCTCAAAGATCGTCCCTACCTTGATCGTGAACTGCGTTTGGCAGCCTTTGCAAAACCAGAGCCGCCGCGTCTTGATGAAGCGGTTTTCTTTCGATCCGCAACGCGGGCAGGTGACGCCTTCGGGCCAGCGCAACTTGATGGCGTAGGCCAGAGCATCGTTGGGATCGGAGAACATGACCACCGCTTGCTGCAACGTTTTCGGGGCTTTTGTCGCGTCCATGAACACAGACTACCCGTTGTGGGTCAGTGTGTCAAGTATATTTTTACCCCTGGGAGGCCGAGGGGGGCGAGGAATTGCGCCAAGTTGCCGGATCGAGTTGGTGTGCCGTAGAATACTAAAGGAAATATGGCCAATCACGCATCAGCCCTGAAGCGGGTCCGCGAGACCCGCACCCGCACCCTACGGAACCGCGCCAACGCCAGCCGTCTGCGCACCGCAATCAAGAAGCTGCACACCGCCATCACGGCAAAGGACAAGAAGACGGCCGAGGCCTTGCTGCGGCCGACGCTGGCGCAGATTGACAAAGCGATCCAAAAAGGCGTGCTGCACCACAACGCCGCCGATCGCTACAAGTCGAACCTCACGCGCGGCTGCAACAAGCTCTAGAGCGCAGCATCACCGCAACCACTCCTCCAGCGCGGTGGCGGCGTCGGTCTTGCCGTCGCGGTACTTCACGATCACCGGCGTGGCGAGGCTGAGGCCCCACTCCGCGCCTTTGCCGCGCGCGACCGCGCGCGCGCCAGGAACAACCACCGCCGCCGGAGGGATCGTGAGCGGGATTTCGGAGCTGGCGCGGTGGATGCACTCGCGCACCAGATCGTAGACCGGAGTCGAGCGCGTGAGCACGACGCCGGCGGCCAGCACCGCGCCGCGGCCCACGCGGGTGCCTTCGTAGACGCCGCAGTTGCCTCCGATCAGGGCCTCGTCCTCGATGATGACCGGCGTGGCGCCGACCGGCTCGAGCACGCCGCCGATCTGGGCGGCGGCGCTAAGGTGGACGCGCTTGCCCAGCTGGGCGCAGGAGCCGACGAGGGCATGCGAGTCAATCAGGGTCCCTTCGTCCACGTACGCGCCAATGTTGACGAAGGCGGGCGGCATCAGGATGACGCCCGGCGCCAGGTACGCGCCATCGCGCACGGTGGTGCCGCCGGGGACGACGCGGACCTGGTCGGCAGCAGCGAAGGCCCGGGTGGGGAGCGTGGCCTTGTCGAGGAACGAGAAGGGCGCGGGCGACGGATGCTCGCGCAATGCGCCTAGACGGAACCCGAGCAGGATGCCCTGCTTCACCCAGACTTCGGTGCGCCATCCGCCGGCCAGGGGCACGGCGGCGCGGGCCTGGCCGCGGTTGAGCTGCACGCGCAACTCGGCGAAGGCGGCGAGGGCCTCGGCGCGCAGGGGTTCGAGGTCGGCGGCGGCCGAAAACCGCGCGATGGCGTTGGCCAGTTCGGTGCTGCTCACAAGCCAATCCCGGCCATGACGCGGAACAGGTGCTGCCGGGTGTCGTCGCGCACGGGGACGAGCGGCAGCCGCAGCGTGTCCTGGCAATAGCCCATGCGGGCCAGCGCGGCTTTGATGGGCGCCGGGCTGGTCTCGCGGAAGATGGCGTCCATGAACGGACAATAGCGGAAGTGCAGCGCGCGCGCCTGCTCGAAATTGCCGGCGCGGGCGCGGGCGACGAGCTCGGCCATGGCGGCGGGAATCGCGTTCGAAGCGACGCTCACCAGGCCCTGGCCGCCGAAGGCCAGGATCGGGATGGTCAGCGCGTCGTCGCCGGAGAGCAGATCGAAGCTTGCGGGCGCCTCGGCGGCGATGGCCGCAATCTGGCCCAGATTGCCCGAGGCCTCCTTCACCGCGACGATGTTGCCCAGCGCCGCCAGGCGCAGGGCGGTGGCGGCTTCGAGGTTGCTCGAGGTGCGGCTGGGGACGTTATAGAGCACGACCGGAAGCTGGGTCGCGGCCGCAATGGTGGCGAAGTGCTGGTACAGCCCCTCCTGGGTGGGTTTGTTGTAATAGGGCGCGACCGTGAGGATGCCGTCTGCGCCTTGGCGCTCGACCTCGCGCGCGAGCTCGACCACATGGGCGGTGTTGTTGCCGCCGGCGCCACCCAGCACCGGAACTCGGCGCGAGCCCGAGCGGGATTCCTCGACCGCAAGCTCGATCAGGCGCAAATGCTCCTTCGGGGTGAGGGTCGGGGTCTCGCCGGTGGTGCCGCAGGGGACGAGGAAATCAATCCCCTGATCTATTTGAAAACGCAGCAGGCGGCGAAAGGCGGCTTCGTCCACGCGGCCATCGCCGGCGAAGGGAGTGACGAGCGCCGTGCCGCAGCCGCGGAAAGGATTGTTCATGCCGGCAGGACCTCGCTGAATTCATGCAAGCCGCGCTTGCCCAGAATCCATTGTGCCGCCAACAGCGCGCCGGAGGCAAAGCCACGGCGGGAGCGCGCGGTGTGGGTGAGGGTGATGGTGTCGTCCGGGCCGTCCAAGCCGACGGTGTGGGTGCCGGGCAGCGCGCCGGCGCGGGTGCTCGCGACCGGGCCGGGATCGTGCCCGGCGGCGGCGAGCAGCATGGCCAGGTGCTTGGCCGTGCCCGAAGGAGCATCGAGCTTGTGGCGGTGGTGCGCCTCCCAGAGGAAGGCGGCGTACTCGGCCGGCAGCGCGGCGGCGGCGGCCTGAGCGATGCGGTAGAAGGCTTGCACGCCGACCGAGAAATTCGCGCCGTAGACTGCGCCCACCGAGGCGGCATCCACCAGCGCGCGCACCTGGACCAACTGGTCGAGCCAGCCGGTGGTGCCGATGACCAGCGGGATGCCCGCGGCCATGGAGCACTCGACGTGCTCGAGCACGGCATCGGGCACGCTGAAATCTATGGCCACGAGATTGGGCGCCCAGCCTGCGCGCCAAGCCTCGCCCGCCTCGAGCGTCTGCACTACGCGATGGCCGCGCTCGGAGGCCAGCTCGGCCACCAAGCGGTTCATCTTGCCGTAGCCCAGGAGCAGCAGATCCATGACGCTGCGATTATCCCATGCGGCTCTTCTAGTTGGCGCGGGCCCCAGCGCGGCCCCTGCGACTAGCGCAAATCGTCGAGGACGTAGGCGTCGGGGCGGTTGTAGACCACGCGGTCGGGGCGGTGCATCGCCACCCCTTGCATGGTGGTCTTGAAGCCGCGGTCGAGCAACTGGGCGTAGGCGTTGCGGCGCGCGACGTTGACGCCGGCCTCGACCCGGGTGCATTGGCGGCGCAGAGCGAGCGCGTGCGCACCATCGAGGAGGCGATCGAGCGCAACGGCGGCTTGCGGACCCGGGCGGGCCGCCGCGAACTTGATGTAGGTGGCCTCCTTGCCCGCTTCGGTGCCGGCGCCGCAATGGCAGACCGCGAAGCCCTCGAGGCCGTGGTCGCGCCACAAGAGCAGCGTGTCGCCGAGGTTCTGGCGGGCGACGGCTTCGATTTCGGAGGTGAGGTCCAGTCCGGCGTGGACGGCGTCGGAAAGCTGGCGGCACGCGGCCAGGGCTTCGGCCCGGGCCTCGGCCGCGAGCGAGGAAAAGGTGACGGTCTCGGCGGCGTGCTCGCGGCTGGGCGTGCCCATGAGCGCCGTCAGCGCACCCGGCCAAAATCCGAATTTCTGGTACAGCGCGATGTGTTTCGGGCTGTGGGCAAAGGTGAAGAGCGCCTGGTCGGCGGTTCCCCATTCCTCCATGCGGGCGATCGTGGGCGCGAGCAGCGCTTGGGCCGCGCCGCGGTTCCAGAGCTCGGGGTGGATGGTGAGGGGGCCGAAAAAGGCGAAGCTGCCCCAGTGCGCGAGGAAGTTCGAGCCCACGATCGAGCCCTGGTGCTCCGCCACCAGCGCGTTTTCCGGGTGGGCGCGCCAGCGGGTGAAGATGTACTCGCGGTCGGGGGTGAAGTTTTCCGGGTCGGGATGGCCGACAAAAGTGCCGAAGGCGAGGCGGAAAATGCGGCGCGCGGCGGGCAGATCGGCCTCCTGCATGGCTCGCACGGAGCCCGGCCATGGAGCACGGTCTGACGCCTGCGCCGACGGGGGGGAAGTCGGAGCCGGAGACATCGGGGCAATTATAGAGGGAATGCGAAGTGGACGATAGGGCTTGAGGAAGATAGGACGGCGGCTAGGCCGGGAAGCCGGCGGCCGCGCGGATGCGGGCGACACGGGCTTGCAGCAGGCGCGGGTACTCGCCGCGAAGGTAGGGGCTGCGGGCGTAGGCGCGGCGGTAGCGGGAGACCAAATCGGGAAACTGGGTTTCGAGAAAAGGAAAGAAGCGGGCCTGGGCGGCGGGCTGGAGAAACAGCGGGTTGGCGCTGAAGAAGCGCGCGCCGGCGGCGCGGGCGGCATAGGCGAGGGCCTCGAGCGCGGGGCGGCTGTCGGTGATGGCGGGCAGGACCGGCGCGCACATCACGCCGACTTCGAGGCCCGCGGCGGCGAGTTTGGCGAGCGCGGCGAGGCGCAGGTCGGGACGAGGCGCGCGCGGTTCGAGGGCGCGCGCGAGGCTCGCATCCAAGGTGGTGATGGTGAGGCGGATGCGGAGGCGGTTGCGGGCGGCGACCCGCTTCAGCACATCGAGGTCGCGGGTGATGAGCGCGCTCTTGGTGATCAGGCCGAGGTTGCGGTCCCGCTGTTCCGCGAACACCTCGAGCAGCGATTGGGTGACGCGAAAATCGCGCTCGGCAGGCTGATAGGGATCGGTGGCCGTGCCGATCGCGATGGACTGGTGCGCGCCGACCTTGCGCAAATCCCGGCGCAGCAGCGCGGCGGCGCGGCGCTTGATGAAGATCTTGCGCTCGAAGTCGTGGCTGCCGCGCAGCTCCATGAACTCATGGGTGTAGCGGGCATAGCAGTAGTGGCAGCCGAACTCGCATCCGCGATAGGGGTTGAGGGTCCAATCGAAGGGGACGCGGGCCGAGGTGCAGCGGCTGAGGATGGAGCGCGCTTCGAGTTCCGCGTAGGCGACGACGTTGCGAGTCTCGAGCGGCTCGGCGGCGGCGGCCAGGCGGGCAATGCCGGCCGGGAGCGGCGACTCCGGCTCGGGAAACAGCGAGAGCGTCTGCACGGCCCATTATCTTCGCTTTTTATTCGCTTAGCAAGCGAACCCCCGCGGCGGTGTCCAGCAGTGCGCCGGCGGGGCAGAGAGCTTGCGCCAAGCCTTGCTCGAGCGCGGCGGCGGCCGACCAGCCCTGGGCGGCGAGCAGGTGCTCGAGGGCGCGGGCGCGGTCGATCAGGCGCGGCAGGCGTTGGGTTCCGCCCCAGCCGGTGACGAGGCCGAGTTTCGCTCCGTGGTGGCCGAGGTACGCTTCCGGAGCGCAAACGCGGGCGCGGCACGCGAGGGCCAAATCCAATCCGCCGCCGAGGCAGAAGCCGGCGAGGGCGGCGATGAAGGGACGCGGAGAATTCGCGATCGCGTCGAGCGCGCGCTGCCCGGCGCGGGCCAGCGGCCAAGCCTCCGCAGCGTCGAGCGCCGCGATGGCCTGGAGATCGGCGCCGACCGAAAAATAACGCTGGTTGCCGGTGAGCACGAAGCGGCGCGCGCCGGGCCAGGCGGCGGGGGCGGCGGCGATTTCGGCGAGCAGGTCGGGCGAGAGCCGGTTCAGGCCGTCGTCGGAGTCGAGATGCACTTCGACGACGCCATGGGCATGCGCCCGGGCGATCAGCCGCGTGGCGGAATCAGGGGGCAAGCGCGGGCCGCGGATGGACGTGGGTGCGGATGAAGTCGGCGATTTCGCCCATGCGGCTGCCGGGCGGAAACACGGCGGCGACGCCGGCCTTTTTCAGCGGTGCGATATCGGCCTCGGGCACGATGCCGCCGAGCACCACCAGCACGTCGTCCATGTGCTGTTGGCGCAGCTGCTGCATCAGCTCGGGCACGATGGCATTGTGCGCGCCGCTGAGAATCGAGAGGCCGATGCAGTCCACATCCTCTTGCATGGCGGCGCTGGCGATCATTTCGGGGGTTTGGCGCAGGCCGGTGTAGATGACCTCCATGCCGGCGTCGCGCAGGCCGCGGGCGACGACTTTCGCGCCGCGGTCGTGGCCGTCGAGGCCGGGTTTGGCCACGAGAACGCGAATCGTTTTCGAAGGGCTCATGAGGGGTCAGGTGATGGCGGTTTCAGTATATGCGCCGAAGACGTCGCGCAGCGTGTTGCAGATTTCCCCCACCGTGCAGGAGGCGCGCACGCAGTCGAGCAGCGCCGGCATGGTATTCTCCGTGCCCTGCGCGGCGGCGCGCAGGCGGGCCAGGCCGGCGTCGGCGGCGGCTTGCGAGCGGCGGGCGCGCACCTGCTTGAGCTTGGCGATCTGCTGTTCGCGCGCGGTTTCGTCAATGTACAGGGTCGGCAGCGGCGCTTCTTCGGTAATGAAATCGTTGACCCCGACCATGATCTTCTCGCCGCGCTCGAACGCCTGCTGGTAGCGGTAGCTGGCGTCGGCGATCTCGCGCTGCGGGAAGCCCTGCTCGATGGCGCCGACCATGCCGCCCATGGCATCAATGCGGCGGAAGTACTCGAGCGCGCCCTGCTCCATGTCGAGCGTGGTCTTTTCGACGAAGAAGCTTCCGCCGAGCGGATCCACGGTGTTGGTGACGCCGGTCTCGTGGGCGATGATCTGCTGCGTGCGCAGCGCGAGGGTCGCGGCCTCGGCGGTGGGCAGCGCCAGCGCTTCGTCGAGCGAGTTGGTGTGCAGCGACTGGGTGCCGCCGAGCACGGCCGAGAGCGCTTGCAGGGCGACGCGGGTGAGGTTGTTGTAGGGCTGCTGGGCGGTGAGCGAGACGCCGGCGGTCTGGGTGTGGAAGCGCAGCGCGGCGCTGCGGGGATTGCGCGCGCCGTAGCGCTCCGTCATCACCTGGTGCCAGAGCTTGCGGGCGGCGCGGTACTTGCCGATCTCCTCGAAGAAATCGCTGTGGGCGTTGAAAAAGAACGACAGGCGCGGAGCGAAATCGTCCACCGCCATGCCGCGGCGCAGGCACCACTCGACGTACTCCATGCCGTCGCGCAGGGTGAAGGCCAGCTCCTGCAGCGCCGTCGAGCCGGCCTCGCGGATGTGGTAGCCGCTGATGGAGACCGGATTGAAGCGCGGCGTTTCGCGCGCGCCGAATTCGATCGTGTCCACGACCAGGCGCATCGAGGGGGCGGGCGGGAAGATGTACTCCTTCTGGGCGATGTACTCCTTGAGGATGTCGTTCTGCAGGGTGCCGGAGATGCGTTTCCATTCCGCGCCCTGGCGTTCGGCCGCGACCAGAAACATCGCCCAGATCACGGCTGCGGGCGAGTTGATGGTCATCGAGGTCGTGACTTGGTCGAGGCAGATGCCCTGGAAGAGGCGCTCCATATCCTCGACCGAATCAATGGCCACGCCGCACTTGCCGACTTCGCCGGCCGACATGACGTCATCGCTGTCGTAGCCCATCAGCGTGGGAAGGTCGAAAGCGACCGAGAGGCCGGTTTGGCCCTGGGAGAGCAGGAAGCGGTAGCGTTCGTTGGTTTCTTCCGGGGTGGCGAAGCCGGAGAACTGGCGCATGGTCCAGAGCTTGCCGCGGTAGCCGGTGGCGTGGATGCCGCGCACATACGGTGCTGCGCCGGGGGCGCCCACGTCGCGGTTGAAATCGAAGTTCGGGGGCAGATCCGCCGGGGTGTAGAGCGTGTTCACCGGCACGCCGCTGAGGGTGGTGAAATCGTTCGCGCGCTCGGGGCCGGTCCTCGAGCGGTCAAGATCGGTGCTGGTGGCCATCCAACTTGTAGTTTAGGGGGCGGAAGGTGCGCGGGCAAGCAACCGGGCGGTAGGGAACAGCAGGTCAGCGGACGAAGACGGCGGCGGGGCGCGGGGTGGGCGGCGCCTGGTTCCAGCCAGCCGGAACTTTGTCGAAGCCGATCTCGAAGCTGCGGGCGGCGTGGGGCGGCACGGGCTTTTGGCGGCCATCGAGCAAGACGCGCTGCACGCGGAGGAGCGGCTTGCCATTGATGTCGGTGAAGGTGAGCTCGGCGGTAAAGCCGGCCAGGGTCCTGTCCCCGTGGTTCTCAAGCGTGCCGTCGTAGTAGACCACCCCGCCCGCCATCATGCTCTGGGCGGCGGAGACGCTGGGCGAAGTGATGGCGACCTGCGAGGCATAGCTGTCCTGGCGCGCGCCGGAGGTGTGGTCGGGCAGGCCGATCATGATCCAGCAAGCGCCCACCAGCGCCAGCGTCACGGCCAGGCCAATGCTATGCGGCTTTCCCCAGCGGATCGTCATTCGCTTCCAGTTCAGCTTCCGGCCACGGTCATGCCCTCGATCAATACGGTCGGGGCATTGACCGCGCCCCGATTCGGCAAATCCTTGCCGATGGCGGTGATGTTCTTGAGCATATCGCGCAGGTTGCCGGCGATGGTGATCTCCTCGACCGGATACGCCAACTCGCCATTCTCGATCCAGAGGCCGCAGGCGCCGCGCGAGTAGTCGCCGGTGACGGTGTTCACCCCGAAGCCGATCAGCTCGGTGACCCACAGGCCGCGAGGCAGGCCGCGCAGGATCTCTTCCGGCGCAGCGGTTCCGGGCAGCAAGGTGAGGTTGCCGCAGCTGACGCCCGGCGCCCCGGCGAGCGCGCGCGCGGCATTACCCGTGGTGGCGAGCGAAAGCTTGCGGGCGGTGTAGGTGTTGAGCAGGTACGAATCGAGGCGGCCTTCGGTGATGACCGCAGTCTTTCGCGTGGGCACGCCCTCGGCGTCGAAGGGCGAGGAGCCGAAGCCGCCGGGGCGAAGGCCGTCATCCACCAGGGTGAAGCCCGGCGCCGCAACCACCTGGCCCAGCTGGCCGGCGAGGAAACTCGACTCGCGATACACGGATTCGCCGCTGACCGCCTCGAGCACATGGCCGAGCAGCGAGCGCGCGGTTTGGGGATCAAACACCACCGGCACGCGCGCGGTCGGCACCTTGCGCGCGCCCAGGCGGCGCAGGGCGCGGGCGGCGGCGGTGCGCCCGACCTGCTCGGGCGCTTCGAGCAACCCGGGCTCGCGCCCCAGCGTGTACCAGTAATCCCGCTGGCGCAGGCCGTGTTCCATGGCGATGGGAACGACGCTGAGCGAGCAGGAGCTGCGGCGGACTTCGCCGGCAAAGCCGTGCGAGTTGGCCAGCGCCTTGGTGGCTTCGCCGGCCTCGAAGCTGGCGCCGTCGGAGTTGGAAAGGCGCGGGTCGCAGTCGAGCGCGGCGCGCTCGGCGCGCAGCGCCCAATCGAGCGCTTGTTCGGGGGTGACGGCGGCGGCAGCCGGCGCATAGAGGTCGAGGTCGGGATGCGCGCGGGCCAGCAGCTCGGGTTCCGGCAAGCCGGCGAACGGATCTTCCGACGCGGCTTCGGCGATGGCGAGCGCGGCGTCCAGCATGCGCAGGGAGGCGTCGGGGGAGAGGTCGCTGCTGTAGGTGACCCCGGCGCGCTGTCCGCGGAAGACGCGGATGCCGAGGGCGTTGCCCTCGGCCTGCTTGATGGATTCGGTCGCCCCCATGCGGATGTTGACCGAAAGTTCGCGGCCTTCGCGCACCACGCACTCGGCGGCGGATGCGCCCCGGCGGCCAGCCTCGGCGACGACCGCCTGGGCAAGATCGAGCAAGCGCGACATCGGCCGGGCTACTGCGTGCCGCCGACCGTGAGGCGGTCCACTTTGAGGGTGGGAATGCCGACGCCAACCGGCACCGATTGGCCATCCTTGCCGCAGGTGCCGATGCCTTGGTCGAGGCGGAGATCGTTGCCGACCATGGAGACGTGGGTGAGCACCTCGGGGCCGTTGCCGATCAGCGTCGCTCCCTTGACCGGCGCGGTGATCCGGCCGTCTTCGATCAGATAGCACTCGGAGGCGGAGAAGACGAACTTGCCGTTGGTGATGTCCACTTGCCCGCCGCCGAAGTTGACCGCGTAGAGGCCGCGTTCCACGCTGCGGATAATCTCGGCCGGGTCGTCCTCGCCGGCCAGCATGTACGTGTTGGTCATGCGCGGCATGGGCATGTGGGCATAGCTCTCGCGCCGCCCGTTGCCGGTGGCGTGGGCGCGGGTAAGGTGGGAGCTGAGGTGATCCTGCAAGTAACCCTTGAGGATTCCGCGCTCGATCAGCGTGGTGCACTGCGTCGGCGTGCCCTCATCGTCCACGTTGAGCGAGCCGCGGCGTCCAGGCAGGGTGCCGTTGTCCACCACCGTGCACTTGTCGCTGGCCACGCGACGCCCGAGCAGGCCGGTGAAGGCGCTGGTGCCCTTGCGGTTGAAGTCGGCCTCGAGGCCGTGGCCGATGGCTTCATGCAGCAGGATGCCGGGCCAGCCCGGTCCCAGCACCACAGGCATTTCGCCCGCCGGACAGGGCCGGGCGCCGAGCTGCTGAACGGCTTCGCGCGCGGCCTGCTCGCCCAAGTGCTCGGGGGTGATTTCCTGATCGAAGAATTCGAGCTCGACCCGGCCGCCGCCGCCCGCGCTGCCCTTTTCGCTGGCGCCGTTCTCGCGCGCCAGCGCCAGGACGCTCAGCCGCGCCAAGGGCTGGCGGTCGCCGGAGCAGCGGCCGTCGGAGCCGGCCATCAGCACCTGGCGGAGTTCGTCGGCGTAGTTGACGCGGACTCGAAACACGCGGGCATCCCAGCCGCGCGCGGCGCGATCGGCCCGGCGCACCAGCGCCAGCTTGGCCGCCATCTCGGCGTCGGTCGGCGCCTGCGGCGCCGGATACAAGCTGCGTCCTCCCAGGTCGGCGGCGCGCAAACCGGCGATCCTGGTCTGGGCGGGGCCGCTGGCGATGTGCGCGGCGACTTGGGCGGCGCGCAGGATGCGCTCGCGGCTGAGGTCGTCGGTGTAGGCGTAGCCGGTGCGCTCGCCGGAAAGCACGCGCACGCCCACGCCCAGCGAGATGCCCTGCGTGGCGCTCTTGATCAGGCCTTCCTCGAGCGAGATCGAAGAGGTGGCCTGATGCTCGAAATACAAGTCGGCGTAGTCGCCGCCACGCGCAAGCGCGGCGGCGAGGTAGTGTTCGAGGTCGGCGTCCGAGACGCCGTAGCGGGAGGCGAAGAACTCTTGCGCGGAAAAGGATGGAAGCATGACGCTATCCCCATTGTAACGAAGCGGATTTTGCGAGCCCCTTTGTTATGATTTCCACCATGGCAGCCGAGCCCACGACCGCGCCGCTCACCGATATCGCCGCCTTCATGCTCGAAGTAAGCGATCTGGTGAACGGCACCTTGGATTTGGACCAGGTGCTGAACCGGGTGGCGGAGCTGGTGCGGCGGGTGGTGAAGTACGAGATTTTCGCCATTCTGCTGGCCAGCGAGCGCACCCAGGAATTGCGCATCCGGCTGGCGGTCGGGCACCTGCCCGAGGTGGTGGAAGGGGTGCGGGTGCGGTTCGGGCAGGGAATCACGGGCTTGGCGGCGCAGACCAAGCAGCCGCAGCTGGTGAACGACGTTTCCCTCCATGCCAACTACATCTCCGCGTTGAAAGACATCCACAGCGAGCTGGCCGTGCCCATCCTGTGGAAGAACCAGGTGGTGGGCGTGATTGACATCCAGGCGCCCGAGCGGAACGCCTTCACCGAGGCGCATCAGCAGGCGCTGGTGCTGATCGCCAGCCGCATCGCCAGCGCCATCGAGAACGCCAAGCTCTACCGCAACGCCGTCCAGAGGGAGAAGACCCTCAGCCTGTTGAACGACATCAGCCGCGAGATGACCTCGATCCTGTCGGTCGACGACTTGCTGACGCGCACGGCGGAGATGGTGCGGCGGGTGATCGAGTACCAACTGTTCAGCGTGCTCATGCTGAACGCGGCCGGGGACAAGCTCGAGCACCGGCTGTCGGTGAAGCTGGGCAAGAACATCCAGATCAAGCGCGACATTCCGGTGGGCAAGGGCATCACCGGCGAAGCGATGGCGACGCGCAAGGCGGTGGTGGTGCGCGACGTGCGCGAAGACCCGCGCTACATCCTGGTGAACCCGGACGTCCGCAGCGAGCTGGCGGTGCCGCTGGTGCATCAGGACCAGGTGCTGGGCGTGCTCGACCTCGAGCACACCCGCAAGGGCTACTACACCGAGCGCCATGCGCGCACCCTCAGCACGCTGGCGGCGCAGATGGCGGTGGCGATGGCCAACGCGCGGCTGTACCAGCAGGTGGTCCGGGCCGAGCAGAAGATGGAGCGCGACCTGCGCATCGCCCAGGAAATCCAGGAGCGGCTGCTGCCGGCGCGGGTGCCGGAGCTCGACCGGCTGCAGATCGCGGCGCGCACGGTGGCGGCGCGGCAGTTGGGCGGCGATCTCTACGATTTCATCGCCTACAAGGGGCAGCGGATGGCGATCGCCGTGGGCGACGTGAGCGGCAAAGGCGCGGGCGCGGCGCTGTACGGCGCGGTGGTGAGCGGCATCCTGCGCATGCAGGCGGAGCGGCATCCGGGGCCGGCGGAGCTGTTGTCGGCGCTCAACCAGGCGCTGCTCGAGCGCGAGGTCGAGTCCCAGTTCATGACGCTGATCTACGCGCTCTGGTCGGAGCGCAGCCGGCGGCTGCAGGTGGCGAATTCGGGGCTGCCGTATCCGGTCCATGTGACGGCGGAGGGATGCCACATCATTCCGGTGGCGGGGGTGCCGCTGGGCATGCTGGCCGATTCGCGCTACGAGGAGCGGACGGTGAAGCTGGCGCCGGGGGAAAGCGTGGTGTTCGTCAGCGACGGCATCACCGAGTTCATGAACCCTGCGGGCGAGGAATACGGCAGGCAGCGCCTGGAACGGCTGCTGCGCGAGCATTATGCGGATACGGCCGAGACCGTGGCCGGCGCCATTTTTGCCGACGTCGAGCGCTTCGGCGCCGGGTTGCCGGCGGCCGACGACCGCACCGTGGTGGTGCTGAAGGCGGTGTAGCCGCGGCTGCCATGCGCCCCTTCCACTATGTCCGCAACCAACTCGTGTCCGGGGGCATGCCGCTGGCGCGCCTGGCCGAGCGCTGGGGCACGCCGCTCTATGTCTACGACTTCGACGCCATTCGCGCCGTCATGGGCGAATACCACCAGGCCATGGCGGGCGCGCCGCACCTGATTTGCGCGGCGGTGAAGGCCAACGCCAACCTCTCGCTGCTGCGGCGGCTGCGGCAATGGGGCTGCGGCTTCGATGTGGTGAGCGGCGGCGAGCTCGAGCGCGTGCTGCGCGCCGGCGGCCGCGCCGATCGGGTGGTGTTCAGCGGGGTGGGCAAGACCGCTGCGGAGATGGATCTGGCCCTGCGCGCCGGCATCCTGCTGTTCCAGGTGGAATCGGAGCCGGAGCTGGAGCTGCTGGCCGAGCGCGCGGCGCGGTTGCGCCGCAGGGCGCGGTTCGGATTGCGCGTGAACCCCGACATCGCCGCCCATACCCATCCGCACATCGCCACCGGATTGCGCGAGCATAAATTCGGGCTGGAGGTCGCGGTGGCGCGCCGGCTCTATCTGGGCTCGCGCGGCGGGAAGCAGGCGCGCTGGCTCGAGGCAGCCGGAATCGGCTTCCACATCGGCTCGCAGATTGTGGATTTGGCTCCGTTCACCGCCGCGGCGCGCCGGGTCGCCGAGCTGGCCTCCGAACTCGCGAGCCAAGGCGTCCGGCTGAAATATTTCGACGCCGGCGGAGGCTTGGGCGTGGCCTATGGGCCGGGGCAGCGCGTGCCCAGCGTGGCCGCCTACGCGCGGGCGCTGCGGCGCGGGCTGCGCGGCGTGGAAGGCGCGGCGGAGTGGCATATTCTGCTCGAACCCGGGCGGCGGCTGCTGGCGGCGGCGGGCGCGCTGCTGACGCGCGTGCTCTACGTCAAGCGCCACGCCGGCCGGACGTTTGTGATCACCGACGCCGGCGCCAACGACCTGCTGCGCCCGAGCCTGTACGGCGCGTACCACGAGATTGCGCCGCTGCGTCCGCGGCGCGGGCGCAAGCTGCGCGCGGACGTGGTGGGGCCGCTGTGCGAAAGCGGCGACAGCTTCGCGTACCAGCGCCTGCTGCCGCCGATCGAGGCCGGAGATAGGCTGGCCTTGCTCGAAGCCGGCGCCTACGGCTTCGTGCTCAGCTCGAATTACAATGCCCGCCCGCGCGCGGCCGAAGCCGCCGTGGAGCGGGGAAAAGCGCGGCTGATCCGCCGCCGCGAGGCGGCGGCGGACCTTTGGCGCGGTGAGGGGTAACCACTACTTCTTGCCGGATGCCGCTTGGGCGCGCACGCGCGCCCAACGCCGTTTCTGGGCGTCGGCGATGCGCTTGCGGCCTTCCGGGGAGATGTTGCGCGAACCGCCGACGTGACCGGTTCCATTGAGGTCGCGAAGTATCTTGAGTGCGGAATCGATCCGCTTCTTTTGATCTTCGAGATCCTGAATCGCTTTGCTGAGTGTGGACATGGTTGATTGCTCTCCTAAATCGGGGCGCACCGAGCCTCTCTCGGAGAACCCTTGCTTCTGTCGGATGTTACGTTGATCCGTGCAAAAGTCAATGGGATATTGGGTCATCCCGGGGAGCGAACCTCGTTATGCAAGCGGCGGCTGGGCTAAACTACAGTCACGGGGCGTAGCGCAGCCTGGTAGCGCACCTGCCTTGGGCGCAGGTGGCCGCCGGTTCAAATCCGGCCGCCCCGACATTTCAGCGGCGACGGAGGCGAGGAACTGAACGGCGGAAGACTCAGCAACGACGAGACGTTCCTGATTGGCGTAGGCGAGCTGCGCGCGCAACTGGGCGCCGATCCACCGGATGCGCAAGCTGCCGAGCGCGCGCTCAGCCGAATCGGGATTCGCTATCCGGAAGAGGGCGAAGCGCTGGCCGCGAGCTGGCGCAACTCCCGGCGGAGCGAGTGCGCACAGTTGCTGGCGCGGTTAGAGCAGCAGCACGCCGAAGACAACGATTAATCGTCAATCGCCACGGCGTTTTCGAGCTCGCGCGAAGACATCGGTTTGTGGAAAATCCGGTAGCGCGCCAGCAGGGCATGCTTGAGCGCCCACTGCACATCGTCATCCTGCGGGGCCTTGCCGCCGCGGCCGACCACGTATTGTTCCAATTTCGCCGCGTCCACCAAACCCAGGCGGATGGTGCCCTCGCACACGATGGCGCGGTTGCCCTGGGGGATCAAATGGTACTTGCTGATGCGGGAAGGTTTAGTCATGGGAAGAACCCTCTCCGGTGCGTGGATGAAATGCCACGATGACCTGGAAATTCCAACCCCTAGTTTACCACTTGGTGACCGGATTTCCAATATCCGACCTTCCGAATTCCATTTTTCATAATTCAGGTGCCGAGTCCCGCCTTGTGGCAGCATAGACCGATGTCCACCGAGCACCAGCGAGAGTTGGAGAGCCGCCAGCGCAAGGCCGAGGACGGAGGCGGCGCGGAGCGCCGGAAACGGCAGCATGAACAGGGCAAACTGCTGGCCCGGGAACGAGTTGAGGCGCTGATGGACCCGGGGAGCTTTCAAGAGTGGGACCAGTTGGTGACCCACCGGGTGCACGACTTCGGCCTCGACCGCCAGCGGGTGCCGGGAGACGGCCTGGTCGCCGGCTTCGGGCGCATTGACGGGCGCACCGTCTTCGTTTTCGCCCAGGATTTCACCGTGCTGGGCGGAGCGCTTTCAGAGGCCAATGCCAGCAAGATCTGCAAGCTCATGGACCAGGCGGTGCAGGTGGGCGCGCCGGTGGTCGGCCTGAACGACAGCGGCGGGGCGCGCATTCAAGAAGGGGTGGCGTCGCTGGGCGGCTACGCCGACATCTTCTTGCGCAACACGCTGGCGAGCGGGGTGGTGCCGCAGATCTCGGCGATTCTGGGGCCGTGCGCCGGCGGCGCGGTCTATTCGCCCGCGATCACCGACTTTATTCTGATGGTCCAGGGCACGGCGCACATGTTTGTGACTGGGCCCGATGTGATCAAGGCGGTTACTCACGAGGAAGTCACGAAGGAAGACCTCGGCGGCGCGCTGACCCACAACCAGACCAGCGGCGTGGCGCATTTCCTGGCCAGCGACGACCGGCAATGCCTGGCCCTGATCCGCGAGCTGCTCAGCTTCGTGCCCTCGAACAACCTCGACGACCCGCCCCGGCGCGCGACCACCGACCGGGCCGACCGCAAAGTGCCGGAGCTGGACGGATTGGTTCCCGAGGCCAGCGACCAAGCCTACGATATCCGCGATGCCATCCGCGGCGTCGCCGATGAAGGGTACTTCTTCGAGGTGCAGGAGCACTTCGCACCCAACCTGGTCATCGGCTTCGCGCGCCTGAACGGGCGCAGCGTGGGCATGGTCGCCAACCAGCCGCTGCACCTCGCCGGGGTGCTCGACATCAACGCCAGCGTGAAGGGGGCGCGTTTTGTCCGCTTCTGCGACGCGTTCAATATTCCGCTGGTGACGTTCGAGGATGTTCCGGGCTTCCTCCCCGGCACGCAGCAGGAGTGGGGCGGGATCATCCGGCATGGGGCCAAGCTGTTGTATGCGTTCGCCGAAGCCACCGTCCCCAAGCTCACCGTGATCACGCGCAAGGCCTACGGCGGCGCCTACTGCGTGATGGCTTCCAAGCACCTGCGCACCGACGCGAACTTCGCCTGGCCGACGGCGGAGCTGGCGGTGATGGGAGCGGAAGCGGCGGTGAACGTGATCCACCGGCGCGAGATCGAAGCGGCGGCCGACCCCGATGCCACCCGCAAGAGGCTGGCCGCGGAGTTCCGCGAGCGCTTCGCGTCGCCGTTTCCGGCCGCCGAGCGCGGCTATGTGGATGCGGTGATCGCCCCGCGCGACACCCGCGCGCGGCTGATCGAGGCGCTCGAGATGCTGCAAGGCAAGCGCGCCTCGATGCCGAAAAAAAAGCACGGCAACATTCCGCTGTAGGTCAGGGCGCGAGCTGGGCGAGGAGGGTGCCCCAGCTGACTTTGGCTTCGATCTGGACCGGAAGATGGCGGGCGTCGTCGCTGAACCAGATCCAAAGCTGGCCGGGGTGGTCGAGCGGCGCCAGGGCCTGGGGCGTGACGCGGACGGCGGAGAAGCGCCCGGCCGGCGTCGCCACGGTCTCGTGCAGGTCCACCATGACCTGAACGTCGCGGGTTGCGCCGCCTTGGTTCACCTGCATGGCATAGCGGTCGCCGATGTGCAGCGGCTGGGCGCGCAGGAACTCCAGCGCTCCCAGCAAGTCGAGCACGCAGCCCGGGATGGGCTTGACCTCGTGCTTCGCGACCGGAGGCTTGGCGGCCAGGTCGGTTTCGTCCAGCACCAACTGGCGCTGATCGGGCGCGAAGACGATCTCCGTCTTGCGGTGGCGGCGTCCCTCGCTGGTCTCGTTGTCGTCGCGGACGGCGCAATAAGGGGCGACGCGGAGGCTCGAGGTCAGGCGGTCGCGGACGGGATAGAACAGGTTCACGACGCCATTCGAGTCTGCCGAGAATCGAATTTGACGGAGGCCGCCGACATCGCCGGACGTCAACGTGGCGGTGCCGACCTCGAGCAGGCGCCAGTGGGCGACAAAGTGCAACTCGCCTAACGGCGCAGGCGGCGCGGCGGAGGGAGCGATCTGCGCCCCCAGCAAGGACAATGCGGCCAGCAGCGGGCGGATCACCAGCGCAGCTTCCATTTCAGCAGCAGGGCCAGCGCCAATGCTGCAAAGCCAAGCAGCGCCTGGTATTCGCGGTGGCGGCGGTAGAGCGCCAGGGAAAAACTGGGGCCGGCGCCGCTCGCGCCCGCCGCGCGCCAGCGCGGCAGCAGGCGCGGCACGCGGGCTGCATAGGCATGAAAGGCGGTCCCGAAGCGGTCGGCCAGGTATTGCTCTTCGCGCTTGATGACGGGCAGGTACACGAACACCAGCATCAGCGCTGCCAGCAAGGCGAGCCACCAGGAGCCGGCGGCGACGACCAAGCCGGCGCCCAGCAGGCTGCTGCCCAGATACAGCGGATTGCGGGTGAAACGGTAGGGGCCTCGCGTGGCCAGGACGTCGTTTTTCCGAATGTGGCCCGCGGCGGCGGCGCGCAGCGCCAAGCCTGCGAGCGCGATTGGCAAGCCCAGCGTGAGCGTGGCCGGGCGGGGATGGGCCAGCACCAGCAGCGCAGCCGCGGCGCCAAAGCCCAAGGGCACGCGCCAGCGCTGAAGGCCCGACCTCATTTCCTGCCCACCGCGCTTTCCAGGAGTTGGCCGCAAGCGTCGGCCACCTCCTCGGGCGTGATGGCGAGCATGGCAGGCGAGTAGGTGTCGCCGCGCTGGTAGGTGGTGGCATCGGTCTTGCGCAGCACGACCGAGCGCGGAGAGTAGGGGCCGTTGCGCGCCGGATCGGTGGGGCCGAACAAGGCCACCGTCGGAACCTGAAGGGCGGCGGCCAACTGCAACGGCCCGGTGTCGCCGCCAACCACGAGGCGGGCGCGCTTCAGCACCGCGCCCAGGTGCTCGACGTCGCCCGAAAACAGGCGCGCGCGAATGGTGCTGGCGCGGCGGTAGGCGTCATCCAAATCGCGCTCGCCGGGGCCGCGATTCAAGACGGCGGCCAAGCCATAGCGCTGCTCGAGCAGGTCGGCCAAGCGGCCGAAGCGTTCGCTCGGCCAACGTTTCGAGGCCCAGCCGCCGCCCGGAGAATAGAAGGCGAAGGGCCCGATGTGGTTCTCGGCAATCCAGGTGTCCACGGATTGCTGCACCGCCTCGGGAATTGGGAACGGAAAGCTCAGCACGCGCTGCAGGGGGCCGCAGGCCGCCGCCAGCTCGAGCATTTGATCCACGACATGGGTGGAGCGGGGCTGCACCGTGTGGTTGTAGGCAAAACCGCAACCGCGTTCGCGACGCGCCGCGGCGGCAAAGCCGGCGCGTTCGGGCGCGCCCGACAGGCGCGTGACCACGGCGGACTTGAAGGTGCCCTGCAAATCGAGGCACCAATCGGGATGGAAGGAGCGCACGCGGGCGAGGTCGGCGCGCAACACGTCCCAGCGCCGCGGGCGGCGGCGGAGGGAGAAGGTGTCGAGGGTGAAGGCTTCGTCCAATTCGGGATGGCGCACCACCAACGGAAGCCATTTTTGCTCGACCAGCCAAGCCAGCCGGGCTTGCGGAAAGCTGGCGCGCAGGCTGGCTGCCACCGGCCAGGCGTGGACAATGTCTCCCAGGCTGCTCAATTTGACGATCAAGATGCGGGTTGGCAGCAGCGGGGCCACGCCCCCTCAGTATCGCATTCCGCTACGTTTGCCGGATGCGGGCGAGCAGGTCGCGCGTGGCGTGAATTTTGGGGTCGCCGACGATGCGGATGCCCACGCCTAGCTGCTCGGCAACGTCGGCCTCGGGCACACTGGCGGCGGTGTAATCGGTGCCCTTGGCGTGGAAATCGGGATGAAGGGCGCGCAGCAGCGGCTCGACCGTGAGCTCATCGAAGATGATGACGGCAGCGGCGCAGCGCAACGCGGCCACCAGTTCGGCGCGCGCGCGCTGGGGCAGTATCGGCCGGCCCGGGCCTTTGAGCTGCCGCGTGCTGGCGTCGGAGTTGACGGCTACGATCAAGTGGTCCGCAAGCGCCGCTGCCGCTTGCAAATAGCGGACATGGCCGACGTGGAGGATGTCGAAGCAGCCATTGGCGAGCGCGATCGTGGCCTTGGATTCGCGCCAAGCCGCGGCACGAGCCAGCAGCGCGTCGCGTTTGAGGATTTTGTCGGCGAAGCGGGTCACGCTAGGTGCCCACGGCCTGCAAGAGCTCGGCGGCGGATACGGTTGCGGTGCCGGTTTTCATCACCACGATGCCGCCGGCGTGGTTGGCGAGGGCCGCGGCCGTGGGTCCGTCGGCCCCCGCTGCCAGCGCAGCGGTGAAGACGGCAATCACGGTGTCGCCGGCCCCGGTGACGTCGAGCGCCTGTTGGCTGCCCACGACCGGCAGCAGCAGCGTTCGCCGTCGGGGTTCGAACAGCGCCATGCCGTCGCGGCCGCGGGTGACGAGCAGGTGCGGGCAGGCGAGCTGGCGGGCGAGCGTGCGGCCGGCGCGTTCCAGCGCGCGGGGCGAGGCGATCGGGGCGGCGAGCGCGGCTTCGAGCTCGGCCTCGTTGGGGGTGGCGGCGGTGCAGCCGCGATAGGCGCGGATGCGGTAGCGGGCGTCCACGCACAGGGGCGCGGCTTTCGGCAGCAATGCGCGGAGCGCCACCGAAGCAGCCGGGTCCACGGCGCCGTAGCCGTAGTCGGAGATGAGCACGCCGTGAGCGCCGCGCACGGCGCGCCGGACGGATTGCGCCAGCTTGGCCTGGAGCGCGGCCGCCAGCGGCGGCGGTTCATGGTCCAGGCGAACGACCTGCTGCGGGGTGGTGTGGGCGTGGTGGGCCAGGATGCGGGTCTTGGTCGGTGTGCCGCGGCCGCGCAGGCGGGCCACGCCGCGCCGGTTGACGCCCGCCGAGGCGAACAGGCGCAGCAGCTCGCCTCCCGCCTCGTCGTCGCCGACGCAGCCGACGGCGCGCACGCGCACCCCCAAGGCCGCGAGATTCATGGCGGCATTTGCGCCGCCGCCTGCGGTCCACACCCGGGTGCGGCGCTTGAGGATCAGCACCGGCGCCTCGCGCGAGACGCGGGCGATTTCGCCGGCGACGAACTCGTCGGCCACGAAGTCGCCCCAGACGGCGATGGTGAGCTGCGAGAATCGCCGGACGATTTTCTGCGCCGCAGCCGCCATGGCGGCGGTCAAGTGCGGGGCTCCAGAATCCAGCGCACGGCTTCGAGGGCGTCGTCGGCGATGTGGTCGGCGCCAGGATCGGCGCTTGCCAGCTCGGTAGCGCCGTAGCCGGTGCGCACCAGCACCGAGCCCGCGCCCACGCCGCGCGCCAGTTCGACATCGAGGGCGCGGTCGCCGATCACCCAGGAGGCGCGCAGATCGAGGTTCAACTCGCGCGCGGCCTGGTGGAGCATGCCGGCGCGCGGCTTGCGGCACTCGCACTCCCCGGCGTAGCCGACCACGGTGCCTTGGGGATGGTGGGGGCAGAAATAGATGCCGTCCAAACGGGCATTGGCATGGGCCAGGTGCTGGGAGAGGATGCGATGCAAGTCGGCAACTTCGTTCTCGGAATAGAGGCCGCGCGCGACCCCGGCCTGGTTGGTGACCAGCACGGCGGCCCATCCGGCCTGGTTCGCGCTGCGGACGGCGGCGGCCGCATGGGGAAAGATGTGGAACTGCTCCGGGGTGCCGGCGTAGCCGACCTCCTCGTTGAGCGTGCCGTCGCGGTCAAAAAAGATGGCCGGGCGCATTTGCCATGATTTTAGCGCAGCGGATTCCGCGCTCCAGTGATTAACTAGCTCCCTTATGCGCGGGCGCGCGGCGGGTTGCGCGCCCGCCTGTAAGATGGAAAAGGTCATGCTCTCGAAGGTTTTTCGCGTCCATTTTGTCGGCATCGGCGGCATCGGCATGAGCGGCATCGCCGAGGTGCTGCTGGTGCAGGGATGGCCGGTCTCCGGCTCCGATGTGCGCGGCTCGGCCCTCACCGAGCGGCTGGCGGGAATGGGGGCGCGCATTCACATCGGCCACGCCGCCGAGAACCTCGGCGATGCCGAGGTGGTGGTGGTGTCGAGCGCGGTGGGCGGGGACAACCCCGAGATGGTGGCGGCGCGGGCGCGGCAAATTCCGGTGATTCCGCGGGCCGAGATGCTGGCCGAGCTGATGCGGCTGAAGTTCGGGATTGCGGTGGCGGGGATGCACGGCAAGACCACCACAACCTCGATGATCGCCACGGTGCTGACGGCGGTGGGCCTGGATCCGACCGTGATCGTGGGCGGGCGGCTGGACTCGATCGGCTCCAACGCGCGCCTGGGGAACACGCCGTACCTGGTGGCGGAGGCGGACGAGAGCGACCGCTCGTTTCTCCAGCTCTCTCCGATCGTGGCGGTGATCACGAACCTCGACCGCGAGCACCTGGATTGCTACCGCGACCTGGCGGATATCCAAGACGCATTCGTCGAGTTCGCCAACCGCGTGCCGTTTTACGGCACTGTGCTGGCGGGCGCAGACGACGAGGCGACGCAGGCCATCTTGCCGCGGCTGCGGCGGCGGGCGCTCACCTACGGGCTGCGGCCGGAGAGCGACGTGCGGGTGCTTTCGCCAGAGCTGGAAGGGCTGGCCTCGCGCTTCCGGCTCGAGCTCAGCCCGGCCGCTGCGCTGGCGTTCGGCAGGCAGCAGGTGGCGACGACCGATTTAGGCGAGTTCCGCGTCATGCGTCCGGGAATGCACAACATCGTGGACGCGACCGCGGCGGTGAGCGTGGGGCTGCTGCTGGGGCGCGATCTCGAAGTGGTGCGCGCGGCCATCGCCAGTTTTGCCGGGGTGGACCGCAGGTTTCAGATCCGCGGCGAGGTGGGCGGAGTCACGGTCGTGGACGATTACGGCCATCACCCCACGGAGCTGGCGGCCACGCTGGCCGCCGCGCAGGAAGTTGTGCGCTCGGCGCAGCGCGGAGGCCGGGTGCTCATGATCTTCCAGCCGCATCGCTTCACGCGAACCCATCATTTGCTCGATGAGTTCGCGGCGGTGCTGAAGCATGCCGATGAGTGCTGGCTGCTGGACATCTATTCGGCGGGAGAAGCGCCGATCGCCGGCGTGAGCGCCGAGCGCCTGGCGCAGGCCGCGAGCCAACGAGGAGGCCGCGTGCATTATGCGGGCGGCGCCGAGGCGGCGATTTCCGCTGCGGTCGAGGCCAGCCGCCCGGGGGATTTGATCCTGACCCAAGGCGCGGGCAGCGTATCGGGCTTGGGCGAAAAATTATTGCAGGCACTGCGATCGCGCCGCAGGGCGGCGGCGAGCGAGGCGTGATGGCGGCGCGGGAGCGAGAGCCCGAATTCGTGGAAGAACCGGACGACGCGCTGGACGGGCCGGTGCGCGACCCGGATTACCGGCGGCGAAGCGCGCCGGTGCGGGTGCGGCGCAAGCGCCCCGGCGAATGGCTGCGGCGGCTGCAGCGGCATTGGCGCGCGGAGGCCTGGGCGACTGCGGGCTGCGCGGCGTTGCTGGGCGGATATGCATTTTTCTTCCACAGCGCCTGGTTCGTCTTGGCCAGTTCCGGCCAAATTGCGGTCGCGGGCGCAAGCCACGGCGAAGCAAGCGCAGTGGCCGGGGTGTTCGCCTCCGACCTTGGCCGCGACATTTTTTTCATACCGATCGAAGCGCGGCGCGAGAGCATTGCGGCGCTTCCCTGGGTGCGGAGCGCCACGGTGCTGCGGGTTTGGCCGGCGCAACTGCAGGTGCGGCTGACCGAACGCACGCCGGTGGCGTTGGCACGGGCCGGCAGCAGCTTGCGCCTGGTGGACGGCGGGGGCGTGCTGCTGACCGCCCCGGAGAAGGGGAATTTTGATTTTCCGGTGCTCTCCGGGCTGGCGGGCGCCGAGGCCGCCAATCCAGATGCGCGGAGATGGCTGCAGGCGCGCGCGCCGCAGATGGAGCGGTTCGCTGCGTTCCGCGACGCGCTGGCTCAGGGGGGGAAGCTGGGCGAGGAGATCTCCGAGATTGACCTGAGCGAGAGCGAGGACCTGCGGGCGCGGATCGGGGTGGGGCGCACCTCGGTGCTGGTGCACTTCGGCGACCGGAATTTCGCGGCCCGCTTTGCGCTGTTCCAGCAGCAGATCGAGGGATGGGAGCAGAAGTTTCCGGGGCTGGCTTCGGTGGACTTGCGCTACGACGGGCAAGCGATCGTGGACCCGGGGACCGCGGCCAAGCCGGCAGCGGCAACGCCGGCGAAAGCGACCGCGAAGCCGGCGGCCAAGGCGCGGGGAACGAAACCAGGAGGACGGGGCTGATGGCGGGAGCGGCGGAGTTGGTTCCGCTGAACATCCTCGATCTCGGAACGGCGGGAATTCGCCTGGTGCAGGTGGTCGAGCAGGATGGCCTTCTGCGCTATGCCGGGCACGTGACGGCGGCCTCGCGCGGCATGCGCAAAGGAGCGGTCGTGGGCTTGGCGGATGCGGCCGATGCCATCCGCGGCGCGGCGGCGCAACTGGAGCAGACCACCGGAATGCCGGTCGAGCGGGTGTTTCTTTCGCTCACCGGGGCGCACGTGCGCGGCATGAGCAGCCAGGCCGGTGTGGCGCTGACCTCGCGCAGCCGCGAGATCACCCATGACGATGCCCGCCGGGTGCTGGACTTGGCGCGCGCCATTGCGCTGCCGCCGGACCGGCAAATCCTCCACGTCGTGCCGCAGGAGTTCGTGCTCGACCGGCAAGGCGGCATCCACGAGCCGGTGGGGATGCTGGCTACGCGGCTGGAGGCGAAAATTTATGCGATCACGGTGATGGCTGCGGCCAAGGACAACCTGGTGCTCGCCGCCAACCACGCCGGCCTGGAAGTGGTGGAGCTGATTTTTGCTCCACTGGCCAGCGCCGAGGCCTGCCTGGCCAGCGAGGATCGCCACGCCGGGGTGGCGCTGGTGGATATGGGCGCGGGCTCGACCGGCGTCCTGGTGTACCGCGACGGGCAGGTGGAGCACGCGGCGGTGGTTCCCATCGGGGGCGACCATTTCACCAGCGATATTTCCATTGGCCTGAGAACGCCGCCGCAGGAGGCCGAGCGCATCAAATGCGGCTTCGGGATGGCGGAGGCGCGCGCAGGCGCAGCCACCAGTGCGATCGAGGTGCCGAGCCCGGAAGGCAGTGTGGCGTCGGCGCCAACCCGGCTCGTTCCCTTGCGGCTGGTGGGGGAGTGGATCGAGCCGCGGGCGCGCGAGCTGGTGCAGCGGTTGCACGCCGAGCTCTCGAAAGGTCCTGGGCTGGGGGCAGGCATCGTCCTGGCCGGCGGCGCATGGAGGCTGCAAGGGCTGGCGGAGATGTTGGCCGCCTCCACTGGCACGGGTGTGCGCATGGCGGCGCCGCAGTTGGTCGAAGGAATGCCGGAGGAGTTGGAGGAACCGGAATACGCCTTCGCTGTCGGAGCTTGCTACTATGCTCATCGCATCATGGTTCGCCAGCAGCGACCCGTGGGCCTGTGGGAGCGGCTGCGGGCGAGGTGGGCATCCTTAACCTAGATGCGAGGGGTGGAACATGGAGCGGGGCGGGGCGACACGGGGCCGTCTGGCGTTGTCCTCGGTCGGGCGCGAATCCTCATCCGTGCCGCGCACAGGCATCGAGCCACGCTGCGGTTCGCGCCCTCCCTCGACCCCAGCGCGCGAGCGCGCTGGGGGCCCCGAGTAAAGCTTCCTAGAGCCCGCCAGCAAGCTGGCGGGCGGCCAACCACCCCGTCTCGCCCCTTCCGGAGAGTCGCGCCCGGCAGGGGCCCGCCGTTCCGAATTACGACCACCCCAGCCGACAGGTCGGCTGGGGGCCCCGGTTCGCGGGCCTGGCCTCGCGATCTTCCCGCCCAGCTGTGGCAACGCAGGGCGGGCTTGCCCCGACCTGCGGGGCAACTCGGGCCCTGCCGCCAAGGGTGCCATTCGGCGGCGTTTCCGAACCGCTGGGCTCAGGCTGAGAGCCGTTCACAACATTGGGCTTGGGGGCCGCCGACGGTGCGGCTAGCATCACAACGAGCGGGCAGTGTCGCATTTTTGCGCCCCGCCGAAGTGGTAGCCCAAGGAGGCAGCACGTGAGCACGCAAACCATTGCGCCCCAAAACTTTGCGCCCAGCAAGCGCAGCGACTTCACCGTCCTGCAGCCGGAGACCACCCATTCCGGATCCCGCATCGAGGCGATTCACAAGGGCCTGCCCAAAATCACCCAGTCGCTGTGCCCGGATTGCACTCGCGTCATCGAGGCGCGGGAGTTCGAGGAGAACGGCGCGGTCTTCATGGAAAAGACGTGCCCCACGCACGGCTACTTCCGCGACAAAATCTATGCCGATGTGAAGCTCTATTTGAAGATGGAGCAGTGGTACTTCGGCGACAACCGCGGCTTGTCGAATCCGGCGATCCCGAGCGCGACGCGGTGCCCGGACCAGTGCGGCCTGTGCTCGATGCACACCAGCCACACCGGGCTGGCGAACGTGGATTTGACCAACCGCTGCAATCTGACCTGTCCGGTCTGCTTTGCCAACGCCAACGCGGCGGGGTACCTCTACGAGCCCAGCTTTGATCAAGTGCGCAAGATGCTGCAGGCGCTGCGCAACGAGCGGCCTGTGGCCGGACGCGTGGTGCAGTTCTCCGGCGGCGAGCCGACCATCTATCCGCGCTTCCACGATGCCGTGGCGCTGGCCAAGGAAATGGGCTTCAGCCACATCCAGGTGGCGACCAACGGGGTGATGTGGAACGACCTCGACTTCTGCATCAAGGCGCGCGATGCCGGACTCCACACGCTGTACCTGCAATTCGACGGCGTCTGCGACGACATCTACAAGCGCACCCGCGGCGAGTCGCTGTTCGACAAGAAGCTGAAGGCGATCGAGAACGTGCGCAAGGCGGGGCTGATGAAGATCGTGTTCGTGCCCACGATCGTCAAGGGGCTGAACGATCACCAGATCGGCGACATCATCAAGCTGGCGCTCGAGAACATTGATGTCGTCAGCGGCATCAGCTTCCAGCCGGTGACGTTCACCGGGCGCATTTCGCGCAAGGAGCTGGAGGCGAAGCGCTTCACCCTGGCCGATGTGGCGCACGCGGTGCACGAGCAGACCGGGCTGGCCGATCCGTACAACGACTGGTTCCCGCTGGCCTGCGTGACGCCGTTCTCGAAGCTGATCAGCGCGCTGCGCGGCGAGGAGACCACCTCGCTGAGCTGCCATCCGCACTGCTCGATGGGCACCTATATGTTCGTGGACCAGAAGACCAAGCAGGCCATTCCGGTCACGCGCTTCGTGGATGTCGGCAGCATGCTGCAGGACATTGACAACCTGGCCCGCAGCGCCGAGAAGGCGCGCTTCAAGTTCTTCAGCAAGGTGAAGACTTGGAACTCGCTGCAGAAGCACTTCCATGCCGAGCGCGCCCCCGAGGGCCTGACGTTCACCCGCTTTCTGCAAACCCTGCAGGGCATGACCGACAAGAGCTACGGCCGCGGCGGCGAAGCCGAGAGCGGCTTCGTCTACAAGACGCTCATGGTCGCCGGCATGCACTTCATGGACAGCTACAACTACGACGTCGAGCGGGTCAAGCGCTGCATCATCCACTATGCCGCGCCCAACGGCTTGATCTATCCGTTCTGCACCTACAATTCAGGTCCGGTGTACCGCGAGAAGATCGAGAAGAAGTACTCGATGCCGTTCGACAAGCAACTTACCACCATGGAGATTCCCAGCGGCAGCCAGACCACCCAGGTGGCAGGCGATGCCGCGAAGAAGGCGCTGCCGGTGCTGCAGGAAGCCAAGAGCGGCGGCTGCTGCTCCAGCAACTGAGCCCAATCCAACCCGTTCCACCCACGCCCCGGCGGACCTCCGCCGGGGCGTTTTTCCTTCTCGGCATTGGATCGCCGCGGCTTCGCATTCGTTCATAGGCGCGGCGGAGCGCAGAAAATGGACCAAGCAACGCCGGTCGTGTGGTAGCTTGGGAATGAGTTTATGAGCACTTCTTCGGATCCTGGCGGGCGCATGCCCCCGGGAGGCGGTCCAGCGATCTAGGACGATCTCTCGGGCCGGCTCTCGGCGGGCGTGTTTCGTTCGCCAGTCCTGCCTCGAGAGTTGACCGTTGGATCTTCATCGGACCCAATCCGAATCCGCCGCGCTGACCCCTGCGCGCGAAGCCGGGAATGCCGGCAAGGTCCGCCGCCGGCGCGCGCGATCGCTCTGGTCGGTGCGCATCCTGCCGTTTCTGCTGATCCTGGGTCCTGGCTTCATCACCGCCAATGTGGACAATGACCCGGGCGGGATCCTGACCTATTCCCAAGCCGGAGCGAAATTCGGATATTTGCTGCTGTGGACGCTGATCCCGACCACCATCGCGCTGATCGTGATCCAGGAAATGGCGGCGCGCATGGGCGCGGTCACCGGCAAGGGGCTTTCGGATCTGATCCGCGAAGAATTCGGCTTCCGCGCCACCTTCTTTGCGATGACCGTGCTCGGCATCGCGGACTTCGGCAACATCCTCGCCGAGTTCAGCGGGCTG
>DATNED010000108.1:0-5437 GCA_035553115.1 Terriglobales bacterium | reverse complement strand
ACTGCCGAGGTCGGCTGCGCCGCTGCCGCAGGTGCCGTCGCTATCGAGCGTGTAAGCCACGGTGCCGGTCTCGGGGTTCGACTCCGAAGTCATCCGGCCCAGCTGATCGAAGCTGAAGCTGCGGTGCTCGACGCCGGCGTTGCCGGGCTGCGAGTCCTGGGCGACGCTGGTGAGGTCGCCGAGCGTGTCGCGGGTGTAGGCGGTGAGATAGCCGCTCGCGGCGCTGCGCTGATTGCAGGAGCCGGCTGGCCAAGTGCTTGTGCCGGCGGTGACTTCGCAAACCGAGATCAGGCGCCCGAGGCCGTCCATCTCTTGCTGGCGCGCAACCGTAGGCGCGCTGCCGGAGCCGACAACGGTCGTGAGCACGTCGTTCAGCGGATAGCTCACGTCCGTTTCGCCGCCGCCACCATCCACCACCTTGACCGGGCGGGACATGGCATCGTAGGTCGTGGTCGTGAACTTGATTCCAGAAGGCGCGGTGGCGCCGAAGGCGCCCGCATAGGGCCGGCTCACGCTCGCAACTCGGCCCATGGCATCGTAGGTGGTTTGAACGGTGTCAAACGTGCCGCCCGTGCCGGTCCCGGGCGATTGGCGCGTCTGCTGCAGAAAAGGCCGGCCCAAGGCATCGGACTCGGTGTAGAGGTCTTGGCTCGAGTTGCCGCCGTTGAACGACAGCACCCGCTCGACCATGCTCACGTTCGGGTAAAGAAACGAGGTCACAGCGCCGTTGGGCGCGGTGACCGAGGTCGGCTGCCACATGCTGTTGAACGTCGCCGCGGTCTGCTCGTTGTTCAAGCCGATCGAGCCGGTCTCGCGGCCGCCGAAGCAATCCCAGCTCAAGCTGGTGCTGCCGATGGCGGTGGTCACCGTTTGCGGAAACGCATTCGAGCAGGCGAAGTTCGAGAAGCTCGTCACGCCGCCATTCGGCGCGGTCACACTCTGCAGCGTTCCGTTGGCATTGTAGGCGTAGCGCGTGGTGAGGCTGGCGCCGCCGGTCGCGGCCCAATCCACGCGGGTGAGCGGGTTGCCGCTGCCATCGAACGAAGTGAATTGCGTGAGCGCGGCTTGGTTGCTGTTTGCGTCCTCGACCTCGGCGCTGGTCAGCACCTCGCCGTTGCCGCTGGCCTGGTAGGTGTTCACGGTCCGGCGCAGCAGGGCGCCAGGCGCGTCTACGCCCCAGTCGGTGTCCTGCGTCGAGGCGACATTGCCCTCCTCGTCGAGCACGATGCTGTGCGAGGACTGCAGCATCGCCTTGTCGGTCGCCCCGCAGGGGTCGGTCTGCGAAGCACACAGCTCGACGATGGAAGTGCGGTTGTAGACCGTGCCCGAGGAGATCGTCCGGGTGACGATCGGGCCGTTGTAGGTGTTGCCCGCGTCCACCTGCGCCGGATTTCCCGAACTGTCGAACGTGGTCGTTACTCGCCCGCCGTAGGGATCGGTTTGAACGGTTTGGTTATCCGAGGTGGTATGGATCCACTGCCAGTAAACGTTCGGGCCATTGATCGAGTCGGACTCGGTGAGGCTGTCGGAGATGTAGAAAGGCGAGCATTGCACGCCGAGCGTGTAGCTGTAGCTGATCGTGCCGCCGGTGGGCTTGGTCATCGAGGCAACTCTGCCGGCCGAATCATAGGTGAACGTATACGTGCTGCCGTCCGGGTACTGGATGCTGGCCGGCACGCGCAGCGTCCCGCTCCAGCCGCCGTAGCAGCCGAAGCTGCCGGTGGCGTTGACCGATTCATAGGCCACCGTGATGGTTTCCGGCACGCCCCCCGGCCCAGGGTACTGGTAGGTGACGCTCGAGCTGGGCGAGCCGCCGACCGTGAGCGCGGTTCCGAGCGGGTCAACGTAGCTTGCGCCTGAAAGCCGCACGCTGTTGCCGTTGCGGTCGGCGAGGCCGGAGCTGAGATCGTTGCCGGCGCCATCCCATGCGGTCGCGCTGCCCGAGCCGTCCACCGTCACAGTGAACCCCTTGCCATCGTTGATGACGGTGGAGATCGGCAACGGATCCGAGGGCGGGCAGTCGCTGTAGTACCCTTCGTCATGAAGCCCGTACGGCCCGTAGACAACCATGAAGCTAGGTCCGTTGGCCACTGTGCCGTCGGGCTCAGTGAAGGTGACGGTGTAGTAGTCAATTTCGCCGCTGCCATCGTCGGTGCCGTCGCCGTCGGTCCAGCCGCACGCACCGTAGTCGGCGTTGTCCGCTTCGCTCACCTGGCCGCCAGGCGTACGCAGCCACCAGCCGTTGCCAGCCTGCGGATACCATCGGCCTGGCGCGGTGCCCCAGAATTGGCTGTCGTAGACCAGCGTCGCGCTGAACTGTGCTCCGCCGACGCCGGGCCGGCTGAAGAGCGGAAACTCAAGGTGCAGATTGGTCGCCGGGCCGAGGTACGGGTTCGCGGCGGCGACCACAGTGCTGCCGCTTCCGGTCTCGACCGCCACCTTCAGGCGCGGATAGTTCACCTGGGCAACGACTGAAGGCACGGCAACCAACGCCGCCGCACCAACGAGTAAAACTCTAAGCCCCTTCATTGTCCACCCCCGGCGCGCCGCGCGCGCGCCGGCAATGGCGGCAGGGTGAACTCGCTGTCGGCGAAGGTGGCCGGAGCGATCGAAGCAAAGCTCGCGCTCAATACCGGCTTGCCGTCTACGGTCTCGGTGACCGTGTTGGCGCTGTAACGAACCTCGGCGGCATGGCCGCGCGCCTGCCAATCGAGCGATGCGGGGCGGCCGGTCGCGTTTCCCGTAAGCGTCGCACCGCGCACGGCGAGGCTCGCCACCGCGATCGAGCCCGGCAGCAGCGCGCAGCCGAGGCCATGGCCCAGCGGCAGCGGCACGGCCGCCAGCAGGCCCGCAGGCGCGTTGATGCTCGCCCGGTCGCCGTTGACAATGACCGTGTAGCCGCGGCGCGAGGCCTCGGCGCCGAGTGTGATCGTGACCCTGCAGTGGCTCGCGTCCGCGACCTCGAACGTGATCGCGCCCGTCTCGGGCCCGCGCGGCCCCTGCAGCGTAACGGTTCCCGTCGCGCGGATTCCCTGCGCCGCGGCGGAGCTAGCGAGAACTACGAGAGAGAGAGAGAGAGCAATTTCGTCGCCATCGGCTTTGACCCCATTGAGAACTCTCTATGACGCGAAGACTAAGCTGGGTAGCGCGATGGAGTCAATAGAGAAAGAAATACGAAGAGATTGTCACACAATTGTTGCCCTTCTACTCGCGGTGCCCGAGCCAACCCAAGCCGACTCGCGGCTGAAGGTAAAAGTCGAAGCCCACCTTCGGCAGCCCTTCGCGGTTCTCCAGCGGGCGCGCCCAGTCCAGGCGCCCGGAAAGCCAAGGCGAGTTGAAGATGACCCCGGTGCCGATGCTGGTCAGGTAGAGCCGGCGCTGCGGTCCCGCCGCCCCGAAGACGCCGCCGTGGTCCGCGAAGAGCGCGCCCTTGAGGCCGCGGCTGAAGGCGCCGCCGAAGAAATACTGGCGCAGGGGCAGGGGATAGTCGAATTCGTTGGTAAGCGCGTAGCCGGTGTCGGCGATTTGCCACCCCTCCGGGTATCCGCGCACGGTCGAGAGGCCGCCCAATTGCAACTGCTCGACCAGCGGCAGGCCGGTGCGGGCAGCGAACAGGCGCGTCTGGCCGGAGAAGCGCAGGATGCCGCTGAAGTCGCCGCCGAAGTTCTCCTCCCGGGTCAGTGCCGCGCTCTCGCGCCCGAAGCTGCGGCCGGCAGGGAGGTTGGCGTTCCCCAGCGCAATGCCGTCGCTCGCGATCCACACCCCCTGCGCGTCGAACCATTGCAGGTTCGCGCCCAGCTCGCCGGCGAACACCGTCTGGTTCGAGATGCCGAAACCGTTGCTGGTGGTGATGGACTGCATCACGTCGAAGGCGGAGGTTTCGTTCAGCACGAAACCCGAGCGCACCACCATGGGCTGGGTCAGGCCCAGCGAAAAGTCGGTCGAGTGCCCGCGGACGCCCAGCGTCTTCAGTTGTCCATTTAAGATGCGGATGCCGGCGTAATCCGCCGACAAGCTCATGCGCAGCCCCTCGGCGTCGAGCGGCAAGCTGTAGGCGCCTGAGGTCGAGACCGTGCCCGTGGCCCAGGAAGCGTTGGCGGTGAAGGCGTCGCGCTCGCCGAAGGTGCTGTCGTCGCGCAGCGTTAGGCCGAGGCGGCGGAGACCGATGTTGTCGCGGCCAATGTTGTCATACGAGGGCGTCAGGCTGACGTTCTCGGGCTCTTGCACGGTCACGACCAGATTGGTGGTGCCGAAGCTGCGGCCGGGCTCGAGCACGGCGCGGGCCTGCACGTCGTTGCCGCTGTTGATCAGGATCAAGTCGCGCTGCAGTTGTGGCAGGCGCAGCAGCGCGCCGGGCTGGGCGTGGATGCGGGCCCGGAAAAAATCGGGCGCGGTGCTGCGCGCGCCGACGATGCGGACCTGGTCAAGCCGGGCTTCGATCAGCTCGATCCGCACCACGCCGCCGGCCACCTGCTGGCGCGGCAGCACGGCGCGGGCGGTGATCATTCCCTGCTGCTGGTACAGGGCGTTGAGGGCCGCGACCGCGCGTTCGAGGTCGGCGAAGTGGACGCGGCGATGCTCGTAAGGCGCGAGCGCGCGCTGGATCTGGGAGGCGCTCAGAACGCTGGAGCTCGAGACCTCGAAATGGTCGAGCTCGAAGCTGGCGCCGCCGGCGCCGGGCGCGGGTGCGGCGGCCGCTCCGGGCGCGGCGATCTGCGCTTGCGTGGGGTTCTTCTTCGATTGCAGCTGCCGCTGCTGCTGCTCGTATTGCTGGTTCTTGAGGTCGCCTTGCTGGGCGGCGGCTGCGGAAGTGGCCTGGGCGCCCTGCGCGCCCGCCCGAGCGCTCGCGGCGATCAGAAGCAAGGCGCAGCCCAGGCGGCGATAAGAACAGGCGGAGAGCACCGATCAGCTTAGCGCAGTTCCTTTACCATCCAGTATTCGGTCGGCGTCAGCTGGGTGGGAAGCGTGAACGTCTGCCCTGCCCGAAGTTGGGTCACGGTCTGCGCCAGGCTGTGGCTCGCATCCAGGTCAAGCCTGTTGCCGACGAAGTCGAGGTCCGCCGACTGCGCATGGCCGTGCGCGTCGGTGTTGACCAGCGCCACCTGCAGCCAGCTATTGCTGAAGGTTGCGGCCTGGCCGATGGTGGCGTCGTCCACGTCGAGCCAATCGCCGGTGAGTTGGACGGCGCCATTCTGGCTGGCGTATTCAAGCATCACCGGCGCGGACGAGGTCACGCTGGCGGTGACGTTCTGCGCCATGCCATCGCGGTACCCCTGCAGAGACAAATGAAGGGGCGCGACCGGATCGCTGTGGGTCAGGCTGCCGATGGCGATGGTGTCGGCGTCCACGTCGAGCGCATCAAGGATGTTGGCCTGGGCGATGTTGGCGCTGCCGCCGGCCACGTTCACCTGGAGCTCGGCGTCGCGCGCATTGAGCT
>DATNED010000107.1:0-3269 GCA_035553115.1 Terriglobales bacterium | reverse complement strand
CCCCCGCGGCACCCTCATGCTGCACCGCGCCGCTCAGGCCTGGGCGCTGCTCGAGGGCCGCCGCTTCTGCCTTCCCGACGACATCAAGCGCCTGTTTGTTCCCGTTTGCGCGCACCGCGTGATCCTGCGCGCTCGCCATGGTGAATCGCGCGCCGAATCCGCCGCCCACGTGCTCGAATCCATCGCTGACCTCGTCCCCGTGCCCGAATAACTCGCCCCTCCGCTCGCGCCAGACGCCCCCTATCGCCCCGCCCCACACCATAAAAAAGGGGGGCGGTCGCCCGCCCCCCCCTTTCCATGCGTTCTTGCGCTGCTGCTACTTCCCGCCCTGGCAGCTGCTGCTCACCATCTTGACATTGGTGACGCTCAGCTGCTGGTTCTGGGTTTGGCTCTGACCGGCAGGATTCGACGTTGCCGATCCCGGAGGGTTCTGTTCGGTGCTGGCCGCGGCCGCCGACGGCGTGCCCGTTACCGTGACCGTGTGGCCGACATGCGCGCTCAGGTCCACGTCGCTGCTGGCCGCGCTCAGATCATAGGTCTTCATCGTGGATGAATCCGTGAGTTGATAGCCGTTGCCGCTCGATGCCTTCTGCAGGCATCCGGTGGCCGTGATCGGCTGCTGGTTCTGCTGCGCTTGTTGTTGCGGTTGCGTCTGGGTCTGCTGCGCGTTCGCCAACGGCGTCATGGCCAATCCCACAACCGCCGCCAGCAACACAGTCAGGTACGCCCAAACCGGAGATGATTTCTTAGCCATTTTTTTCCTCCTGATTTCACACTCTCGCATCAGCCCGAGGAAGAAGTGGCTCTGGAGCACGCGCCCGCAACGGTCTGCTTCCAGTCCCCCGCTGGCGCGGTTCGGGCTTACTGCTGATTTGCTTCGTCAGAGCTATGGGATGCCGTCGGGCAGCGCAAAGGTTGGGATAGGATCAATCAGGGGCGATATTTTGCGCCCGCCGAGGAGGGAATATCATGGCCTTGGAAGCTTCGAAACCACTACGCGACCAGCACTGCGCCCCTTGCGCCGCTGGCACGCCGGCCCTCGCCGGTGCCGAGCGCGATCACTACCAGGCGCTGCTTCCACTATGGAAGGTCGTCAACGGCCATCACCTCCAACGGGAGTTCAAATTCCCCGACTTTGCCTCTGCGCTCGCATTCGTGGATCGGATCGGCGCCATCGCCGAGCGCGAACAGCATCATCCGGACATCTGCCTGGGCTGGGGTCGGGTCGAGGTCACGACCTACACGCACTCGGTCGGCGGGCTCAGCCCGAATGATTTCATCCTGGCAGCGCAAATTGATGCCGCGCCCGCGAAGTAATCGTTCGAAACAGACCGGGGGCGGATCTAGAGAACGCGCCCGGTCGCGCCGCCGGAGGTGACTTCCGTGCCCTTGGCTTGGTGCGGATCGCGAATGTATCCCAGCGCCCGCCACGTCGGCCCATCCTCGGTCGCGCTGGTGATGCGCCCCACCTCGCGCCCCTGGGCTTCCACCGTCGCGCCCGGGCGCACGGCGCTGTCAAAGGTGAATGCCGCAAAATGCCGGTGCACCGCGCCCCGGGCCCGCACCCGCTCGACGATCTCTTGCCCCACGTAGCAGCCCTTGGTGAAGCTCAGCCGATCCAGTTGGCCGGTCTCCTGCGCCACCTCCGCCGCGGTGATATCCACCCCGTACCGCGGCTCGCCGCTCACAATGCGATCATGCTCCGCCTGCTCTTCCCCTGCCGGCTCGGCGCACGCAGCCAGCCGCCGCCGCAGCGCCTCGCACACCGCGCTGGCGCACCAAATCTCGGCCTGGGCCACGCCTCCGAAGTCAGTCGCGATCACCCATGCCCGATCGCCATCCAGTCCAACTGTCGCTGCGTTTCCCTGATCAAGCTTTGCCAAAGGCTCGAGCCCCGCGCTTTCCCAAGCCCGCCGCCACTCCGCCCCGCGCAGCCGCAGCGCGCTCCACGTCGCGCTCAAGTCTTCAATTTGCACCTTGGAAAGGAACACGTACTTCCGCAGCCGCTCGCTCAAGCCCGGCAACTGCTCGCGGTCGCACAATAGCCAAAAGCAATCGGGCGCCGTGCCCAGCACCTCGAACATCGCCAGCACATGCCCCTTGGGGTCGAGCTGAAAGCTGCCTGCCACCCGTCCCGGCGTCAATTCGCGCACGTTCGCGCTCACCATCCCGTTCAGCCATTGGCGTGCGTCCGCACCGGCAATCTGCAGGGCCGCCCGCGCTGGCGCGTGGTACAGCCGCGTTTGCCCTGGCGGCCAGGATTGCGCGCGCGATGCGAATTGCGATTCGGTCATCCCCGATTGTACCTGCTACTTCTCTGCCGATTCCGGGCAACGCGTTGCTCCAACTCGGCGCGCCCGCGTCCGCAGCGCGCCGCGCGCATGATTCCGTCTTTGGCAGCTTTGCGCCAATTCGAACCGCACTGTACTGTTGGATTTAGCTCACCGCTATCCCGCTTCGGCGCGCGCCATGGCAGTGGAGGGGCGCGTGGCGAGTCGCAACCCAATTGTCGCAACATCATGGTTTTTTTGTGACATTTTCAATCCATTCCCGAAGGCGTTCTCGAATCGCTTCGCCCCGCAAGGCTATCTCGTGCCTCTGCAATGCTTTGCAGCCACCCGCCAGGGCGGGTTCCGCGCCCACTCCGCTCTGAATGCGAGCGCGCGTCGGGAGCACCTGGTTGCGGCCCGCAAAATGCAGGGATGTGAATGTACCGCCAACGTACTCGGGATTCAAGCAAGAATGAAAAAGGCCACGGAAAACTCCGTGGCAGCGTCCGACCGCAGAGTCCGAAAAGGAGAGGGCATGGCCACCAGAACGCAGATCCAATTCGATGGTAATTCCGCTGACCCCGTTCCCACTGCAACCAGCTCGCACGGTCCGGCCTCTGCCGCGGCCGCCCGCAGCGAGCGCACCGCTTGCCTTCACGAACAAGGCCTTCGAGCCTCATACTCGCGCCATCGCGCTCGCATCCATTCCCTCTGCGTCTGGATGTCGCCCAACCTCGATCACTCGCGCGAGCTCTTGCAGATCGTTTTCTTAAATGCCTGCAGATTGGACTCCAGCAGATTCGAAGCCGGCAGATTGGATGCCGGCCTCGACACCACAACCGACTCGCCGCATGCGCTCGAGTCCCTGCAGAATCTCCACGCATCTTTTGCCCGGCACTTCTCCCATCTCTTTACTCCCGAGGGCGCTCCCGCTCGCCCCCATCTGCTCGGCCCTACCCCTCCCTCCGACCTTCGCGCCGCGGTTCTATCGCTCCCCGC
>DATNED010000106.1:0-4476 GCA_035553115.1 Terriglobales bacterium | reverse complement strand
AAGTCGAGTCTCCGCCATGCCCATCGCGCTCACGGGTATCAAGCCCAGCGGCCATCCCCACATCGGCAACTATTTGGGCATGATCCGCCCCGCGCTTGCGCTCGCTGAGCGCCACCAGGCGCTTTATTTCATCGCCGACTACCATGCGCTTACCACGCTGCACGTTGGCGATGAGCTGCGCCTGCACACCCGCGAAGTCGCCGCCACCTGGCTCGCCTTGGGCCTTGATCCTGAGCGCTCGCTGCTGTATCGCCAATCCGACGTGCCCGAGGTGATGGAACTGGCCTGGATTCTCGCCTGCTTCACCGCGAAAGGCCTGCTCGATCGCGCCCACGCTTATAAAGACGCGCTTGCCCTGCAAAAAGAGGTCACCGCCGGCGTTTATACCTATCCGGTGCTCATGGCCGCCGACATCCTGGCATTTGGTGCCAATCTCGTTCCCGTCGGCCGCGATCAAAAGCAGCATCTTGAAATGTGCCGCGACATCGCCCAACGTTTTAACCACACCTACGGCGATCTCCTAGTAGTGCCCGACGCGCTCATTCAAGAGGAGGTCGAAACCATTCCGGGACTCGACGGCCGCAAGATGAGCAAGAGCTACGAAAATACCATCCCGCTCTTCCTCGCCACCGCGCCCTTGCGCAAACTGATCATGCGCATCCAAACCGACTCGACGCCGGTCGCCGAGCCCAAGGTTCCGGAATCCGCCGCCGTATTCCAGCTCTATCGCCACATCGTCGGCGCTCGCGAATCCGAAGCGCTGGCCGAAAAGCTGCGTGCCGGCGGCACCGGCTGGGCCGCTGCGAAAGAAGCCCTGCTCGCCGCTCTCGAGTCCCGTCTTGGTCCTGCACGTTCCCGTTACGACCAGCTCATGCTGGATTTCGGCGCGCTCGATCGCGTGCTCGCCGCAGGCGCGGAGAAGGCGCGGGCCCTGGCAATTCCACGCATGGAAAAAATCCGCCGCGCCGTCGGCGTGCGCTGAACCCGGCCTGGCGGCAGGGCCCGAGTTGCCACGCAGGCGACTCTCAAGAAGGGGCGAGACGGGGTGGTTGGCTAGGACGCAGGGAGGGCGCGAACCGCAGCGTGGTTGGACGCCACGTGAGGATTCGCGCCCGACCGAGGACAACGCCAGACGCCCCGTATCGCCCCGCCCCGCGCCTTACCCGTGCCGAATCGGTCAACCACCGCGAGCAGTTTTTGATTGCGTCCGGTGGTCGCGAACGCCGAAAATTCTTGTAAGTTGCGCGTTCTGCCCCATCTCCGCTGCATTGCGGCACCGCTCGCTTTGTTTGCCACCTTCGCGTTGGCGCAAGCCGCGCCCTCGGATGCCGACGCGGCCCTCAGCCGCGCCCATGAAATGCATCTCCAGTTGCTGGCGCAGCCGGTGAGCGCGCGAGCAGCCGCAGAGTATCAGCGGATCGTGGACACCCTCGCCCCGATCTGGGCCGATGCCCACGCTCCCGATGCGGATGCCGCGCGCTACGAGGCTGCCGGAATCTATGTCGCCTGGGCCCGCGATCTCGGCGACGCGGCCGCCTACTCCAAAGCCGCCAAGACCTTTCAGGATCTGCTCCGCCTCTCCCCCTACACCGCCTACCGCCGCAATGCCGAGTTTGCGCTGGCCCAGATCCAGATCTTCCATCTGCACCAGCCCAAGGCCGCCGCCGTTTGGCTGCGCGACTTCGATCAACGCTACCCCGCCGATCCCCGCGCCGCCGTCGCCCATCAGGAGGCGCGCGGCGAGCGCGTGCCCGAGCCCGAGTACCTTATTACCGGCGAGCCCCTGCCCCCGGTTCCAGCCCCCGCTCCGCCCCCAGCTGCGCCGATCGCCGCCGCGCCCCCGCCTGCGGCTCCGCTCTCCGCGCCCCCGCCCTCACCCGATCAGACCCTGAAGGTTGGCATCGGCAACGTCACCTCGGTCTCGGTCTTCACCAGCGACCGCACCACCAGCGTGGTCGTGCGTCTGCGCCGCGAGGCCAGCTTCACGCGCGGTGCCGTGCCCGAGCGGCACTGGACCTATTTCGATATCAGCGCCCGCGGCGCAGCCTCAAGCCGCAGCAATGCCGCCCTGAAGCTCGCCGTGGGCGATGGCCGCGTGGCAGCAATCCGCGTGGCCAGAAACCGCTCCGGCACAACCCGGGTGGTGATCGAAGGCGTCTCGTCCGCCATTCACGCCGACCGCGGCCGCTTCTTTCCCAACCCCGATCGCCTCGTCATCGCGGTCACCGGCGCCGCCACCTCCAAGCGAGGCGCGCCCGCCACCCCCGCCGCGCCCTTGGCCGACGGCTCGGCCTCCCTCACCCGCGAGCTCGGCCTCAAACTCGGCACTGTGGTCCTCGATGCCGGTCACGGCGGCCACGACACCGGCACCATCGGTCGCGGCGGACTCTATGAGAAAAACCTCGCCCTCGATGTCACCCTGCGCCTCGGCAGGCTCCTGCGCCAGCGCTTGGGCTTGAAAGTCGTCTATACCCGCGCCGATGACACCTTCATACCCCTCGACGAGCGCACCGCCATTGCCAACCGCGCCCACGCCGATCTGTTCCTCTCGATCCATCTCAACTCCAACCCCGATTCCAGCATGCGCGGGGTCGAGACATATTACCTGGATCTGAACAACAGCTCCCAAGCGCGGGCCGAAGCCGCGCGTGAGAACGCTGGCAGCGACGCCGGCATCCATGACTTGGCCCCGATGCTGCGCACCATCGCCCTGCACGACAAAATGCAGGAGTCGCGTGAGCTGGCCGGCGATCTCCAGCGCAGCTTGGTGGCCAGCGCCGCGGAACCCGATCACGGCGTCCAGTCCGCCGCCTTCGTCGTCTTGATCGGAGCCCAGATGCCTTCGGTGCTCGCCGAGGTCGCCTTCCTCAGCAACCGCACCGATACCGCCGATCTGCGCCAGCCCGCCTTTCGCCAGAAAATCGCCGAAGGCCTCTGCCGCGGCGTCGCCCGCTACATGGCCTCCCTCGCCGGCGCCACCGCCACCGCCCGCGGGCAATAAGCGCTACGCGGATTAGCTTGCCGCTCGGTACTTACGGCCTCTTTGCTTCCGGCGAAAATATTGTTGCTTCCCTAAGCGGAACTTGATGTAGAGTGGCCTTGTCCGCACTACTTGCCTGCCGAGGAGGAGTTATGCAGCTCAGGAATTCCGTTGGTCTCCTGCTCGCTGGCGCGGCCGGCGCCGCATGTGTTGGCGTTATATTTGCTCAGCCAACTATACGGATCGCCCCCCAGCAATCTAACCACCACAGCTAGAAAAAGCCCGTCGCGGTTGGCCAAATTCAACCCGCTGCGACCGCTTATGGACGTGACCTGCTCTGCGACATCCGACGAATGCAGCAGCGCGATTGAGTGCACCTTCTTCAACTGCTTCGACGAAGGCGCGGTGACGGAATGCACCGCAGACGTCGAAGCAACCGATTGCAACGGCAACAATTGCAGCCTCACGATGAATGCGCAGGTCACCGGGGATTCCGGTTCCGTTTCGTTCCTCTGGGGCAAAGATTGCGGATATTACGAGGAATATTGAGAAGAGGACTCCATGAAAATTACACCGTCACGAGCTCCGCACGCAATTTTCCGGCTTGGGCTGGCGTTGACAATCGGAACCTGCCTCGTCGCCGCACAGGGACGTAGCAGCGCAGATCGAACCCATAGCAAGACCATCTCGACCTCGTTTCCGAAGACCAAGGCACCCGTGAACCCTGCCCTTCCGATCTCGATCGAAATCCTGGGCCCAGGCAAGAAGGGCGTCATTTGCGTCTACCCCAGCGCCGAGGCCGCGGACCACGTTCAGATCCAAGCAATCCTTGCATATTTCTCGCCGAATCCCGCCATGGTGGATGGATTGCGCTTGGAGAAGATGATTCCCCTCGATCCGCAGAACATTCAGATCACCGCGAACTCCATCCACATCCATTCGGCCGCCGCAGATCATCAGCGGGCCCTGATCTACGTTCTCGTTCCGCCGACGGCCGACTACTCGGTTCAATTGGACGGCAAGATCATTGCTCAGCCCACGGCTGGGTCGCCAGTCATGATTTCCGCTGGGACTATTTTGGACAGCCCCGCCGGGTACAATATGCGCACGGCGCTTTTCGAAATGCTCGGGTTCCGACTGCACAGCTCCGACCAGTAAGCACGCCCGCGCTCGGAGAGCAGCATTATCAATAGAAGTGGTCTCAAGAAAGGTGAACCGGCCTTTCCCGGCCGTCACGCATGGGGCTTGGACACCAGGTAAAGCCCCACGGCGCAGGACCGAAGTGCCGGTCTGCGGCTTTTTGAGACCACTTCTAGGTGAAACGTTCGCGAAGCGAGGCCGACCACGGCGTGCAGTCCGCCGCCTTCGTCGTCTTGATCGGAGCCCAGATGCCTTCGGTGCTCGCCGAGGTCGCCTTCCTCAGCAACCGCACCGATACCGCCGATCTGCGCCAGCCCGCCTTTCGCCAGAAAATCGCCGAGGGCCTCTGCCGCGGC
>DATNED010000105.1:0-3773 GCA_035553115.1 Terriglobales bacterium | reverse complement strand
CGGGAACTGTATATTTTATATTCCAAGCACGCAAGCAGATTTTGCGGCGGAGGTAAGCTTGCGGCATGGGGGTACTGATCACCGGCGCGACGGGGCTGATTGGGCGCGCGCTGGCGGTGAGGCTGCGGGCCGAGGGATGGCAGATTAGCGCCTGGGCGCGCTCGCCGGCGCGAGCGCGCGCGGCGCTGGGTGCGGAATGCGAAGTGGTCCCGGTTGAGCGCGATGACCGCGCCCTGACCGCCTGCCTCGGCGCCTGCGAGGCGGTGGTGAACCTGGCGGGCGAAAGCATTCTGGGGCCGCGTTGGAGCGCGGAGCGGAGGGCCGCGCTGCGCGACAGCCGGGTGGCGGTCACGCAGCGACTGGTGCGAGCAATGGCGGCGACTGAGAAACGCCCGAGCGTGCTGGTTTCTGGCAGCGGGTCGGGGTACTACGGCGATTGCGGCACACGGGAGCTGGATGAATCAAGCCCGGCGGGCAGGGATTTCCTGGCGCAGCTGTGCGTGGATTGGGAGGCGGCGGCGACGGCAGCGGAGGCGCTGGGGGTGCGCGTGGTGACGTCGCGCACGGGCGCAGTGCTGGCGCCGAAGGGCGGCGCGCTGGGGCAGATGCTGCCGGCCTACCGCCTGGGGCTGGGCGGGCCGGTGGCGGGAGGGAGGCAGTACCTTCCGTGGATTCACATCGAGGACATGGTGGGGGTGATTTCAACCGCGCTGCGCGATGAGCGCTGCCGGGGGCCGATCAACGCGGTGGCTCCGGAGGCGGTAACGAACCGCGAGTTCTCGAAGGCGCTGGGGCGGGCGTTGCGGCGGCCGGCGGTGGTGCCGCTGCCGGCGGCGGCGCTGCGGCTGATCTTCGGCGAAGCGGCGCAGGTGCTGCTGGCGAGCCAGCGGGCGGTGCCGCGGAGACTGGAGGAGTTGGGGTATCGGTTTCAACAGCCGCGGCTGGACGCAGCGCTGCGGTCGCTGGTGTAATTACAGCACGGAAGCGATGTCCGTCAGGGCAAAGTCGCGGCCCTTGTAGAGCAGGGGCTCGCCTGTGGCTTTGGCGAGAGCATAGGAGAAGCAGTCGCCGAGGTTGAGGCGGGCGGGATGGCCGCTGCCATTTCCGAAGATCCGGTACGCAGTGAGCGCGATGCGGGCATGGGTGGCAGTGAAATCGGAGATGAGCACACCGGCGCGGTGGAGAAGAAGATCGAGATCGCGAAGCGACTCCGGGCCTTGGGCGCGAAGGATGACGACGGCGGCTTCCAGGTACGTTGGAGCGGCGATGCGGGAATGCGCGGACACCTCCAACGCAGCCGCAAAGACGCTCGCTTCGGGTTCCCCGAAGGCGATGGCGGCCACGGCGGAGGTGTCCAGGATCACTTGGGCAAACCGAATTGGTCGTAGAGCAGGTCGCCGTGGGGAATGGGCTTGCCCTTGAGCCGTTCGGCCATTTGGCGGCCGATGGCCATGATCTCTTCGGCCGAAGCCCGGCCACGCCGGCGCTGATTGCGGGTGCGCTCCAACCGCTCCCGCAGCGCCACAGTGACGGCGGTGGTGATGGTTTCGCCGGTGGCGGCGGCCAGCTCGCGCGCAAGCTGATGGGCGGCCTCGTTCTTAATGTTCATGGACATAGGGCAGCCAAGGTAGAAATCTACCATATTTTTCTACCATTCTTCCAAGGTTGGCGCGAGCCAGCGCCGTGGGGCTTTTCTTGGCGTCGAAGCCCCATGCGAGACGGTCGGGAGCTGATCCCGGGGAGCTGATCCCGGGGATCAGAACGTGAGGGCGTGCTTGGCGGCGAAGTGGACGCGCCAGAGGAGGGCGCCGTTGTTGCGGGCGAGGCCAATCAGGCCGCCGCCGTCCTCCCAGAACAGGACCGCCGACTCGTTCACGGCGGCCACCGTGCCCGCGCGCCGCTCGATGTGCCAGCGTTCGTCGCCGGTGGCCGCGCGCACCAAGCGGATGTCGCGGTTCGACTCGAGCACCAGCGCCCCGTCGCCGCTGGCCAGCAGGGGATAGTCCCCGTCGAATTCGTGGCTGAAGTCCAGCTTGCCGGTGGCCAGGTCCCAGCCGCGCAGGCGGCTGGAATGCTGCGGCAGGGGCTCGAGCGCCACCGCAGTGGAGGCATCCACCGCCAGCCTCGGCTCTGCCGCCCCGCGTGGCGCTTGCCACAGGCTGCCGGTGTAGGTTCCTCCGCGCACCACGGGAGCATTGCCCTGCACGTCGGTGAAGAGAAACCCGCTGCCGTCGAGCGAGACCCGCGGGAAGGCCGCGCTGGCACCGTGCTCGAGCAGCTTCAGCGGAGCGGCCAGGAAGAAGTCGTGCTTCTCGCCGATATAGAGCAACACCCCCTGGCGTTGACCCTGGAACGGGTAGGCGCCCTCGGGAACGTTCTCGGCGTCGAGCGCCGTCGCCCCGGGGCGGTAGCTGAGCGCCACGGCGGCGCGGCTATGGCGTTCGAGCAGAAGCGCGCCGGTCGCGGGCAGCGGCATCAGGGCGAGGTCGCTGTCGTCGTGGATGTGGAAGGCGTGGTCGGACTGGCCGTCGGCGATGCGAGCGATGCTGAAGCGGCCGGGCGTGTGAATGTACCAGAATTTCCCGGCAGCGTCGAGCGCGGCCTGTTCAACCGCAGCCCAATCGCGGCACCAAAGCCGCTTGCCGTCGCTGGTGCTCAGGCGGCAGAAGCGGGTGATGCGGCGATCGAGCTTGGGCTGGATCAGCGCCACCCAGCCGACGATCAGCAGGCCGTGGCCGTCGGTGAGGACCTCGCCGTCAAAGCGCGGAAAGCGCCACAGAACCCGCCCGGTGTGGGCGTTGAGCGCGATCCCGTCGTGCGGCAGGAAGACGACTTCGGCATCCACGCGGTACAGCGGCTGAACGGCAGCGGCTGCAATCGCGAGCACCAGATACGCGAGCAAGAGGCACCGCAACTTCATCGGCAGCAATATGGCACGGCCACTTTTTGCGGGGCTGCGCCCCGCGGCCTCCCGTTGGTCGGCCTCCCTCGCCTCCGTGGTCAGTGGAGGCGAGCTGGCCGAAATTCGCTTCTCAGCAGCGGGGCGGGACCGCAGGCGGGACACCGCCCCTCGACCTCGACCTTGCCACGCGCGGCAACTCGGTCGCTGCCGCGATCTGCCCAGCTTACGCGCACGTGCGCTGGCCTGCAAGCCGGGGGAAACGCCCTAGGTGGAGCGGGGCGGGGCGGGGCGATACGGGGCGTCTGGCGTTGTCCTCGGTCGGGCGCGAATCCTCACGTGGGCGGGGCAAATACGCGATCAGTATTGGTAGAAGCCGCGGCCGGATTTACGCCCCAGCCATCCGGCGGCGACCATGTTGCGCAGCAGCGGGCAGGGGCGGTACTTGGCATCGCCCAGGCCGTCGTGCAGCACCTCCATGATGTGCAGGCAGACGTCCAGACCGATGAAGTCGGCCAGCGTCAGCGGCCCCATGGGGTGCGCCATCCCCAGCTTCATGATCTCGTCAATCGCCTCGGGCTTGGCCACCCCCTCCATCACGCAGTAGATGGCTTCATTGATCATGGGCAGGAGCACGCGGTTCGATACGAAGCCGGGGTAGTCGTTGACCTCGACCGGCGTCTTTTCCAACTTGAGCGCGAGGTCGTGGACCGCTTTCGTGGTGGCGTCGGAAGTCTGCAGCCCGCGGATCACCTCGACCAGCTTCATCATCGGCACCGGGTTCATGAAGTGCATGCCGATGAAGCGGTCCGGGCGCGAGGTGGCGGCAGCAAGCTCGGTGATCGAGATCGAGGAGGTGTTCGAGGCGAGGATG
>DATNED010000104.1:0-3579 GCA_035553115.1 Terriglobales bacterium | reverse complement strand
GGCCCCGGCGGCTACTGGGCGGCCATCCGCGCGGGCGAGTACGGCCTCTCGGTGCTGTGCATCGAGAAGGACCCCAAGCTGGGCGGCACCTGCCTGCATGTGGGCTGCATCCCGACCAAGGCGCTGCTCTACGGCGCCGATGTCATGGACACGTTCCGCAACGCCAAGGAGCTGGGCTTCGACGTCTCCAGTGTCGCCGTCAACTGGGCGCAAATGCAGGCGCGCAAGAACAAGATCGTCGCCAAACACGCCAAGGGCATCGAGTTCCTGTTCAAGAAGAACAAGGTCGAGTGGGCCACCGCCGCGGCTTCCTGGGCGGGCCCCGGGCAACTGGACCTGAAGGCCGCCGACGGCACCACCCGCCGCGTCCGCGCCAAGAACATCATGATCGCCACGGGCTCGACCGCGCGGCTGCTGCCCGGGATGGCCGCCGACGACCGCATCCTTACCAACATCGAGATCCTGGCGCTCGATCAAATCCCCAAGAAGCTGGTCATCATCGGCGCGGGCGCGGTAGGGATCGAATTTGCTTCCATCTACCGCCGCTTCGACACCGAGGTCACCGTGCTCGAGATGCTGCCGCGCATCGTGCCCGTCGAGGATGAAGACATCTCGCGCGAGCTGGAAAAGGCGCTCAAGAAGCAGAAGATCTCGATCCAGACCTCGGCCAAGTTCGAGAAGGTGGAGAAGACCGCCGCGGGCGTCAAGGTCACCTATCGCGATGCCGAGGGCAAGGCGCAGGTGATCGAGGCCGACAAGCTTCTGGTTGCGGTCGGGCGCGCGCCGGTCACCGGGGGCCTCAACCTCGAAAAGACCAAGGTGCAGCTCGAGCGCGGCTTCATCAAGACCGACGGCTTCATGCGCACCGCCGAGCCCGGCGTCTATGCCATCGGCGACGTGGTCTACGGCTCTCCCCAGCTCGCGCACGTGGCCTCGATGGAGGGCATGGTCGCTGTCGCCCACATCGCCGGCAAGCCCACCCACGCGATGGATTACACCCGTGTGCCCAACTGCACCTACTGCGAGCCGCAGGTCGCCAGCGTCGGTCTCACCGAACAGGCGGCCAAAGCCCAGGGGCTCAAGTACAAGGTCGGCAAGTTTCCCTTCGTGGGCAACTCCAAGGCGACGATTCTGGGCCAGCACGAGGGCTTCATCAAGATGCTTGCCGACGCCAAGGACGGCACCCTGCTGGGCGTCCACATGATCGGCCCGGTGGTGACCGAGCTCATCGCCGAGGCCACGCTTGCGCTGCAGCTCAATGCCTCGGCGGACGAACTCATGGAGACCATCCACGCGCACCCCACGGTCTATGAAGCGATTTTGGATGCCGCGAACAGCATCTACGGGTTGACGATCAACGCTTGAGCGGTGTCCCTCGAGCCTCTTCAAGTAATTCAACTCCGGCGGGTGGAGTACGCCGAGGCGGAGCAACTGCAGATGAAGCTCGTTGCCAAGCGCCAAGCCGGCGAAATCGGCGACGCCCTGGTCTTGCTCGAGCACGCGCCGGTGGTGACGTTGGGGCGCAATGCGCGCGCCGAGAACCTGCTGCTCGCGCCCGAGGCGCTGGCTGCGCGCGGCATCGCGGTGGCGGAGTGCGACCGCGGCGGCGACGTCACCTATCACGGTCCGGGTCAGCTCGTCGGCTACCCCATTCTCGACCTGCGGGCTTGCCCGCGCCCGGCCTTTCTGCCCGCCCGCCGCGGACGGCTCGAGCTCGGTCCGGTGGAGTACGTGCGCGCGCTCGAAGAGGTTCTCATCCGCGCCGCGGGGGAGGCGGGCGCGCCCGCGCGCCGCATCCAGGGCCTGACCGGCGTCTGGACCGAGGCTGAGCCGGCGCGCAAGCTCGCCGCCATCGGCGTGCACATCTCGCGCGGCGTCACCAGCCACGGGTTTGCCCTCAACCTCGACCCCGATCTCGCCGGCTTCGATGTGATCGTGCCCTGCGGCATCCGCGACCGAGGCGTGACCTCGCTGGCGCGGGAAACCGGCAAGGCCTGGACGGTCGCGGAGGCGGCGGCTCTGGTCACGCGGCATTTCTGCGAAGTCTTCATGCGCACATTGGCAGAAGCGCCGGTTTCGTGGGACCATTAAAGGTTGTAGACCCCTTCTACGGGAACGAGGAACTCTGGCATGGCTGTGGACGTTGTGATGCCCCAAATGGGCGAATCCATCTTCGAGGGCACGGTCACCAAGTGGCTGCGCAAGCCGGGCGAGTCGGTGCGGCGCGATGAGCCGCTGTTTGAAATTTCCACCGACAAAGTGGATGCCGAGATTCCCGCCCCCGCCACCGGCGTGCTCAAGGAGATCAAGGTGCCGGCCGGCCAGACCGTTCAGGTGAACACCGTGGTCGCGGTGCTCGAATCGAGCGATGGCGCCTCGGCCCCTGCTCCTGCGGCAGCCCCGGCCCCCGCAGTGGCTGCGCCCGCGCCCGCCCCAGCGCCCGCGCCGGCGCCCGCCCAACCCGCCGCCGCTGCGCCCGCTCCGCCGCCGCCGCCGCGCACGGCGCCCGCGCCGGTCCCGGCACCTGTCGCGGTGGCTGCCGCCCCCGCCGCTGATGTGCGCTCGTCGCCGCTGGTGCGGCGCCTGGCGCAAGAGCACGGCGTCAATCTCGCCGCGGTTCCGGCTTCGGGCGAAGGCGGACGTGTTTCCAAGCGCGACCTGCTGGAGTACATCGAGAACAAGCCCGCCGCGGCTGCGGCACCGGCGGCCGCCGCAGCCCCGGCTGCTGCGCCTGCTCCTGCCGCTGCGCCCGCGCCCGCGCCCGCGCCTGCGCCGCAGGTCTACGCCCCGGGCTCGGTGCGGGTCGAACCCATGTCCATCATGCGCCAGCGCATCGCCGAGCACATGGTGATGAGCAAGCACACCTCGCCCCACGTCTACAGCGTCTTCGCGGTGGATGCGACCGCCATCGTCCAAATCCGCGACCGGGAAAAAGCGCGCTTCGAGTCCTCGACTGGCCAGAAGCTGACCTTCATGCCCTTCTTCCTGCAGGGCGTGGTGCAGACGCTGCGCCAGTTCCCGGCCCTGAACTCCTCCATGCAGGAGAAGTCCATCGTCTACAAGAACGACATCAACCTCGGCATCGCGGTGGCGCTCGACTGGGGCCTGATCGTGCCGGTGATCAAGCACGCCGAAGAGAAGAACTTCCTCGGCCTGCAGCGCGCGGTCAACGATCTCGCCGAGCGTGCCCGCACCAAGAAGCTGCTGCCCGATGAGGTGCAAGACGGCACCTTCTCGATCAGCAACTACGGCATCTACGGCGGCCTGTTCGGCATGCCGGTGATCAACCAGCCCCAGGTGGCGATCCTCGGCATCGGCGGCATCCACAAGACGCCGATGGTGATCAACGATGCCATCGCCATCCGCTCGCTGGTCTACCTCACGCTCAGCTTCGACCACCGCGTGGTGGACGGCGCCACCGCCGACCAGGCGCTGGCGTTCCTGCGCGCGCAAATCGAGAACTGGAATACGCCGATTCTTTAGGCGGTCAGCTCGGCGAATTTCGCCAGATCAATATTGCCGCCGCTGGCGATGGCGACGACCTTGCCGGCGCCGGCGCGGCCCGAGAGCGCCGCGGCC
>DATNED010000103.1:0-8644 GCA_035553115.1 Terriglobales bacterium | reverse complement strand
TCGCTGGCGGATTGGAAAACCTACCTGCGCTGGCACCTCGTCCACGCCGCCGCCCCCGCCCTCTCCAAACCCTTCGTGGACGCCAACTTCGACTTCTACGGCACCGACCTCACCGGCCAAAAAGTCATCAAAGACCGCTGGAAGCGCTGCGTCGCCTCGACCGATCAGAACCTCGGCGAAGCCCTCGGCCAGCTCTACGTCAAGCAGGCCTTTACCCCCGAAGCCAAGGCCCACATGCAGGCGCTCGTCGCCAACCTCGATACCGCCCTCGGGCAAGACATCCGCTCGCTCAGTTGGATGACCCCGGCCACCAAGCAGCAAGCCGCCGTCAAGCTCGCCGCCGTCGTCAACAAGATCGGCTATCCCGATCACTGGCGCGATTACAGCTCCATCGTCATCAGCCGCGACAACTACTACACCAACCTCCGCCGCACCCAGGCCTTCGAGTCCCGCCGCCAGCTCAACAAGATCGGCAAGCCCGTGGACCGCAGCGAGTGGGAGATGACCCCGCCCACGGTCAACGCCTATTACAAAGCCCAGTTCAACCAGATCGTCTTCCCCGCCGGCATCCTCCAGCCGCCGTTCTTCGATCAAAAGCGCGACGATGCCAGCAACTACGGCGCGATCGGCATCGTCATCGGCCACGAGATGACCCACGGCTTTGACGACCAGGGCCGCCAATTCGATCCCCAGGGCAACCTGCGCGACTGGTGGACGCCCGCCGACGCCAAGGCCTTCACCGAACGCGCCGCTTGCCTGGTCAACGAGTACAACAACTTCAGCCCCGTCCCCGGCGTCAAGGTCAACGGCAAGCTCACGCTCGGCGAGAATCTCGGCGACAGCGGCGGTGCCCGCATCGCCTACATGGCGATGGAGACCGCCCTCGCCAACCAGCCCGACACCACCATTGACGGCTACAACCGCGAGCAGCGCTTCTTCCTCGGCTACGGCCAGATCTGGTGCGAGAACGTTCGCCCCGAGACTTCGCGCATGCTGGCCGCCATCGATCCCCACTCGCCCGGCCAATTCCGCGTCAACGGCATCGTCAGCAACATGAGCGAGTTCGCCTCGGCCTTCCACTGCGGCCCCAACGATCCCATGACCGCCAAACCCTCCGCCTGCCGCGTCTGGTAGCACTTAACTTTTCGGTTGCTGAAATTCCGCCGCTGCGATTGCCGGGTCCAGCTCCATCGTCTCCCGCACCAGCGGCGTTCCCGCCTCCCCCGGCGGCCCGCTCACGTAATGGAACGGCAGCAGCAGCCCGCTCACCTTGCGGTAGTCGCTGATCTCTTCAATCCCGCCCGGATACTCCTCGTGGAACGCCAGCCACGTGGTCGAGTCCACGTACTGCACGAATCCATCCCCGGTCGCATGCACCGTAACCCCGAGCTTGTAGTACGAGTGCCCGTCCATCTCGCCCTGCCCCAGCAGCTCCACGCTGTTCCCCGGCGCCGAGAGCAGGTCCAGGAACCCCAGCGCCTGGTCCTTCACATGGTTCGCCTCGGCCCCCGAGAGCACCCGCGCCCCCGTCTGCCCCGGATCAATTTCCCATGCCGTGGTGCCGTCGTAGCCTTGGGTCAGCTTGCCCGTCGGCAGCGTCACCTCCACCCGGATCCGCGCCGGCCCCTCCGCACCCCAGACTTCAAGCGGCGCATTCGTGCCGCCGATCTCCAGGTGCCCTTGGAAGTGGAACGTGTGTACCGATGCGAACGCCGCCGCCCCGCCCCGCGCCTTCAGGCTGTTCGCGACGATTTGGCTCGCGGTCAGTTGGCCGTATGCAGCGCACGTCAGCGCGCCAAGCATCAATGCCGCTGGAACGATGCGCATTCCTGGATGATACCAGTGGCGGCAGGGCCCGAGTTGCCCCGCAGGTCGGGGCAAGCCCGCCCTGCGTTGCCACAGCTGGGCGGGAAGATCGCAGGGCCAGGCCCGCGAACCGGGGCCCCCAGCCGACTTGTCGGCTGGGGTGGTCGTAATTCGGAACGGCGGGCCCCTGCCGGGGAGCGACTCTCGGGAAGGGGCGAGACGGAGTGGTTGGCTAGGACGCAGGGAGGGCGCGAACCGCATCGTGGCTCGACGCGTGTGCGCAGCACGGATGAGGATTCGCGCCCGATCGAGGACAACGCCAGAAGTGGTCTCAAAAATGGGGTACCGGCCCGCCCGCTTTCTAGGCCGGTACTTGCGCCTGCCGCCGCATCCGCACCCCGAGGCCGAGGAGGCCCAGCATCCCCGTCCCCAGCAGCGCCCACGTTGCCGGCTCCGGCGTCGTGTCTGTCCCTACCAGGTTGCCCTCGAAGATTACCTCGAAATAGTTGTTCGGGCTCGCCTGATACTGCTCGATCAGCTCCTCGCCCGACACCGTTCCCGCCGTCCCAGGGTCGAACGCGTTCACGATGTAAAAAAGAAAGTTGCCGTCATTGCTCTCGAACACCGTGAAGGCTGCGCCATTCCCGGACTGCGACGAGTTCCCCGCGGTCAGCGTCTCGGCCGGAAAGTTCTCCGAGCTGTACGAGTTCGAGGGCATTGCGATCGTCCAGCTCGAAATATTCGAGCCATCGAAGCTGAACCCTCCGGTGACGCTGCCGGAAAACGGAGAGAGCGCGTTCGCGTTCTGAATCGTCCAGGTGACCGGACTCGCCGCCGCCCCTGCCGCCGCCATCCCCAGCCCTACCATGATTGCCATCAGTGCTTTTAGTTTCATGTGCCGCCTCTCCGGCGTTGGAACGCCAAGCTCGATCCTGCAAGTCGCTTGCCACCCCGCGACCGGCCTCTAACCCCAGCATCCCCAACGTTTGCCTTGCGCCGCCCGCAATGGCCCCTGCGCAGCCCGCTGCACAAATCCGCCCCGACCCTTCCGCTCGCGCATGTGCCCCACGAATAAATACCGCAGCTTGTGACTGAATCCGGCTTTGGACTAGACTTTCCCCATGGCTGCAACACGGCAACCTTCGCCCAGCGACGCAGGAACGCGGCACGCACGCTGCCCCGTGCGCCAGGCCTTGCAAGCCCGCGTCCGCGAGGCTGAAGTGGAAATGTGGCACGAGCAGTTGGACGCTCGGCGCGTCGAAGCGGCCGACGGCCGCCCGCCCGCTCCCAGCCCCCTCCGCGGCCCTGCCCGCAAGCGCTACCTCTTCCTGCTGAACGAGTACCTCGCCCACACCGGCAAGCACGGCTGCTGATCGCCCGTGCTAAAATCGTCTCCTCTCGTCTCCCGCGGAGGGCCGGTAGCTCAATTGGCAGAGCAAGTGACTCTTAATCACTAGGTTGAAGGTTCGATTCCTTCCCGGCTCACCACCCCAAAGCAGCAAAAGAATCAGCGGCTTAAGCGCTGGCGCGCAGCGCCACGCTGGGAGCCGCATTTTCGGAGTGGGAACCACCGTTGGGAACCACTTCAAGGCGATTGGCCCCGAATTGGCCGAAGGCGCGGGCGATGGCGTCGGCCTGGGGGTGGCAGTACCGCTGCGTGGTCGCTATGCCGCTGCGAACCAGCAAACGCGCCCGCGGCGGCAATGCGTGGTTCCGGCGGACAACTCGGGTCCGCCGGCAAGTCTGGTTCGCCCGAGCGCAGCGCGTAGGCTGGGAATCGCAAGGTGGTCGTCGTAGGACAATGGCGGAGATGCCAGAAGAGACAAAAAGGCCAGCGAGAAGCGAAATGCGCGGTATACGCCTGCTGCGGATTTTCTCGCAGGCATTTGCGGGGCTGACGTTGCCGCCACTGACGCGGCCATACGACACTCCGCGGACGCCAAAGACGAAGGCAATCGTCCAATGGGGAATTTGCATCTACGCCTACTCGGTCGTCTCGCATTTCGGGAGGCTTGTTCGCGGCCTCATCACCCTCGCCGAGGATGGAAATGCCGCTGCGACGGCGCCAATTGCGAGGCACATTTTCGAATGGACAGCGGCGACGAGCTACCTCACGGAGGAGCTAAGAACGCACTTCGAAAATCAAAATTGGCAAGCCGCCTGGGACGTGTTAGGGAGATTCACACTCGGCAGCGGCTGGATAAAAAAATGGGGTGGAATGTACGTTGATTTCGACATCGAGCCAAACCGCGGCGTGCCGGTGCCACCGAAGCCAGGCGAACTGGTCGCAAGCTATCAGCGCTATTTCGATGCAGAGCACTACGGCAAGAGCGCTCTGGAAAAATACAGCTATCTCTGCGATCACAGCCATACCACATCCATCGTGCTCACGCGCTACCGGCATAATCCCATTTCCCCAGAGGTCACAGCGTTCCAACTGAATCCCGACGAGGAACTTTTCATGTCGTTTCTACCGAGCGCTGACATGAGCCTGATTGATGCGTTCAAAATGTTCCTTACCTTGCTCGGACTTGCCGACGAGAGGCACCTGCGCCAAGCGATTCTGGCAACCCTGCACGAAATTATTGCGCGCAAGAAGGAGGTTGAATCCAACGCTTAATGTTTGGGGAGCCCATCCTCCACCGCTCTCCACCGCCGCCTCCCCAGCACCGCCGTGAATTGCCGGGCGCAACGATAGCTGCCCGAGAAGGCTCTGCTTCCCGCACGACGCCCGCCAAGCAGCTGCGATCCACCCCGCGAATTCCGCCATTTCGGCCATCGTCCAGGCGCGCGCCCCGCGCAGCCCGCAGCGCCTGCTCCCGAATGGTACCCGGGCACCGATTGCCACCGTCCATCGCGGCCCGTTACGCCTATGCCGGATGAGTGCGCTGGAAACCGGAAAGGGCGATATCGAACGGGAATTGCCTCAGATGCCGGTGGGCCAACTCCGCGAGCTCGTCAGCGGATGCGCGCACGGGCAGACTGGCCTGCGCGCATAGCTGACGCATCCCGAACGCCCCGCAACGCCGCTACCGCGCCGCGTGCGAGCACCGCCATAGGTTGAAGGTTCGCTTCCTTCCCGGCTCACCACCCTCCGCCGCCTCTCCCGCCACCCCCGCCTGATCCGCCGGCGGCAGGGCCCGAGCTGCCCCACAGGTCGGGGCAAGCCCGCCCTGCGTTGCCACAGCTGGGCGGGAAGATCGCAGGGCCAGGCCCGCGAACCGGGGCCCCCAGTTGACCTGTCGGCTGGGGTGGTCGTAATTCGGAACGGCGGGCCCCTGCCGGGAAGCGATTCTCGGGAAGGGGCGAGACGGGGTGGCTGGCTAGGACGCAGGGAGGGCGCGAACCGCAGCGTGGCTCGATGCCTGTGCGCAGCACGGATGAGGATTCGCGCCCGACCCAGGAGCACTCCAGAAGTGGTCTCAAGAATGGTGAACCGGCCTTTCCCGACCGTCTCGTCGCGGCAGCGACCGAGTTGCCGCACGCGGCAAGCCCGAGGTCGAGGGGCGGGGTCCCGCCTGCGGTCCCGCCCCGCTGCCGGGAAGCGAATCTCGGCCACCTCGCCTCGACCGACCACGGAGGAGAGGGGAGGCCGACCAACGGGAGGCCGCGGTCGCGCCTGCGCAGCGACAGCAGTGCGCGACGCGGCGCAGCCCCGCAAAAAGTGGCCGTGCCTTTCCCGACCGTCTCGCATGGGGCTTGGACACCAGGATAAGCCCCACGGCGCAGGACCGGAGTGCCTGCCTGCGGCTTTTTGAGTCCACTTCCAGACGCCCCGTATCGCCCCGCCCCGCTCCACGCAAACCTAGGGCGAATCGCCGATAGAACCCCGGCGCGGGCTGGCGCAGACTGAACTCGCTTCAGGAGCTCGCGCCGAAATGCCACTTCGTCGCCCAACTTGCCTGTCTGCGCTCGCGGTCTGCCTGCTGGCCTGTTCGGTCGGCGCCAGCGTTCCCGGCGCCCGCCGTGCGCCCCTGCCGCTGCCGCCCAGCGCGCCTGCGAATCCCACCACCGCCGAGCTGTTGCGCGAGGCTGCGCCCTACCTGGCGGACGCCTCGCAGTTGCGTGACGATGCTTCAGTGTTTCCGGGCCAGGGCGCGGTCGAGCTCTATCACCTTCGCTTCGAGCAGGTGCTGCCCAACGGCCTGTCCGCCAGCGTGGTGCAACGCGTCTTCCAACTGCGGGACAACGCCGCGGCGGATTTCTTCGCGCTCGACGACCTGTGGTACGACAGCGCCCGCAACCAATTCCAGCTTTGCTCGGCGCAAGTGCTGCGCGCCGGGCCCGAGTCGGGCGCGGCAACGGCCATCTCCGGTCAGGATCTCGGCGACTTGCGCCCTGGCGCCAGCGGCAATCAGCCCCGGCGCGTGGGCCTGCCGAAGCTCCGCGCCGGCGACCGCGTCAGCGTGCTCTACTTGCTCCTTCCCGATGCGAGCCACGATTGGCGTCCGCTTGAAGGGCAGTACCTCGGCAACTTGTTCGCGTTCCGCGACAGCTTTCCCACCCTGCATTCCCGCTATGTGGTCGCCGCTGCGTCTGCGTTGACCTCCAGTGCGGTGGGCGTCGCGCCTGCAACCCGCAGCCGCGCGGCCGATGGGCAGTATCTCTGGGAATGGCAAACCGGCGCCCTGCCGGCTATTTTCAGCTCGCCCGACGGCCCTTCCATCACCGATCGCTCCCCCTTCGTGCAGGTCTCGGGCTTCGACTCCTGGGCGGCGCTGGCCGGCTGGTACTCGAACTTGCTCGCCCGCCGCGCCCAGTTGCAGCCGGCGGTCGCGCATCGCTGGCTCGATATCGCCGGCAGCGCGGCGCTCCAGCGGCCCGGGAATGCGGATGCCGCGCGCGCCACCGTGGCCCGAATTTGGCGCTACTTGGCGCCCCGCCTCTCCTATCGCGGCGATGAGCGCGGAGTCCACGCCTACGTTCCCGCGCCGGTGGACGCGGTCTTCCAGCGCGGCCAGGGCGACTGCAAAGACGGCGCGCTGCTGTTGGCGACTTGGCTGCGCGCTGCCGGCGTCGAGGCCGATCTGGCGCTGGTGCGCACCACCGCCATGGGCCAGCTCGCGCCGCCGCGCGGCGACGGCGGCGTCCCCGCCACCATGGCCGCGTTCGATCATGCCTTGGTCTACGTTCCCCTCACCCGGCAATGGATTGACACCACCGCGCCGGGGTACCTCGCCGACGAGTTGCCCAGCTCCGACCAGAACAGCCTCGCGCTCATTGTCCGTGCCGGGCAGCGCGAGCTCGTCCGTGTGCCCGCCGCCGCCGCATCGGCCAATTGGACCCGCCGCACTGTCCGCCTCACTCCTGTGGGCGACGGCTCGGTCGAGGCCTCGGGCACAATCGTCGTCAGCGGTGCGGATGCCCCCGGCCTGCGCCAGGATTATGCCGATGTCGCCAACCAGCGCCGGCAACTCCAGCGCTGGCTCGATACCTACTTCTCCGATGTCGCCGTCGAGTCGGTCGCGGTCACCGGCGTCGCGCCCCCCGCGGATACAGTTGCGATCGCCTTCCGCGCGCGCATTCCGCAGGCATCCGCTCCCACCGCGGCCTGGATCGAGCGCCACTACGCGCGCTTGCTCGCCTTTCAGGCCGTGCGCGAAACGCCGTTGGAGCTGCCTCTGTGCTGGCGCACGGACGAGACCTGGACGCTCGATCAAGCTTCCTGCAGCGCGGGTCCGGTCCCGGTTCTGCATCGCGCCAGCACCTACGGCGATCTCGCCATCGCGAGCACCTGCTCCGGGGGCGCGCTCAGCGTGCACTCCGAGGTGAGCCAGACCGCTCGCCGGATCGAGCCCGCCGACTACGCCGCCTTCCGCGGCTTCTGGCAAGAGGTGGATGCAGCCCTGAACGCGCCCGTCCCGGTCGCTGTCACCGTCGCCTCGGTCGCCGAGCGCCGCTGAGAATCCGCAACTCGCCGCGTCCCGGGGAATTTTGGATGCTTTGATGTCCCGAGTGCGAGACGCGGGGGTCGCGCCTTTTGCCCCGCGGGCAAAGCGGCGCGACCCGCGCGACAGGATTATGTTGAATTGTCACAAAATTGTTACAACGAAAAGAATAGTGGAAATTTCTTGTGTAACCCGGTCACCTTCTGGCAATCTCTAGTCACATGCCAGGAGGTCGAAGTTTGAGGACAATACTGCGTCGCGTGTTCCTGTTGGGTTCGATCGGACTGTTGCCCGCAACGGCCGCGTGGGCGCAGCAGGGCTCGCCCATGCCGGCGGTGGCCGATAGCACGTCGCCGGCGCCGAAGGAGCCCGGCCACGCGCTGGTGGCCTCGAGGCACGGCGCGCTTCAGGAATCGGTGAACCCGGCCAACGGACAGCTCAGCTTGCGCTACGATCTGCCGCTGCCGCCCGGCCTCCAACTCACCCCGCGCTTCGCGATCGCCTACGAAAGCTCGGCGTCGAACTACCTCGAAAACCTCGCCGGCGGGCAGCAGGCGACCCTGCTGGCGAGCGACGGCTGGAGCTACACCGCGCCGCTTTTGACCTTCTCCCTTGCCGACCAGACGCCTGATCCGGGCAACTATCCGAATTTCACTTGTGCGGTGGCGTCGAATTTTGTTCTCCAGACTGCCGACGGCGCGCACCACCAGTTGGCGCTCACGGCGGTTGGCGAGAGCCAGGGCGTGACCGACCCGACCGGCGTCTCCTGCATCGAGGACAGCAACCCGAATGATCACCGTTCGACCTCGTACTACAGCCAGATCGGCTCTGCGAATCAACCGGACGGCTGGTTTGCCTCTACGCCCACCACCGCGCCGCTGCAGACGCTTGGTCCGCTCGCGAACGGAACCAACGGAGCCGGCGCGGTCACTGCAAAGGACCCCGACGGA
>DATNED010000102.1:0-10045 GCA_035553115.1 Terriglobales bacterium | reverse complement strand
GGGCGCCTAGCTCAGTTGGTTAGAGCGCCGCCTTCACACGGCGGAGGTCATAGGTTCGAGTCCTATGGCGCCCACCATTATCATGACCATCGAAGTTCAAGAGCTGCGGCTCCATCCCGTCCCCTTCGATCTGCACTGGTCGGCGGCCAAGGACCAGGGCGAGCTGGCGACGCTCCCCGAAATCTCGGGCGAGCTGCGCTTCAAGGGCGAAGCCCGCCTTGCGGGCGAGGGGATGCGCCTTCAGGGCCATCTCCACGGCGACATCGCCCCGGCCTGTTCCCGCTGCCTGGAGGCGATTCCCATGGCGGTGGATCGCGACGTGGACCTGCTCTACCAACCCGAATCGGTGCTGGGCGACAGCGCCGAAGTTGAAATCCACACGGGCGACACTGAAGTCGGCTTCTTCGCCGGAGCCGGGGTGGACGTGGGCGAGGTCGCGCGCGAGCAAGTCCTGCTCGCCATGCCCATGCAGCCGCTCTGCCGCCCCGACTGCCGCGGCCTATGCGCCCACTGCGGCGCCAACCTCAACCAAGGCCCCTGTGCCTGCCCGCCTCCGGCCGACGATCGGTGGAGCGCGCTGCGCTCGCTGCGCAAGTCCTGACCTGAGTTTTTCCCATGCCCAATCCCAAACGACGCCACTCCAAGCAGCGCACCTCGACCCGCCGCGCGCATGATTTCCTCAGCCCTTCGGCCCAGTCCGAGTGCCCCAATTGCCACGAGCGCAAGCTCCCGCACCGCGCCTGCGCGAAATGCGGCTACTATAAGGACCGCGAAGTCTTCGAAGTCAAAGAGAAGTAGCGTTGGGCGGAGACGGCCGACGTCTCGCCCGAACAATTGAATGGATCGTCAGGCCCCCATCACCATCGCCCTTGACGCCATGGGCAGTGATACCGCTCCTGCGCCTGAAGTCGAAGGCGCCATCGAGGCGGTCCGCGACTTCGATCTCAATCTGCTCTTGGTCGGCCTGCAGGAGCCGCTGGAGCGCGCGCTTTCCGCTTATCCCGCCGCCGACCGCGCACGGGTCGAGATCGTTCCCGCGAGCGAAGTCATCACCATGGATGACAAGGCGGTGCGCGCGGTCCGCACCAAGCGCGACTCCTCGGTCCACGTCTGCGCCCGACTGGTGAAGTCGGGACGCGCGGTGGGCCTGGTCAGCGCCGGCAACACCGGCGCGATCATGGCCACCAGCAAACTTATGCTGGGCAGCCTTGCTGGGGTTCAGCGCCCGGCCCTGGCCACGGTCGTGCCCACCGCGGGCGGCCGCGCCGCCATCCTGATTGACGTCGGCGCCAACGTGGACTGCCGCCCGGAACACCTGGAGCAGTTCGCCATCATGGGCGAGATCTATTACCGCGTCATCCTGGGGGCGCAGCAGGAGGGCGCGCCGCGCGTGGGACTGCTTTCGATCGGCGAAGAAGATATCAAGGGCAACGATCTCACGCGCGAAGCGTTCGTTCTGCTCAAGCGCCTGCCCATCAACTTCATCGGCAACGTCGAGGGGCGCGACCTCTACAACGGCACGGTGGACGTGATCGTCTGCGACGGCTTCGTCGGCAACGTCGCGCTCAAGATCAGCGAAGGACTGGTCGAGACCGTGCGCGGCTTGCTGCGCGAGCTGCTGGCCGGCAGCTGGCAATCGCGGCTGGGCTACTGGCTCTCGCGCCCTGCCTTCGCCGCCTTCAAGAAGCGTCTCGATTACAGCGAATATGGCGGTGCGCCGCTGCTGGGCGTGCGCGGTTCGGTGATCATCTGCCATGGCCGCAGCAACGCCAAGGCGATCAAGAACGCCATTCGCGTGGCCGCCGAATCCGCCAGCCACGAAGTCAACCAGCAGATCGAAACCGAAATCAGCCGCATCCCCGTTCCCGCGCCGGCGGCCGATTCCCCTCTCTCATCGCATGGCTAAAATCGCCTTCTTGTTCCCCGGCCAGGGCTCGCAGTACCCCGGCATGGGTCACGATCTCGCCGCCCATTTCCCCGCTGCCGCGGCCATTTTCGCCGCCGCCGACCAGGCGTTGGGCGAGCCCCTCTCCCAGCTTTGCTTCGAGGGGCCGGAGGAGCGGCTCAAGCTCACCGCCAACACCCAGCCCGCGATCCTGACGGTCTCGATTGCAGCCGCCCGCGTTTTGGCCGAGCACGGCGTGGAGCCCGAATACGTCGCCGGCCACAGCCTGGGAGAGTACTCGGCGCTCGTAGCCGCCGCCGGCATGGACTTCAAGGATGCGGTCAAGACGGTCCGCCGCCGCGGCGAGCTGATGCAGGAGGCCGTCCCCGCAGGGGCGGGCGCCATGGCGGCCATTCTGGGCATGCCAGCCGAAGCCATCGCCGCCCTGTGCGCGGACGCAGCCCAGGGCGAGGTTTGCTCACCCGCTAATTTCAACGCTCCCGGCCAGGTCGTCATCGCGGGCGCGCGCGCCGCGGTCGAGCGCGCCTGCGCTCTCGCCGCGGAGCGCGGCGGCAAGTCCATCCCGCTCGCCGTCAGCGCTCCCTTCCACTGCGCGCTCATGGCCCCGGCGCAAGAGTCGTTGCAGTGGGATCTCTGGAACACGCTCTTCTGCGAGCTCTCGATGCCGCTGGTCACCAACGTGGATGCCGAGCTCATCGAAGGTGCCGAAGAGGCGCGCGACGGGCTCATCCGCCAAATCACCGCGCCGGTGCAGTGGGAGCGCTCGATGCGCGAGCTGCTGGCGCGCGGCGTCACCCATTTTGTGGAGGTCGGCCCCGGCCGCGTTCTGGCCGGATTGCTCAAACGCATCGAGCGCACGGCCAACTGCCTCAACGTCGAAGATTCGGCCACGCTGGCCAAGGCGGTCGAGGTTTTGAAGGAAGCATGAGCACTCGCGCCGCCCTCGTCACCGGTGCCTCGCAGGGCATTGGCCGCGCCATCGCCCTCGCCCTCGCCAGCGACGGCATCCGCGTCGCGCTCGCCGCCCGCAGCCGGGAGAAGCTCGACGCGCTCGCCGCCGAAATCGCCGCCGCCGGGGGCCAAGCCTTGGCGGTGTCCATGGACGTCGCGGTTGAATCCGAGATTCGCGCCGGCATCCAAGCCGCGCAGGCCCACTTCGGTTCGCTCGACATTCTGGTCAACAACGCCGGCATCACCCGCGACCAGCTCGCGCTGCGCATGAAGCGCGACGACTGGGACGCGGTCCTGGCCACCAACCTCACCGCCGCGTTCGTGGCCGCGCAAGCCGTGCTTCCCGGCATGGTGCGCCAGCGCTGGGGACGGATCATCAACATCACCAGCGTGGTCGCGCTGTCCGGCAACCCGGGCCAGGCCAATTACGTGGCCGCCAAGGCGGGCCTCACCGGCCTCACCAAGTCGCTGGCCCTCGAGGTCGCCTCGCGCAGCATCACGGTCAACGCCGTCGCCCCGGGCTTCATTTCCACCGCCATGACCGCCGGCCTAGGCGAAAAAGTGGCTGAATCGCTTCTCGCCCGCATCCCCATGGGCCGGATCGGCAACCCTGAGGAGGTTGCCGCTGCGGTCCGGTTCCTCGCCAGCGATGCCGCCAGCTACATCACGGGCGAAACCCTTTCCATCAACGGCGGCCTTTACCTCAGCTGACCCTTAACCCTGGAGCATTCATGAATACCCATGGCGTACGAATCACCTGGCTCGGCCACGCAACCTTCCGCTTCGAATCCGCCGGCAAGATCTTCTACCTCGATCCGTTCCTTACCCCCAACCCCGCATGCCCGGGGGATGAAAAGAGCCCCTCCCAAGCCGACGCCATTCTGCTCACCCACGGCCACAGTGACCACATCAGCGACGCGGTGCCCCTGGCCCAACGCTCGAAGGCCACGGTCGTTTGCATCATCGAGCTCGGCATGTACCTGCAGAAACTGGGCGTGGCCGCCGACCAGTTGATGAAGTTCAACATGGGCGGCACGGTGGAGATCGCCGGCGCGAAGGTCTCGATGGTCCACGCCGCCCATTCCAGCAGCGCGGAGGATGAGGCGGGCGCTGCCATCTATACCGGAGATCCGGCCGGCCTCGTGATCAAATTCGCCGAGGGCCTCACGGTCTACTGTGCCGGCGACACCGACGTATTCGCCGACATGGCTTTGATTCGCGAGCTCTACCATCCCACCCTCGCCATCCTCCCGATCGGCGACTGGTTCACCATGGGCCCGCTGGGCGCGGCCCACTCTTGCAGGCTCCTCGGCGTCGAGAGCGTGATACCGATGCACTACGGCACGTGGCCGATGCTCACCGGCACCCCCATCGAATTGCTCCGGCAGCTGAAGACGCTCGGCGTCCAGTGCGAAGTGGTGGAGATGCGTCCAGGACAAACGCTGTGATCGTCGCCCCCGAAGTCGAAGCCTATGTCTACGGCCTGCTGCCGCCGAGCGGCCCGGTGCTGCTGGAGATGGAGGAGCAAGCCCGGCTGCGCAAGATCCCCATCGTCGGTCCGGCGGTCGCTCGCGTGTTCCACTTGCTCGCAACCCTCACCGGCGCGCGCCGCATCTTCGAGCTGGGCTCCGCCATCGGCTACTCGACGATCTGGTGGGCGGACGCGGTGGGACCGCAGGGCGAGGTTTTCTACACCGACTCGAGCCCGGCCAACTGCGCCGAGGCCGCGGGGTACTTCCTCCGTGCCGGCGTGCAGAAGCGCGTCCACGTGCTCGAGGGCGAGGCGCTGAACATGCTCGCCCGCACCAGCGGCGACTTGGACATCATCTTTTGCGATCTCGACAAGATCCAATATCCGGAAGCCCTGCGGCAAGCCGTGCCGCGCCTTCGCTCCGGCGGCCTTTTGGTCGCCGACAACGTGCTCTGGAGCGGCAAGGTCGCCGCGCCACCGCAAGACCCCGAGACCGCGGCCATCCTCGATTTCAACCGTGCCCTCTATGGCGATGCCCGCCTCGAGCCTGTGATCCTTCCCCTGCGCGACGGCGTCGCGGTTGCTCGCAAGAAATGATCAAGCTTGAACCCATTCGCACCTTCCCGGTCGAGGAGTATCTCCTCACCCGCCTCGCCATTTCGCCCGCAGGCGATGAAATCGCGCTCGGCCACAAGCGTTTCCGTAGTTACGACGCCGAAAGCGGCGCGCCCCGCGCCGAGTTTGACTTTCCCGACTTCCTGGCCCAGCTGCGCTACAGCCCCGACGGCCGGCATCTCGCCGCCGCCAACGTCGCCGACAACCACCCCGCCACCCGCGGCTCGCTCGGCGTGTTTGCCGCCACCGGCGGGGCGCCGATTTGGACCGCCGCCGCCGAACGCCCGATCGAGGCCTGCGCCTTCACCGACGCCGGCGCGCTGCGCTGGAATGCGGGGGCAGCGCTCGCGGGCGCGGAACTCGACCCGCGCCGCGATCTGCCGCCGCTGCCGGTCCCGGACCTCCAGATCCGCGGCGTCGCCTGCGCGCCGTACGGCTATGTCTGCTTCGGACGCGAGGCCGCAGGCGCGGTGCAGCAAGTGGAGGGCGCGGATTTGGTCTTCCGCAAATTCCGCCTCATCACTCTCGACGCGCAGGGGAAAGTGAGGAACAACGTGGACCTCGGCATCGGCGCCGGCGTCCACGCGCTCTCACCGGATGGCAAGCTGCTTGCGGTGGAGATGGTGGACTTCAAGAACAACGAGCGCCACGTCTCCTTGATTGACGTAGAAACCGGCGTCGAGGCCAACCTGCTCTCGCTCGAATCCAACACCCTTCCGGTGTTCGAGTTCGGCTTGGGGTCGGAGTATTTCCTCTGCATGAAGGAGGACGCCGAAGCCAACTTCAACCTCCTGCGCGTGTGGCGCACCAGCGACCTGAAGCTGGTCGGCGAGGCCCAGGTTGAACTCGGCTTCCATTCCTTCGCCACCCGCCTCGAGCACAGCCTCCTCGCCTTCCTGGGCCAGGGCCACCTTTCGCTCTTCGCCCTGGAATAGGCTCAATTTGGCGGTTCGAGGTTGTAATAGAACGAAAACTGCAGCGTGATGAAGGGCCCGTGGAATTGCGCCGGGAGCGGCGGGAAGGGGTTCGACGCCTTGATGGACGCCTCGGCCGCCTCGTCGAGTGACGCGGTCCCCGACAAGCTCACCGGGCGCAGCCCCGGCACGGTTCCGTTGGCGTTGATATTGAAGACGACGACCACCTTCCCCTGGGTTCCGAGGTACACCGTCTCGGGCATCACCGCGTACCAATTCCGCCGCACGATCTCGACCACCCGCCTCAGGTAGGAATCGAAATCCACGCCCTGTGTGTCGGTCAAGATCTGGACGCCCGCGCCCGTCTGTCCGGGCGCGCTCGATCCCGATCCGCTCGCCCGCGGCGGCAGCGGATTCGTTTCGGTCACGCCCTGACCGTGCGCCGTCCGATCGCGCGCGGCAGCCTGCATTGCACGCTGCACCGAGTCCGCGGCCCCGACATCGAAGCGCAATTTGGGATTGGCCACCGGCTTCGGAATATCCTCCAGTTTCAGCCCGTTGTCCTTGGCCGGTTGCGGCGCAGGCTCGGGCGCCTTGGTCGCCGCGGGGGGCGGTGCCGCCGGCTGCGCCGGCGCGGGGGGTTGCGACGCGACCGGGCCCGGCGGCGGCGTGGCGGGCACCGGCTTGGGCGCGGGCCGGGTGACGGGCGCAGAAATCGAATCTTTCGGCTTCACCGGTTGATCGAAGTGCCGGTCGCGGTTGCTGATCACCGGCGGCGGCGCCGGCGGCTTCTTCTTAGTGATCAGATCCGGCGGGAGCTCGAGATAGGTGAGCTGCTGCTGCGGCTGCGGCTTCTCGACGATCACCGGCGGCCGCACCACGGAAAGAAACGGAATGCGCGGCGCAAGCAGAATCAACAGCAGCAGGCACAGGTGCCCGATGACCGAGAGAAAGGCGGCCTGTTGGCGCTTCCTGCGCCGCCGCTCTTGGTGGAGCTCGAGCAGCAGATCGTCAATGGGGAACTCCGCCCCCCGCAGCATCGGCGGCGGGGGCGGGAGGGTCTCATCTTCCGGATCCGCCAATAAACGGATGAGGGGCATGCTGTGTGCCCGCAGCGCGGACGTTCGTATCCCTCATAATAGCAGCCGCGTCATGTCAGAGTTTTCCAACGAGCTCAAGGCCCGTGCCGACATCGGCAAGATCATCGGCGAGTTCGTCCCCCTTCGCCCCGGCGGGAACGGTTACGTCGGCCTCTGCCCGTTCCACGGGGAGAAGACCGCTTCCCTCCACGTCCACGCCGCCAAACGCTTCTATTACTGCTTCGGCTGTCATGCCCACGGCGACGTTTTCCAGTTCCTGATGGCCCTCAAGCAGATCAGCTTTCCGGAGGCGGTGGAACAGGTCGCCGAGCGCCTTGGGGTCCCGGTACCCAGCCACGCCGCCCCCGATGACAGCCCCGAGCGCGCCGACCTCCTCCGCATCCACCTTTCGGCCCGGGAATATTTCGAAAGTGCCCTGGCCGGGCGCGAGGGGGTCGAGGCCCGGGCGTATCTGCAATCCCGCAGCATCCCGCCGCCGCTTGCCGGCCAATTTCACCTGGGCTATGCCCCCGAGCACGGCCGCGGGCTTTCACAATGGCTGGAGCAGCATCGTTTCCCGCCCCAGCTCGCCATGCGCGCCGGTCTTTGCCAGCTCCGCCGCCAATCCGCCGAGCGCGCCGCCAACGAGCCCGCATCCGCCGCTCCGGCCCAGCTGGCATGGGCCGATCTTTATGACCGCTTCCGCCACCGGTTGATCTTCCCGATCCATGACGAGCGCGCCCGCCCCATCGCCTTCGGCGGCCGGGCGCTCGCAACGGACGCCCGCACCCCCAAGTACCTCAATTCGCCCGAGCATCCGCTCTACACCAAGGGCCGCGTCCTCTACAACCTCGACCAAGCGCGCGCGCCCATCCGCGACCTCGGCTACACCATCCTGGTCGAGGGATACTTCGACTGCATCCGCGTCTCCTCCTCCGGCTTCGCCAACGTGGTCGCGACCTGCGGCACCGCGCTGACCTCAGCCCAGCTCCGCCCGCTGGGCCGCGTCAACAAGAAAGTCGCGATCAATTTCGATCCCGACGCTGCCGGCGCCAACGCGGCCGAGCGCTCGATCGCGCTGCTGCTCGAGGAGGGCTTCCAGATGCGGGTTGTCCAGCTCGAAGGCGGCCTCGATCCCGACTTGTTCCTTCAGCGCCAGGGCAGGGAAGCCTACGCCGAGGCGCTCAAGTCCAGCCGGTCGTTCTTCGATTACCTCGCCGAGCGCACGCGCGGACAGTTCGACCTTCGGCGCGGCGAAGGCAAGCTTGCTGCCGTCAACCACATCCTCCCCTACCTCAGCCACGTTCAAGACCCGATCCTGCGCCAGAGCATGGCCGAGAACCTCGCCGCCCAGCTTGGGATCGAGCAGCCCCTCATCAGCCAGGAGCTGCTGCGCGCCGCCCGCGAGCGCCGCGCTCAGCTTCCGGACACCGGCATCAAGGCCGCCGAACAAGCGGTCAGCCTTTTGCCCGCCGAGCGTGTCCTGCTTCGCGTCTGGCTCGACGACGAATCCTCCCATGCAGCGCTCGAGCGCGCCTTTGACGTCGAGAGGCTGCTCGCGGGCCTGGCCTCGGCCCCCATATTCGAAGCCCTCCGCTCCGGCGCGGAGTGGTCTGAGGACCTGCCCGAATCCGACCGCCGGCTGGTAGCCGAAGCCATGATGGAAACGATGTCCCCCGACAAGGAGGCGGCTTTGGACGCCCTGCGCCGCCGCCGTGCCAGCGACGCCTCCCGCGACCTGCAAAGGCGCATCCAAGCGGCCTCAGCCGCCTCCGACCGCGTCCAACTCGAAAGCCTGCTGCGCGAAAAGTCCGCTCTCGACGCCCGCCGCCGCAACTCCTAGAAACTTCTAGCCCTTCCGGCTCATCTACCCCTTTAGGGGTGGATGCTGCCGTGGTTGCGGCGGCTTCTGTTTTTCCTGATAATCCTGCTGTAAAATAAAGGTTTGCCCGCAAGGAGATCGCTTGGCCCTCGACGACAAATTTGACGAGATTACGAAGCTGGTGCAGGTCGGCAAGAAGCAGCGCGCATTCCGTCCGGACGAGGAGTCGGGCGAGATGCTGCCCAACGATCTCCACTCCAGCGACGATCTCGACGAGGTCCTGACCAGCTTCGGCCGCCGGCCCGGGGTCGAGCCGATTGACGACCGGAGCGCGGAGCGGGAAGAAGGCGAGCGCGCAGGCCTCGAGGACGAGGAGGCCGATCTCGATCTCACCCCCGGCGCTCTGGAGAAGACCAACGATCCGGTGCGCATGTATTTGCGCGAGATGGGAACGGTGCCGCTGCTCACGCGCGAGGGCGAAGTGGAAATCGCCAAACGCATTGAACGCGGCCAGGTGCGGGTGCTCAAGGCTCTCTCGCGCGCCGCGATCGTGATCCAGGAGATTCTTGCCGAGGGCGAGGAACTGCGCCGCGGCGAGCGCGGGATCAAAGAGATGGTCACGGTGGACGTGGAAGAGGACGAGATCTCCGAAGAGGTCCTGCAGAAGCGAACCCGCGAGATGCTGGGGCAAATGGAGCAGATCTCCGGCCTCTACAAGCGCGTCCGCCAGTTGCAGGAGAAACTCGATGGGGTGGCGCGCAAGACCCCCGAGCACCGCCGCGCCGCGTACCAGTTGGCGCGGGCGCAGGCCGAGCTTTCGCGCATGATCCGGGGCCTGGGCTTCACCGTGGTGGCGCGCAAGCGCCTCACCGACCGGCTGTTCCGCGTGGTGGATCAGCTCCGCCCGCTCGAAGCCCACCTCACCCGCATCGAGCGCAAGCTCGAGGCCACGCGCGGCACCGAGGCCATCAAGGAACTGAAGCGCGAGCAGCGCCAGATTCGGGACCAATACACCTCGCTCGAAGCCAGCGCCGATGCCTCCGCCGCGGTGCTCCGCGCCACCCGCGGCACCATCATGATCGGCGACCACGAGGCGGAGTCCGCCAAGCGCGAGCTGATCGAGGCCAACCTGCGCCTGGTGGTCTCGATCGCCAAGAAATACACCAACCGCGGGTTGCAGTTCCTCGATCTGATCCAAGAGGGGAACATCGGCCTGATGAAGGCGGTGGACAAGTTCGAGTACCGCCGCGGCTACAAGTTCTCGACCTACGCCACCTGGTGGATCCG
>DATNED010000101.1:0-4765 GCA_035553115.1 Terriglobales bacterium | reverse complement strand
TACGGGCGCGGCGGGGCGCGGGCGCTGCCCCAGGCACCGGCGATCTATGTCTCCGCGCTGGCGCATGACTCGGTGAAGAAGGCAGCGCGGCTGTGCGGCCTGGGCACCGAGTGCGTGCGGGCGCTGGCGGTGGACGAGGAGCTGAAGATGCCGGCGGAGGCGGTGGCGCGGGAAATCCGGGCGGACCGGGCTGCGGGAGTGCGTCCGCTGATGGTGGTGGCGACCCTGGGCACGACCGGAACGGGCGTGGCGGATGCGATCGCGGAGTTGGCCGAGGTGGCGGCGGAGGAGCGGGTTTGGCTGCATGCGGATGCGGCCTGGGGCGGGATGGCGGCCCTGGTACCGGAGCTGCGGCGGGTGCTCGACGGCATCGAGCGGGCGGACTCGATCACTTTCGACGCGCACAAATCGCTGTCGGTGCCGATGGCGGCGGGGATGCTGCTGGCGCGGCATGCGGGCATACTCGAGCGCACGTTCTCGGTGGCGGCGGATTATATGCCGCGCGATGGGGCGGGGGTTTCGGATGCGCTGGAGGATCCGTTTGCGCATTCGATGCAGTGGTCGCGGCGGTTCATCGGCTTGAAGCTGTTTCTTTCGCTGGCGGCGGCGGGGTGGGCGGGGTACGAGGCGGCATTGCGGCATCAGGTGGCGATGGGCGATCTGCTGCGAAGCGCCGCTGAAGCCGCAGGCTGGCGCGTGGTGAACCGGACGCCGCTGCCGCTGGCGTGCCTGGCGCGGCCGGAGACCGACATCGAGGCCACGGTGCGCGCGGTGGTCGAGTCGGGCGAGGCGTGGATATCATCGGTGCGGCTGCCGCAGGGACCGGCCATCCGTGCCTGCATCACCAACTACCGGACGCAGGCGACGGACGTGGAGGCGCTGGTGGCGAGCCTGGAGGGTCACCGCGTGCCGGCTAGAAGGTGAGGATGAGGCCGACCGAGGGCTGGGCCACGTGGGTGTATTTGTTGACGGCGAGGAGTGGATTCTTGAAGTCGGGGACCTTGAAGATCAGGCCCTGGTACTCGGCGCGGGCGCCGATATGGAAGAGGTGGAAATCCATGCCGAAGCCGTAGTTGATCGCGCCCCGGGTTTGCGTTTTGGCGGCGATGGCGGAGGTGCCGCGGGGATGGAAGTTCACGATGCCGCCACCGCCCAGGATGAACGGCTGCAAGAATCCCAAGAGGCGCGGCGTGGTGACGACCTCGTTCACGACACCCTCCTGCATGTTGGCTTGGATCAGGTTGTTGGCCGCGGGAGCGCCGCCGGCGGTGGCAGGGGTGAAGTAGCTTTGGCCGTTGCGGGTGTATCCGTACTCGACTTCGAGGGCTTGCCAGGAATTGAGGTGCACCCGGTAGCCGACGAGCAGGCCGGCGGAGTTGGTGGCGAGGTGCGTGGTGGGGGTGTTGTTGGTGCTGCGAGTGAAGACGCCGGTCACTTGGGCGGAGAGCTCGGAGCGCTGGAGGTCGGAGGTGCCGGACTGCGCCCAGGCACCGGCAGCAAGGCCGGCCACGATGAAGGAGAGAAGGATGCTGCGATGCATGACGAAAGGACCTCCGGTGAATCTGATAGGTCTGATGCCCGGGGCAGAGCGGCTGGGCAGCTGGGTGAAGGAGCGCCGCGCGACCGGCCCAACGATTAGTTGGACAGCAGAGGCCCAACTTGCGCCTCCGGCGTACCTTGACGCGCCACCTCCCGGCGGTACAATGAAAAAGCATTCGTGATCACGACCCGCATTTTTGGCGCGGGCCCCAGCGCGGCAACGCCGCGCGTCCCGCTTATGCGGCCGCGCCGCTGGGAAAGCGCGGGCGGCCTGCTCGCGCCGTTTTGGGGGCTCCTGGCCCCAGGCCGGCGCTGCGCTTCGCCGGGGCCGCGCCTCCATTGTTTCCCGGGGGCGCAGGACGCGCCACTGGCGCGTCCTGCCCATTCCGAATTTCGCAGCCCTTCGCGCCGTTTTTGCCGACGGTACGGAGCGGCGCGACCCCCGCGATATGCCGCATAAGCAACCCGCCACGGAGTACGGCTACACCGTCGTATTCGAGCCGTTACAGGAAGGCGGCTATAGCGTCGTGGTGCCCGCGATTCCGGAAATCGCGACGTTTGGCGCCACACTGGAAGAGGCCCGCGGCATGGCGAAGGACGCCATCCGTTGCTTCCTTGAAAGCGCGCTGAGGACCGGCGAGGCCATCCCAGAAGACATTTCCGCCGTGACCACTGAGCGGGTTGCCGTCACGCTCTAGCAGTGACCGCATGGCGCGCCTCCCAGTGCTCAAAGCGAAGGAGGTGGTCGCTGCGCTCCTTCGCGCGGGGTTCTACGTCCACCACCAGGCCGGCAGCCATGCGCGGCTGCTTCATCCCGACCACCCGGAACGTCGCGTCACGATTCCGGTGCACAGCGGCGATGTTCCGCCGAGCCTCTTGAAGCACCGCATTCTGAAACAAGCGGGGCTCAGCGAGGAAGAGTTCCTGCGCCTCCTTTGAACCGACTGGTGCGGAGGCAAGCCGGGATGCCGGCAGGGAGGAAGGGCACGGCGACGTGAGCGGCAGGAATATGACAAAGCGATTGGCCTCGGCTCGTAAGGGCAAGACGGACTGGCGGCGTGTTCGCGCGCTTCGCGACGACGACATCGAACGAGCGGTCGCGTCCGACCCGGATTCCAACGTGATCCGTCCCGACTGGGCGCAGGCGCGCCTGGTGCTGCCCCAGAGGAAGGAATCGGTCCATTTGCGCCTCGATCCCGATATCCTGACTTGGTTTCGCAGCCAAGGCCGAGGCCATCTGACGCGCATCAATGCCGTGTTGCGCAGCTACATGGAAGCACACGCGCACCGTCAGAAATGAGGTCCTCATCGCAGCTTGCAATCACGTCCTCGCTCATCGCTTTTTCGAGCGCCAGGGTCGGCGTGCCGCGACGTTTCGCAAACTGAAGCGCGGAAATCCAGACGTTTGTGTCGATTACGACAATCACCCGTTCGACTTTATCCGGCGGCGGCGCAGCTTCTCGGCACGCACCTGATGGATGAGCCGGGGCACATCGGCCTCGGTGTAGCCTTTGGGGTTGCGTCCTTCCGCATATTCGCCCAACTCGCCCAGTGCCCGCCGCGCCTGCTGTGCAGAGTACGTGCGAAAGGCTTCCCGGAACAGTTCGCTCATGGTGCGGCTGTCCCTTTGGGCCAGCGCCTCTGCCTTCTGGGCAAGTTCGAGCGGCAGACTGATGGTATACACCCTTGATTTCCTTGCGGTAGCGGTAGCCATGACAGGATATTACACTGTAATGGATTCCATTACAACAGCCCGGCCCTCCGCGATGCCGCGAGCGAGGCCATCGCCCTGCGGCACCCGCGCGCCGGTCCGGCGTGAAGGATTTCACCTGGCACTGCCGCCGGCGCACCGTTGCCGGCCGTCTGGCGATGGTTGGCGTATACCTCCGAACCGTGCAAGAATTGATGGGTCACCGGACCGTTGCCATGACGTGTCGCTGCGCCCATCTCGCCCCACAGCATCGGTTGCAGGCGGTGGAGCGGCGGACAGGTCCGGAAGGCGGTTTTGGCGCGGCCGAAGCGGGCGTTTGTTCCAGCGCGCCAATTCAACAAGATGGCCAGGTAGCTCAGTTGGTAGAGCAGCGGACTGAAAATCCGCGTGTCGGCGGTTCAATTCCGTCCCTGGCCACCACAAATTCTTCCCCGCGCGCAGAGCGGCCTCGGCCAAGGTCGGGGCGGCAATTGGCAATAATGGGCCATGCACGATTTCCTGGCTTGGGCAGCGAGCCCGTGGGGGCAGGCCGCCGTGGCCGCGGCGATGATCCTCGCGGCCATCGGGGCGGGGCTGCTGATCCACGCGACCGTATTTGCGCTGCTGCGGCGGATGGCGAGGCGGCCGGGGCACGTGGTCGAGGCCTCGCTGGAGCGGCACGGACGCCGGGCGTCGCGGTGGCTGCTGCCGCTGGCTGCGATCCTGATGGTGCTGCCGGGGGTGCCGCTGACGCCGGAGTTCCGGCAGGGGCTGGAGCACCTGGTCAGCCTGGGACTGATCGCCGGCGGCGCGTGGTGCGTGATCCTTTCGACGGCGGTGCTGGCGGATTTGATTGCGGCGCGGCATCCGGTGGAGGTGGCCGACAATCTCTCCGCGCGCGCCATCCGCACGCAGGTGCAGGTGCTGCGGCGGGTGGTGACGGTGGTGGTGGTGATCCTGACGCTGGCGGCGATGCTGCTGACGTTTCCCGCCGCGCGGACGATCGGGGCCAGCATGCTGGCCTCGGCCGGGATCGCCGGATTGGTGATCGGCATGGCGATGCGGCCGACGCTGGCGAACCTGGTGGCGGGGGTGCAGATTGCGCTGACGCAGCCGATCCGGCTCGAGGACCAGGTGGTGGTGGAGGGGGAATCGGGATGGATCGAGGAGATCACCTCGACCTACGTGGTGGTGCGGATCTGGGATTTGCGGCGGATCGTGCTGCCGCTGACGTATTTCATTGAGCATCCGTTCGAGAACTGGACGCGCACCACGACGCGGCTGCTGGGCACGGTGATGCTGGAGGTGGATTACACCGTGCCGGTGGGGGCGGTGCGCGGCGAACTGGAGCGGCTGGCGCACGGCAATCCGCTTTGGGGCGGGCAGGTGTGCGCGCTGCAAGTCACCGACGCGAAAGAGCACACCCTCGTGCTGCGCGCGTTGGTGGACGCGCCCAACGCCGGCGCCGCCTTCGACCTGCGTTGCCAACTGCGCGAGGGGCTGGTCGGCTTTCTGCTGCAGAACCATCCGCAGAGC
>DATNED010000100.1:0-24685 GCA_035553115.1 Terriglobales bacterium | reverse complement strand
GAAGAAGGCACGCCCGCGGTGCCTCCGCATGGGCGCCGGCGCTACACCTTCACGCCGCGGCCCGCGGGCACGCGCTGGTACCACACCCACACCATGGCGATGGACGACCTCCATCGCGGCAGCTACACCGGCCAATTCGGGTTCCTGATGGTCGAGGGGCCCAGCAGCCCATTCCAGGCCGGGCATTTCGACCAAGAACTCTTCTTGGCGCTGCGCGATTGGGAGCCGTTCTTCACCACCCAGATGGTGGACACCGACGACCTCGATCCCTCGACCCCACAGCCGGAAAAACCGGCGGTGCTCGACACGCGACCCGACGGCCTGGAGATCGGTGCGGGCATTTATTCGATCAACGACAAGGCGCTGGGCGCGGGCGAGCCGCTGCGGGTGCGGCCGGGGCAGAGGCTGCTGCTGCATGTGCTCAATGCTTCGGCCATCGAGATTCGGCACTTGGCTTTGCCCGGGCACCAGTTCCAGGTGATCGCGCTCGACGGCAACGCGGTGCCGACGCCGCAAGCGGTGGATTTGTTGATGCTGGGGCCGGGCGAGCGGGTGGATTGCTACGTCGAGATGAACCAGCCGGGGGTGTGGATTCTGGGCGCGCCCCAGGATGACATCCGCAATGCCGGGCTGGGGGTGATCATCGAGTATGCCGGGCAGACGCAACAGCCGACCTGGGCCCCTCCGCGCTCGCTGGTATGGGATTACACCCGCTTCGGCCGCGCGGCGGCGCCGGGTGCCGCGGCGCCGGCGAAAACGCTGGATCTGGTCTTCGAAAAGATTCCACGCGGCGCGGGGAAATTCAACCAGTTCACGGTCAACGGCAAGCCCTACCCGCACGAGGGCGAACTGAAGCTGGCGGCCGGCCAGCGCCACCGCCTCGTCTTCCACAACCGCACCGACGACAGCCATCCGCTGCACCTGCACCGGCACAGCTTCGAGATCGCCGAAATCTACGGCCGCCCGACCGCAGGCGTTGTCAAAGACACAGTGGCCGTCCCCACCTACGGGCGCGCCGCGGTCGACTTCACCGCCGACCAGCCGGGTTTGTCGCTGTTCCATTGCCACATCCAGCTGCACATGGACTACGGCTTCAAGGCGCTGCTCACGACCGCGTAGGGCCAGCGGCGGTGCCCGGCTGGCCGGGCCGCGTTTCTTAGCCGCTTTTAATCTCCTCGGCCGCGCAAGTGGCGCTGCGATTGCATTGGCACCCGCAGACGCCATGGCTGCGCCCGCCACCAAAGCACTACGCGCCGCACCCAGTTCCGAACCCGCCGCGCCGCAAGCGCCGCAAGCGATATCGGGCATGGACTGGAGCCTGCCGATCGCCGCCGTCGGCCTCGTATTCCTGATGCTGGTGCCGGTGCCTGGGGTCGCGGTGGACCTGCTGCTGACGGTCAGCATCGCCTGCTCGATGCTGGTGCTGCTGGTCGCGGTGCAGATTCTCAAGCCGGTGCAGTTCTCCGTTTTTCCCAGCCTGTTGCTGCTGCTGACGCTATTCCGGCTTTCGCTCAACCTGGCCAGCAGCCGGCGCATTTTGCTGCACGGCGCCCAAGGCGTGGATGCCGCCGGGCACGTGATCGAGGCCTTTGGCCAATTCGTGGTGGGCGGCAACTACGTTGTCGGCTTTGTGCTGTTCCTAGCCTTGATCGCCATCCAGTACCTGGTGGTAAGCCATGGCGCGGTGCGCACGGCAGAGGTCACGGCCCGCTTCACGTTGGATGCCCTGCCCGGCAAGCAGATGGCGATTGACGCCGACCTGAACGCCGGATTGATCAACGAAGTGCAGGCGCGGCAGCGGCGCGAGAGCATCGCGCGCGAAGCGGAGTTCTACGGCGCGATGGACGGCGCGGCGCGCTTCAACCAGCGCGATGCCATGGCGACCATCTTGATCACAGCGATCAACATCATCGCCGGCTTCCTGATCGGCGTGTTCCAGCAGGGAATGGCGATGGTCGAGGCGCTGAAGACCTACACCATCCTGACGGTCGGCGACGGGCTGGCGACGATGATTCCGTCGCTGTTGGTATCGGTCGCGGGCGCGATCGTCATCACCCGCGCCAGTTCGGAGCAAACGCTGGGCACGGACTTGGGCGTGCAGCTGTTCGCCCGCCCGCGGGCGCTGTGGATCGCGGCCGGCGCGCTGGCCGCGATGGCGCTGATGCCGGGGCTGCCGAAATTCTCGTTCCTGGCGCTGGGCGGCGTGCTGGCGTACGGGGCGATGCGGATGCAGAAGAAGCAGGACGCTCCCACCCCGGCCGCGGTGGCCGCGGCCAGCACGGCCTCGACCGAAGCGCTCGAACCCTTGCTCAAGGTCGAGCCGCTGGCGCTGGAAGTCGGCTACGCGCTGGTGCCGCTGGTGGATGAGGCGCAAGGCGGGAAGCTGCTGCCGCGGGTGCGGGCGCTGCGCAAGCAGCTGGCGCTGCAGCTGGGGTTCATCATCCCCTCGATCCATATCACCGACAACCTCCAGCTTCAACCGCGCGAGTACGTGCTTTCGCTGCGCGGGGTCGAGGTGGGGCGATTTGAAACGTACCAGAGCCATTTGCTCGCCATCCACAGCGGCCTGAACGCGCCGCCGTTGGACGGCAAGGAGACCCGCGAGCCGGCGTTTGGCGTGGCGGCGCGCTGGATCGCGCCCGGGCTGCAGGAGCAGGCTTTGGCGGACGGCTACGCCGTGGTGGACCAGACGGCGGTGATGGCGACCCACATCGCCGAGCTGATCCGGCAGAATGCGCACGAATTGCTGACAAGACAAGAGACTCAGCGCCTGCTGGACGCGATGAATGACAGCCAGCCGAAACTGATCGAGGAATTGGTCCCCAAATTGCTGAGTTTGGGTGAGCTGCAAAGAATACTTCAGCAACTTCTAAGAGAGCACGTGTCCATCCGCGACTTACCTACGATTTTGGAGGCCTTGATCGAGGCCGCCGGGCAGAAGAAGGGCCCGGTGGCGATGGTCGAGGCGGCACGCCAAGCGCTGGGCCGGGCGCTGGTGCAACCGATGCTGAGCACGGATGGCTCGCTGCAAGTGATCACCCTGGCTGCGCCGCTCGAGGACGAGTTGGCCCGCAGCTTCGACGCCTCCTCGACCGCGCCGGCGGCGCACACCAGCATCATGCGGCGCGTGCTCGAGGGGCTGCGGCGGTTCGCCTACGACCCGGCAGCGGGCACGCCGCAAGTGCTGTTGTGCAGCTCGCCGGCGCGCTTTTACCTGCGGCGCATGCTCGAGGCCAGTTGGCCGCGGCTGAACGTGGTGTCGCCGGGAGAGATTCCGTCCAAGACGCAAGTCCACTCGCTGGGAATGGTGTCCTGATATGTCTGCCGCCGCCCAAGCCTCCGCTTCCTCCCCCTACGATGCCCCGCATCCGCTGGATGCCGCCGAGCGCGAGCGCCTGCTGCTCGAGCACTTGCCGCACGTGCGCTACATCGCCCGCCGCATCCATGAACGCCTGCCGCAGCAGGTCCTGCTCGAGGACCTGGTGCAGGCGGGCGTGGTGGGACTGATCGACGCGCTGCACAAATACGACCCCACGCGCAACGCGCAACTGGCGACCTACGCCCGCTTCCGCATTCGCGGGGCGATCCTCGACAGTCTGCGCGCGCTCGACTGGAGCCCGCGCGAGCTGCGCCGCCAAGGCCGCGAACTTCGGCAGGCGATCGCGGAACTGCAGGAGAAGTTGCGGCGCGCCCCGACGGAAGAGGAGATTTGCTCGGCCCTCTCGATGGCGCCGGCGGATTACCACCGCCTCCTGGCGGCGCTCGACGGCCTGGAGATGGACCTCGGCCGCGCTGACGAAGACGCGACGCCGCCAATCGAGAGCGCAGTCAGCCCCGACCCCGATCCGTTCACGCTTTGCGCGCAAGGGGAGAGCAAGGCGCTGCTGACCCGCTTGATCGGCGAACTGCCGGAGCGCGACCAGCAAATCCTCAGCCTGTACTACTTTGAAGAGCTCACGATGAAGGAAGTCGGCGCGGTGCTCGGCATCGGCGAGTCGCGCATTTCGCAGATCCACAGCGCGCTGCTGACCAAGCTGCGGCTGCGCCTCCGGAGCGCGCTGCGGCCGACGACACCGACGACGCCGCGCCCGCCGTCCAGCGCGACGGCGCAATGCCCGGCCCACCCACCCGCGCGGACGAGCATCACCGCTTCGGCGCTGGCCCACTGAGGGGATCACGGAAATGGAGCGCAGCCTCAGCCAAGACGAAATTGACGTATTGTTCCGCTCCGCGCGCGGCGCGAAGGCCGGGTCGGACCATCGCACCCGCGATTTGATCCGCTGCGACTTCCGCCAGGCCGGACAGATCACGCGCGAACAGGGTCGCGCCGTGGGCGGCCTGCATGAGGGTTTTGCCCGCAATCTGGGGCACGTGCTGGGCGCGTACTTGCGCACGCAGCTCGAGGTCAGCATGGTCGCGATCGAGCAATTGGGATTCGGCGAATTCACCCAGCGGCTGCCCGAGATCAGCTACGTGGCGGCGATTGGGATCCTTCCGGTCGGCGTGAGCGCGGCGCTGCAGGTGGATCTCAAGCTTGCGTATCCGATGATTGACCTGGTGCTGGGGGGCAACGGCAGCGCAGCACGCGACGGCAGCGACGTAACCGAAATCGAGGAACAGATTCTCGAGAGCATCGTGGTGGTGATGGTGCGCGAACTGCAGCAAGTGTGGCAGCCGCTGCTCGAGCTGCAATTCGGCTTCGAGCGGCGTCAGCCGATGGCACAGATCCTGCGGTTGATGCCGGCGCACGAAAAGGTCCTGGCGCTGGGCTTCGAGCTGCGCCTTTCGGGCCTTTCGGGGACCGTGAATGTGGCCTTCCCGGCGGTGGTTTCCACCGGGCTGCTGCGCAAGCTCTCGGAATCGTGGACGTATCACCACCGGCAAGAGGATCCCGACGTTCGTCCGCGGCTGCAGCACAAGCTCATGGGCGCGCGTTTCGAGGTCGAGCTGGCGCTGCCGCCGTTTCCGGTGCGCATTCGCGAACTGGTCGAAATGCGGCCCGGGCACGTAATGACATTTCCGCACGCAGCCGACAAGCCGGGGCTGCTCAAGGTTGCCGGCCGGCCGGCTTTCCGCGCGCAGGCGATTCGCCACCAACATGCGCGCGCGGCGCTGATCCAGTCGGAGCCCCGCGTGGAGAAACCCGAGGGAGGATTGTAAATGGCCGAGAACGAACAGCCCGCCGATATTGCCGCGGCGCCCGCCAAAGAGGGGCCGTCGCTGCCGACGCGCGGGTACCTGGAAGTCTGGGGCGACGCCGCGCTCGATGTGGTGCAGGGCCTCGCCGGCGACAACTCTTGGAAGAAGGAAGAAGCGCCCGCCGGCCTGCCCACGCAGGCGCTCGACATGGTGGCTCATCTTGAGCTGAGCGGAGCGCTGGGCGGCAGCCAGCAGATCAAGCTCACCCGCGCCGCTGCCCGCGCTTGGGCGCACTTGCTTCTGCCGCCTTTGCCCGCCGATGCCGAACCGGGCAAGGACCCGCTCGACGAAAACGAGCGCAACGCATTACGCGAAGTAATTGGACGGCTGATGACCGTGGCCGCGGCCGGGCTGAAGGCGGCCGGCTGGGGCGAGGTGACCTATCAACTCGTTCATGTGGGCCCGCTGCGGCGCCTGGTCGAGAGCAAGGAGCGCAGCCGCCCGCTGCTGTATCGGAATGCCGGCGGCATCGAGCTCGAGCTGGAGTTGGCGCTCGAGGCCAGCCTGCGCGAGCGCCTGCGCCAACGCATGAACCCTTCGGCGTTCCCGAACTCCATGCCCGAGCCGACCGGCGGCCGCGGCGACGCCTCGAAGTTGGACATGCTGCTCGACGTCGAGCTCGACGTGACCCTGCGATTCGGCGGCCGGCACATGCTGCTGCACGATGTGGCAGACCTTTCGCCGGGCTCGGTGCTGGAGCTGGATCGGCACATTGACGATCCGGTCGAGTTGCTGGTGGGAGGCAAGACCATCGCCTGGGGAGAGGTGGTGGTGGTGGACGGCAATTACGGCCTGCGTGTCAATCGCCTGGTGCAGCGACGCGAGCGCGTGGCCGCCATGGCGGGCGCCGAGGCCGCAAGCGCTGCGCGATAACAGGACCGAACCATGACCCGGAACCCCGCTCCCGTTCTTTCGCTTCCGAATCCCGTTCCCGATCTGGGCGCCGAGCGCCTGGCAGGCTTCGGCGCCAGCCGTTGGCAGGAGTGGACGCAAGGCTTCCAATCGCTGCGGCAGCGCTGGGCCTGTCTCAACCTCAATTGCACCGAGCGCAGCGGCTTGCGCGCGTGGTGCAAGCTGCCCTCGCGCATCCAACTGCAACAGGGATGGTGCTGTTCGCCGGAATGCTTCGAGACCGCATTCCAGAGACTGGCGGCAGGGATTCTCCACGAGCCCGCGCCGGGACCGATGCGTCCGCATCGAATTCCGATTGGGCTGACGCTGCTCTCGCGCGGGCTGATTGACCAGTCGCAGCTCAAGCTGGCGCTCGAGGCCCACAATGCCCGCGGCGGCCGCGTGGGAGAATGGCTGGTGCGGCAAGGCGCAGTGGGCGAAGACGCCGTGGCCACGGCGGTGGCGCTGCAATGGGCGCGGCCGACGTTTCCGCTGGCGCAGTCGCAAGGCTGGCGGCAGGTCCGGTCGTGGATGCCGCTAACGCTGCTGGAGGCGCTGCGGATGCTACCGCTTCATTTCGCCGCCCAGCCGCGCAAGCTCTATGTCGGCTTCACCCAGGCGGTCGAATTCAGCGCGCTCGAGGCGCTTTCGGAGATCTTCGAATGCAAGACCGAGAGCTGCATCGTAACCGACTCCGCGCTGGATGCGGTATTCGAGCAGATGCGCGCGCTGCCCGAGCCCGATCAGGTGCAGGACGTGGCGTTTGACCGCATCACCGATTCGCATGAGATCGCGGGCACGGTGCGGCAATATGCCCGCTATGCCGAGGCGCGGCAAATTCGGCTGGCCAGCGTGGGGCGGTTTCTTTGGGTGCGCATCCGCGGGCAGCGCGCCGTGCATTTGAGTTTCAAGTACCGCTAAGCGCCCGTACCACAGCCTGCACCGTGTTCCAGTTGCGGGTGGTGACCGGAACGTCGCAGAGCCGGTCGAGCTTGCCAAGGAAACCGATCGTCTTCATGTGCCGGCGATAGGCCCCGAAGAGAAAGCGGACTGTTGCCTGGCCCGGGGCTCCGCGTGCGGCAAGCACGCGGACGAGCCATTCCCCTTGCGCCGGGAACTGGAACGGCGGCACTTGGCGGAGCGGCGATGGCTTGGAAACGATGGTTACGAAGCGCGTCTCTCCCGGCGGCGGCGCTTCAGGGCCAAAGGGATGGGCGGCGACGGCGCGGAGGAACTCCGGGCCGGTGCACAGCACGGTTTCGGCTTGAAAGGGGAGCTTGGCCGCCAGAGCCGCGCGAAACACCGACATGGGGCCGGGCTTGCGAACGACCAGCGTGCCGGCCGCGCCAATGTTGACCACATCGAAGCGGCGCAACTCGCGCGCAAGCAGGCTGGGGCGGAGGCGGCGGTGCCCGCCGACGTTCACGCCACGCAGCAGGACAACCAGCGCCATGCAGGGATTATAGTTGCGAGCCAGCCTGGAAAAATCGTTGTGCGATGCGGAGCGCGACCGCACCGAGCGCGAGCAGGAGAACCATGGGGAGCCAGTTGGGGCGGAGCCAGTATCCGGCGGCAAGAACCAATTCGGCCAACAGCAGGAGCGCGAGCGAGAGGCCGCGATGGAAACGCTCCATGGTGGAACCCACCCAGGCCTCGGGAGCGATCACCAGGGTTCGGCCTTGATCGGAGTCGGTGCATTGGTGCTTGAGCGAGCAGCCGTTGCAAAGGTGCGCGGGCGCGCGGTAGATCACGCGGGCACGGTGATGATCGGCAGAGCGGCGGTGGAGCAGATTGCCGGTGGGACAGCGCCAGCGGTCGTGCTCGCGCTCGTAGGAAAAGCCGGCGGTCTTGTATGACTCCGCGCGCCGGTGCACACGGCGGGCGGTCCACTCCAAGGCGGCGGCGGTGGCGGCGAGGAGGGCGGCGTAGGCGGCAGAAAGCCAGGCGGTGGCCGGCAGGGTACCAGGCAGCATCAAGCCTCGGCTTGTTCCCAAGCCACCGGGTCTTCGGTGAAGAGCCCATGCTCGATCGCCTCGCCCTGGGGAGCGGCATCGCCGGCCCGCCCGTGCCGCACGGCCAGCCAGCATAAGTAGAGCAGCGGCAGCACGCCGCCGAGAATGAACAGCGCGTCCCCGGGCAGTCGCATCCACTCGAGCGTCCGGTTGACGGGCGAACCCAGGAACTTGAGCGAGCGCGCCTGGACGTACCCCGCGCTCACCGATTCATAGAGCTGCGAGATGCCGAGGGGGAATAGCGTGGCGAAGACCATCCAGGCCAGGCCGATGTTGAGCGACCAGAAGCTGACCTTGGCGGCGCGGTCGGACCAGAGCCGCTCGGGGATCATGTAGCGGATGCAGAACAGCGCCAGCCCCGCGGCGAGCATGCCGTACACCCCCATCATGGCCGCGTGGGCGTGGTTCGCGGTAAGGCCCGTGCCGATCTCGTAATAGGAGACGATCGGAAGGTTGACGAGGAAGCCGAAGATGCCGGCGCCGAGGAAATTCCAGAATCCGACCGCGACCAGAAACATCACTGCCCACAAATGGGGGAAGGGCCGGCGCTGGGATCCATGCTGGCGCGCGCCGAGCTGGAGGAAGCTCCACGCCTCGAGCGTGAGGAAGGTCAGCGGGATGACCTCGAAGGCGGAGAAGAACGCGCCCAGCGCCATATGCTCGGCTGGTTCACCGGAAAAATAGAGGTGGTGCATGGTGCCGATCACGCCGCCGGCGGAATACAAAATCAGGTCGAGGTAGATGACGCGCAAGGCAATCTTTTCGCGCACGACCCCGAGGAGAACGAAAAGGTAGGCGACCATGATGGTGGTGAAGAGCTCGAGGAAATCCTCGACCCAGAGGTGCACCACCCAGAAGCGCCAGAAGTCGGCGGTAGTGAAGTTGGAGTTGGGCTGGGCGATCAAGCCGACGGCGTAGAAGGCGGGCAGCGAGAGGGCGGAGAAGAAAAACAGCCAGGGCATGTTGCCCCAGTGGTCGCTGGCGAGGCGGGTGCGCATGCCGCGCCACAGGATCATGACCCAGGCCAGCAGGCCCAAGCTCAGCAGCGCCTGCCAGAAGCGTCCGAGATCGAGATATTCGAAGCCCTGGTCGCCGAACAAGCGCCAGAGGTGGCCGAGCCACCCCATCACGCCGGCATATTCCCCGAGCAGGCTGCCGACGACCACGAAGACGAGCGCGCCGAGCAAGCCGTACGCGAGCCAATGCTGACGCTTGGGCTCGCGGCCGGCAATCAGGGGGGTGAGGAAAATGCCCGCAGCCAAGAAGGATACCGCCACCCAGAAGATGGCCAACTGCACATGCCAGGTGCGCACGATGTTGTAGGGCAGCCAGCGGCCCAAATCAATGCCGAAGAAACTGGTCAAGTCGGCGCGGTAGTGCTGGGTGGCGCCGCCCAGCAGCGCCTGCAGCAGAAAGAGCGCCGCCATGGTGAAAAAGAACCAGGCGCAGGCTCGCTGCGCGGGCGTGAGATGAACCGAGTCGGGAGGCAGGAACGCAATCGAGCGCTCCTCGCGCCCATGCCAGCCCAGGAAGCTCCAGCGTCCGAATGCGCCGAACAGCAGCCCGATGCCGCCCAGCAGCGCGATGAGCGAGAGCACGCTCCAGACCAGGGTATTGGCGGTGGGCGCGTTGTCCACGAGAGGCTCGGGCGGCCAGTTGTTGGTATAGGAGTACACCTCCTTCGGGCGATTGGCCGCTGCAGCCCACGCGGTCCAAGCGAAGAAGGCGGTAATCTGGTGAAGATCCTCGGGTGCCGTGATCGCACCCGGCCGCAGGCCGTGGGCAGAGGTCGGATCGGCGAAATATTGCGCGTAGTACATCTCCAGTTGGCGGAACGCCGCTGCCTGGGCTCCAGAGAACGCAAGCGTGCCGGTGCCGGGGTCGTAGCGGTTGGATTTGAAATCTTGCACCGTGAGCGCGTGGGCACGGCCGGAATCCGGCCCGCCATAGGCCTTCTCGACCGAAAGCGCGGCGCGATGAAGGTAGTCGGCGGTGTAATCGGGGCCGAGGTAGGCGCCGTGGCCGAAGATCGAGCCGTATTCCATCAATCCGTTTTTGAGGAAGACTTGCTGCCCGGCGGTGATGTCGCTGCCGGTGAACAGCACAACGTCGCCGGGCGCGGTGACGCGGGCCGGAATCGGCGGCTCGGCGGTGTAGGTGCGGTAGGCGAGCAGGCCCAGCACGAAGAACCCGAACACCACCACCACTGCGCCGGCCTGAATCCAGGCGGATGAGACCAGAAGGCCGCGGCGCGCGGGTGCGCCATCGGAATGGGCCGAAGTCATGAGGTTCTCTCCTGCGTGATGTTCTGGGGACGATTGTATTCCTTCTGTAACGCCGGTCACAATGAATCATGGAATCTGAACAGAGCAAAGCCGCCGCGCATGTGCTGGCCCAGGTGCCGATGTTCGCCGGCCTGACCGCTCCCGCGCTGGCGGCGCTTGCGGGCCACGCCCGAAGCTGCCGGTACGAGGCTGGCGCGGAGCTATTTCGCGAGGGCGAGGATTGCGCCGGGGTGTTTGTGATCGCCGCCGGCACGGTTCGGATCTTCAAGATTTCGCCCGCCGGCCGCGAGCTGACCATACACACGGAGAACGCGCCTGCCACCGTCGCCGAGGTGCCGCTGGTGGATGGCGGTCCGTATCCGGCCTCGGTGCAGGCGGCCACGGTGGTGGAGGCGATTTTCCTGGGCCGGAAAGAGTTCCTGGCCACCTGCCTGGAGCATCCGCAAGTCGCACTGGCGGCGCTGGCCGTGTTTGGCCGCCGGCTGAGAAGCCTGGTCGGGCTGCTCGAGGCGGTGACTTTCGGCGGAGTGCGCCAGCGCTTGGCGCGCCTGCTGCTGGAACACTCCCGACCCGGATGCGGGCCGCCGCTGGTGTCGGACACGCACCAGGAGATGGCGCTGGATTTGGGAACGGTGCGGGAAGTGGTCTCGCGGAATTTGAGCCGGTTCCAGGCCGAAGGGTTCATCCGCCTGCGAACGCGCGCGATTGAGATCGTGGACCGCGAGGGCTTGCGCCGCGAGTCGGAACTGGAAGTGTGACCAAAGTCATAGCGCGCCCGCAGCGCGCCCGCAACACTGGATGAGGAGGACGATTATCATGACATCAACCACCTTATCCGCCAGCCGCAGCTTGGGCGAGCTGGCCGTTGAAGTGCCCGGCGCAGCCGGGGTGTTTGAGCGCGTCGGGCTGGATTTTTGCTGCGGCGGGAAGCAGACGCTGCACGCCGCGTGCGCCAACAAGGGGCTGGACGAGCAGGAGGTGCTGGCGGCTCTCGAGTTCGGGCAGACGCTGCCGGCGCCTTCGGACCAGCACTGGCAGTCGCAACCGTTGGCGGAGATCATCCAGCACATCATCGGAAGCCACCACGCCTACGTGCGGCGCGAGCTGCCCAACCTCGAGCGTTGGCTCGACAAGGTGGTGGCAGCCCATGGGGAGCGCCACGCGGAGCTGCTCGAGATTCGGCACTGCTTTCAAGCCATGGCATCCGAACTGGCGCAGCACATGGCGAAAGAGGAGCTGATTCTCTTTCCAGCGATCAATCGGTTAGCTGAGCCGCGCGCAGATGCGAGGCCGGCGGCGCAGTGCTTCACAACCATCGCGCAGCCGGTGGCGATGATGGTGGCCGAGCATGAGCACTCCGGCCGCGACTTGGCCGAGATGCGGCGGGCGAGCGCTGACTACACGCCTCCGCCCGACGCCTGCGCCACCTTCCGCGCGCTCTACCGGGGGCTTGAAGCCTTCGAGCGCGACCTGCACCAACACGTGCACCTTGAGAACAACATGCTGTTTCCGCGCGCGCTTGAGCTGGAACGGAACAAGAATGCCCGTGGCTGACAGCCGCTTGCCCGTGCTGGGCGACACGGCCGGCGACACGGCCGCTTATGAGCGCAGCTTGTCGCGGCTGCTGATGGCGTTTCTGGCGTCCGGGCTGGTGTTCCTGCTGGGTCCAGGGAGCTTTCTCGGACTCTGGAATCTCCTCGGCATTAGCCAGCGCCACGCCAGCCTGGCGGTCTCGCCGGCCTGGCTGCAAGCCCACGGACATGCGGAAGTCTTCGGCTGGGTGGGGAGCTTCATCCTGGGGATTGGCTTTCATTCGCTGACCCGCCAAAGCGGCAGCCGGGTGGCGATGGGCTGGGCCTGGGCGTGCTGGGCGCTCTGGAGCGCGGGCGTGGCGCTGAGGTGGCTTGCAGGCGTCACGGCGTGGCGATGGCGCTGGACGCTGCCGCTTGCGGCGGCGATGGAGTTGGCGGCGTACTGGATTTTCCGCAGCAGCCTGCGCCGCGCCCACGAGAAGGATTCGAGCGAGGCGCGCGCGCGCATGCCGGGATGGATACTGCTGGTCCTCACCGGCGCATTCGGCTTTCTGCTGGTGCTGGCGTTCAACCTCGTCGCGGCGGTCGTGGCCGCAGTCCAGGGCACAGGGCCGGCGCTGCCGGCTGCCTGGGACGCGCGCCTGATCAGCCTCATGACCTGGGCGTTCCTGGTGCCGTTCGTGCTCGGGTTCAGCACGCGCTGGCTGCCGATTTTTGCCGGGTTCCGGGCGGCGCCGGAGCGCGCCCCGCGCGCGCTTGCGGTCGTGATTCTTGCGGGCGCGGCCGCCACGCTGGCCGGGCTGGGCGTGGTGGCCGCAATCCTGTGGTTGCTCCTCGCGCTGGCCGCCGGAGTGTGCCTGGGCCCGTATCGGCGCGCGGTGCAGCCGGCGAAGACCAAAGGGATTCATGCCAGCTTTCCTGTTTTTGTGCGAACCGCCTATGGCTGGCTGGCGATCGCCGCCGGGCTCGAACTATGGGCATCGCTGGCGCCGGCGGCAACGGGCGCGGGCGGCGCGGGGCGGCATGCGCTCACCGTGGGATTCATCGCGGGGATGGTGCTGACCATTGGCCCGCGCGTGCTGCCGGCATTTTCAGGAATGCGCGCGCTCTACAGCCCACGGCTCATGCTGGCCGCGCTGCTGGCGCTGCAGGCCGGATGCGCGCTGCGAGTCCTGGGTGAGGTGCTGGCGTATCCGGGCTGGCTGCCGCGGGCGTGGGAGTGGCTGCCGATTTCGGCGGGGCTCGAAGTCGCGGCGTTCACGCTATTTGCCTACAATCTAGCCCGGACGCTGCTGCGTCCGCCCGAACATTTGCGGCGGCGGAATTTCGCCTAGCGTCCGAAGTAGGTGGAGTTTTTTTCGGCGAAGCCCTTCCACTGCTCCGGCAGGTCGTCGAGCGCGAAGATGGCCGAGACCGGACAGACCGGCACGCAAGCGCCGCAATCAATGCATTCGACCGGGTCAATGAACAGCTGCTGCGAGCCTTCGAACTCGGTCTCGTCTTTCTTGGGGTGAATGCAATCCACCGGGCAAGCGTCCACGCAGGCGCTGTCTTTGACTCCAATGCAGGGCTCGGCAATCACGTAGGCCATAGAAGTGCCTAGTATAGCTTGGGCGCGGCGGTTTTTGAAGGCGCGCGCGGGAGGCTGCCGGGCGCGTGGCGCTCGCCGTCGCTGACCAGGCGCCGGCCGGGATGCTTTTCGAAGTAGCTCATCCACTTGTCGAACTCGGGGGTGAAGACTTGAATGCGGGGAAGCTTCGCGGTGTCGAGGCCCTCCACATAAGGAGAGCCCGCCGGGCCGGATCCGACCAGCACGACCGCGCCATAGTGCCAGCGCACGGTGACGTCGGGCTTGTGCGGCGCGGGCGCGCCCGTCCAGGAGGACTCGACCGCGAGCTGGTAGTTTCTGGGCGCGATTCCGAAGGGGAGCGCGAAGCTGGTCACGTCATAGCCCGGAAGCCAGCGGTCAATATCGTACTGGCCGAGGCCGATCTCGCGGTTGATGGCGGCATCGGAGATCTTGTTGAGGTAGGGGTGGGTGAGGGTGTGGTTGCCGATCTCGCTGCCGAGCGAAGCCAGGAGGTCCAGCTTCTTCTTGACGAACGCCCGTTGCGCGAAGGGATCGGTTCCGGGGTTGATGAAGAACGTCCCGTGCACCGGAAAATCCGGGTGGATCTTGGCGAAAGCGACCCAATGCGCCAGGGCGCAGTCGGGATCGAGCGCGCCGTCCGGCGTGAAGCGGACCTGGAATTTCGAACCGTCATCGAAGGTCAGCACCACCGGTGTGGTGCCGGCGGGCAGGGTGAAGTTGCCCGTGACGTACTCGCGCAGCGTGACCGGACGGAAACCGGCGGCGTCAAGACGGGCAAGATCCGAGTCGAAGCTGGGAAACGAACGTCCCCAACGGGCATCCTTGCCGAAGTTGTGGTAGACCAGGATCATCACCTCGCCGCGGAGATTGGCGGGCCGGAGAGCCGCGTTCCGCATGGACGGAAGGCTGGAAGCCTGCGCTCCGAGCAGGCAGACGAGGGACAAGGCGAGAATGCGCAGACGCATAGTTTGAATATACTGGGAACGCATGGCGCTTTTGCAAGGAAGAACCATCCTGGTGATGGGGATTGCCAACCGCTGGAGCCTGGCCTACGCCATCGCCCAAGCGCTGCATCGCGAGGGCGCCGAACTGGTGCTCACCTATCAAGCCGAGCGGGTCCAGAAGTCGGTCGAAGATCTGGGCCGCGACCTGGGCGCGGGCCGAATCCTGCTCTGCGATGTCAGCCAAGATGCTTCGGTCGAGGCGCTGTTTACCGGTCTTGCCGGCGCGGGCATCCGCCTGGACGGCGTGGTGCACAGCATCGCTTTCGCGCAGCAGGAAGATATCGAACGCGCCTTCGAGAGCACCAGCCGCGCCGGCTTTGCGCTCGCACTCGACGTCAGCGCCTATTCGCTGATCACGGTTTCGCACCACGCCGCACCCCTGATGACCGAAGGGGGCGGCATCGTTACGCTCAGCTATTTGGGGGCCATCCGCGCCGTGCCCAATTACAACGTCATGGGCGTGGCCAAGGCGGCGCTCGAATCCTCGGTGCGGTACTTGGCGAGCGAGCTGGGGCCGCGGCGCATCCGCGTCAACGCCATCTCGGCGGGGCCGGTGAAGACCGCATCCGCGCGCGCCATCAAGGGCTTTGCCTCGATTCTGGACCACGTGGCCGAGCGCGCGCCGCTGCGCCGCACGACCGATCCGGCGGAAGTCGCCGACACCGCGCTGTTCCTGCTCAGCGATTGGGGGCGCGGCGTCACCGGCGACACCATCTTCGTGGACAGCGGCTATCACATCATGGGGATCTAGCCGTGGTCGTGCGCGTGATCGGCGGCGGGCTGGCGGGGCCGGAAGCTGCCTGGCAGCTTGCGCAGCGCGGCCTCGAGGTCGAACTGTGGGAGATGCGGCCGCGCGTCTCGACGCCGGCGCACCAGACCTCGGCCTTGGGCGAGCTGGTATGCTCGAATTCGCTCAAGTCGGAAGCGCCGAACTCCGCCCCCTGGCTGCTGAAACAGGAGCTGCGCCGCGCGGGCTCGCTGCTGCTGGCCTGCGCGGACGCCGCGGCGGTTCCCGGCGGCCAAGCGCTGGCGGTGGACCGCGAGCGCTTCTCGGCGGCAATTGAAGCGCGGCTGGGCGGGCATCCGCGCATCCGCATTCGGCGCGAGGAGGCGACCACGCTGCCGCCGCACGCGATCACGGTGCTGGCCGCGGGCCCCTTGTGCTCGGCGCCGCTGGCCGAAGCGCTGGCGCAGCGGACCGGGCGATCGCACCTTTATTTTTACGATGCCATCAGCCCGATCGTCGAGGCCGAGTCGGTGGATTCCGAGCGCGCCTACGGGGGATCGCGGTACGGCAAGGGCGGGGACGATGATTACCTGAACTGCCCGCTCGACCGCGCCGAATATGAGCGCTTTTACCACGCGCTCGTGGCCGCCGCGTCGTATCCGTTGCGGGCATTTGAGGAACCGCGTTTTTTCGAAGCTTGTCTGCCGCTCGAGGAATTGGCACGGCGCGGGCCCGACACGCTGCGGTTCGGACCGATGAAGCCGGTAGGTCTCCGCGATCCCCGCACCGGGCGCGAGCCCTACGCGGCGGTGCAATTGCGCCGCGAGAACCTGCGAGCGGACTCCTATAACCTGGTCGGGTTCCAGAACCATCTGCGTTTCGGGGCCCAGGCCGAAGTTCTGCGGCTGATTCCGGCGCTCGAGCACGCCCGCTTTTTGCGCTACGGCCAAGTGCACCGCAACAGCTACTTGCTCGCACCGGCGGTGCTCGACGGCGCGCTTCGTTTGCGGGCGCAGCCGACGATTTTTGTAGCAGGGCAGTTGTGCGGCACTGAAGGCTACGTCGAGGCCATCGCCACCGGCCTGCTGGCGGGGCGCTTTGCCGCCGCAGCCGCGCTCGGCGAGCCGGCAGAGCCGCCGCCGCGCGCCTCGGCGCTGGGATCGCTGCTGCATTACATCACGCGCAGCCCCATTCAGGGCTACGCGCCGGCCAACATCACCATGGATCTGCTGCCGGCATTGGCGATTCCCGAGCGCGAGCGGGCGCGGCGCCATCCCCTGCAATGCGCCGCTGCGCTGGCAGCGGCCGATGCCTGGCTATCCACCGCGCGAGGATTTGCGACCGAGGCGATTCCGGCATGACCTTGCAGGCCGCAATCACCGAGTATCTGGACGGCCATTTGCGCGCAGAGCGCAACGCCAGCCCGCACACGCTGCGCAACTATGGCGTGGATCTGCGCCAATTTGCGGCCTTCGCCGGGGCGGAATCGGAGTTGGAGACGCTCACCCCCGCGCGCATCCGCGACTTCCTGGCTGCGCTGTACGCCCAGGGCTGCGGCAAGACGACGGTGGCACGGCACTTGTCCTCGGTGCGATCGCTGTTGGGGTACTGCGCCGATCGCGGCTACATTTCGTCGAATCCGGCGCGATTGCTCGCCTCGCCCAAGCTTGGAAAGAAGCTGCCGCCGATCCCCACCACCGAGCAAGTGAACCGCATGCTGGATGAGCCGCTTCCCGGGGCAGGAGCATTCCCCGAACGCGACCATGCGCTGCTCGAGGTGCTCTATGGCTGCGGCATTCGGGTGGGCGAACTGACCGGCCTCGATCTTGGCGATGTGAATTTCGAAGAGATGACCATGCGGGTGACCGGCAAGGGCCGCAAACAGCGCCTGGTGCCCTTCGGGCGCAAGGCGGCCGCCGCGATACAGGCGTACCTGGCCAAGCGCGGCACGCTGGCGGGCGTGACCCGCAGGCAGCGCGCGCTTTTCCTGAACCTGCGCGGGCAGCGGCTGACCACGCGATCGGTGGCGCGCATCGTGAAGGCCAGCGCGCGCGCCTTCGGCTTGCCGCTGGATCTGCATCCGCACGCGCTGCGGCATGCCTTCGCCAGCCACCTGCTGGGCGAGGGAGCGGATTTGCGGGCCATCCAAGAGATGCTTGGCCACCAAAGCCTCGCGACCACGCAGCGGTACACGCACACCGACATCCGCAAGCTGATGGAGGTGTACGATCAAGCCCATCCGCTCGAAGGCGGAGCGAGGAAGCGGGAGTAAAATCATCCTATGAGCGGTTCGATTCTCGCGGTGGAATGCCCGGAGTGCCAGCGTGTGTACAACATTTATCCGGGGCCGGACGAGTACATGCGCTGCCTGATCACGCGCAAGTTCGAGATGGAGTGCGACTACTGCGAGAAGGAGCTGACGTTCAAGGTGGTCTCAGGCGCCAAGGCGCCGTTCACCACCGGAGGCACCTAGACCAGCGCGGCCGCTGCGGTATTGCCTACAGCCGCATCCCGAATGACGGAGCGGCAGGTGCTCACTCTCCGCGCAGGGTCTGCATTGGCGGAACGCGGCTGGCACGGAGTGCCGCAGGGAAACTCGCCAGCAGCGGTATCGCGACCACGGCGGCCGCCACCCAAGCCAGCGCGGGTGCATCGACGGGCGCGACACGGAACAGGAGCGCAGCCAGCGAACGGGTCGCCAGCAATGCCAGCACTAACCCGGCGGCAGCGCCGGCAAGTGCCGGACCCGCGCCCTCGCGCAACACCAGCCAGAGAATGCGACCGCGGCTGGCGCCCAGCGCCGAGCGCACGGCGAGTTCACGCATCCGAAGCGCGCCGGAATAAGCGACGAGCGCGTACAAGCCAAGCGCGACGAACAGCAGAGCCGCGCCGCCAAACGCGAGTGCGATCCAGGCATAGAACCGGGGCGAGGCCAGCGTCTGGTCGAGCCGGGCCGCGGTGGTCATGACATCGCTGACCGGGATGGCTGGATCCACCGCGGCAATGCGCCGCTGGATCTCGCGCGCCACCACGCTCGGCGCGGCGGTGAAGCGCACCAGCATGCCCCCGTATCCGCGAGGAATCTGCAGTTCGGAGAGATAGAGTGTCGGCATGGGCACGACGGCGGGGCCGCGATCATGGGCGTCGGCCACGATGCCGACCACGGTGCGCGGGCGGTTGCCGTCGAGCGACGTGCTGATGGCGGCGCCGAGCGCGTCGCGACCAGGAAACGCAATCCGGGCCAAGGCTTGATTGATGACGGCGACTTGCAGCGCGCCGGCGTTGTCATGCAGAGTGAGGTCGCGACCGCGAAGCAAGGGTATGCCGGCGGCATCAAAGTAGCCGTCGCTGATGAGCTGATGGTTGAGCACAAAGTTGCCACGAGGCGTGCCGACCCCTGCGAACATGCCGGTTCGCGGCGACGGCGGCGGATTGGTGACCGCGGCAGCCGCAGCCACGCCCGGCGTGCTGCGCACTGCAGCCAACACGCGCGCTTCGATGGCTGGCAAGTCAGGCTGGCGAACGCCAGGGTAGGACAACCCGAAACTCAGCGTGCGATCGATGCGATACCCGCTCGGGACGGCATCGAGGTTCAGCAAGCTGTGTGTGAAAACGCCGGCGCAAGCCAATAGCGCCAAACCGAGAGCGATTTGGCTCGCCATCAGCGTACGCTGCATGCCCAAGTTCGCGCCCGGGGACGATCCCTGTGTCGGGCGCAGATCCCGCGCACGGCTCGCGCGCCACGCCGGCAGCATGCCTGCCAGCAGCACCACCGCGACGACCGCGGATAGGGCGTATCCGAATGCGGCGGCATTCAGCGCCACCGGGCCCGAGGCGGGCAGGTGCGCCGGCCAAATCGCCAACGCGGTGCGCAACAACCCGCGCGCCGCGAGCAGTGCCAGTGCGCCGGCAATTAGGGCCAGCACCGCGCATTCGGTAAGAAGTTGACCGACAATACGGCCCGTGGTCGCACCAAGCGCGCGCCGCACCACCCACTCCTGTCGGCGCTCGGCAGCGCTGGTGAAGAGCAGGTTCATGATGTTGCCGCAAGCAATGAGGAGCAGTAGAAGCGAAAGCAAGAACACCAGCAACAGCATCGGTCGCACGGCAGCCGTAGTAGCGGCCTGCAGGTTCACTACCGCAGGTTCGACGCTTTGCAAACCACGCGCGTTCACGGCCATGGAAATCTGGGCAAGTTCCTGCTGCACGCTTGCCGGCGTCTCGCCAGGACGCATGCGCCCGAACGCAAACCATTGCGCGCTGGAGCGCCCCCACATATCGGCAATATTCGCCACCGGAATGATCAAGTCGGGCGACTCGGCGAAGAATGACGCATCCGAGCGCGGAAATTGAAAATTCCGCGCTAGCACACCGATCACGGTGACGACGCTGCCATCCACGGAAAACCCCTTGCCGACCACGTCCATGTCACCGGCGAAGGCGTCCTGCCAGAGGCGATAGCTGATCAGGGCCACCGGATTCTTGACGGTGCTGCCGCGGCCGGGAAGGTTGCGGCCCAGCAGCGGTTGCACGCCGAGGGTTTCCAGCAGCTCGGGATCGGCTGCGATGCCGCGCAGCTCGAGAGCGCGGGCGCCAACCTGCACGGGATCGGATAGAAACACGAAGCTTCCGACCGAGCTTAGCGTGCGCGCATCCGCGCGCCAGCGCTCGACCTCATCGAGGGATACGAAGGGCGAAATCATGCCGCCGCGATTCACCGCACGGAGTTCGACGGCGACGAGGCGGTCCGGATGCGCATAGGGAAGCGGGCGCAACAGCACCGCGTTGACGATGCTGAACAACGCCGTTGTGCCGCCGATTCCGAGCACGAGAACGAGCAGGGCCAACGCTGTCTGGACGGGCTGGCGGCGGGCGGCGCGCAGTGCGGCTTCCACGTCGCGCAGAAGGCTCGCGGCGAGCGAGCGCCAGCGGTACCCGCGCCACTGCTCGCGGGTGACGTCGGCGGCAAGCACATCATTCCCCAGTGAAGGGCCGCGATCGGCGGCGGCCATGCGGCGATGGAACTCGAACTCCTCACGCAGGTCGCGTTCTTTGCGAAGCGACATTATTAGATCTCCTCCGAGCGCCCGCGCAGCACGCCCGCGATGCCGGCGGCGATCTCCGCCCAGCGCGAGCGCTGGCCGGCCAGCGAGCGCCGCCCGCGCGGTGTCAGCCGGTACACCTTGGCGCGCTGCTTGTTCTCGGTCCGCTCCCAGCGCGCGGTGATCCAGCCCTGACGCTCGAGTCGATGCAAGGCGGGGTACAGCGAGCCGGTCTCGGCCCGCAGACGCTCTCCGCTGCCCGCCACAATCGCCTGCGCGATGCCGTAGCCGTGGCGCGGCCCCCAAGCAAGGGTTTGCAAGATGATGAGGTCGAGCGTGCCTTGCAGCAGCTCGATTCGGCCTTGATACCGTGGGGGCTTTGGCATGTAGACAATCTACTGCCATAGGGGTAGGCTGTCAACCCCCTGGAGCGTGCGGCCGCGCGCCCCCGCGCAGCATCCGCCAGAAAATGCGGCGGCGGCGGGCGCAGGCGAGTAGGCCCATTGCGCGTAAAAGCCGCCGCTCGCGGCCAGCGCTTCGCGCGTGCCCTGTTCCCGGAGCCGGCCGTTGGCCAGCACGAAAATGCGGTCGGTGGGAAGCAGCGAGGCCAAACGATGTGAAATCACCAGCGCCGTGCGGCCCGCGATCAAGGCGCGCAAGGCGTGGTTCAGCGCCTCTTCGCTCGCGGCATCGAGATGGGCGGTGGCCTCATCGAGGATGAGGATGCGGGGATCGCGGAGCAGCGCGCGGGCAATCGCGAGGCGCTGCTTCTCGCCGCCCGAGAGGCGTGCGCCGCGCTCGCCCAAGCGGGTATCGAGACCCTGGGGCATGCGCGCAACGAATTCTTCGGCTTGCGCGGCGCGCAGCGCGGCGCGCAGCCTGGCATCGGTGATCCGCGCCGGTTCGGGCGCGCCATAAGCCAGGTTCTCGGCGATGGTGCCTGCGAGCAAGAGTGGGTCCTGCAAGACCACCGCCATTTGCCGGCGCAGGTCGGCGAGCGCGATGGTGGCAAGGTCGCGACCGTCGAGCGTAATGCGGCCCTCGCAAGGATCGTGGAAGCGCAGCAGCAAATCCATGAGTGTGGTCTTGCCGCCTCCGCTGGGACCAATCACGGCAACCGTTTCGCCGGCTTCGATGCGGAAACTCAGTGCGTCAAGGGCATAGCGCGGCTCGAGGCCGTCGGCAGCGGGATAGGCAAAGCGGACCTGGTCCACGACGATCTCGCCGCGCAGCGGCGCCAGGGGCGCAGCCGCGGGCGCTACGGAAGTGGCGCCAGACTGCTCGCCGGCCAAGAAATCCAGCACCACGCCCGCGGCCACCCATTGCCGCGCGATCGAACCATAGACTGCGGCAAGTCCGGCAAGCGGACCATACAGGAGCGCGGCGTAGCTGGTGGCAGCGACCCAGGCGCCCGGGGTCAACGCGCCTGCCAGCACCAGCTCGCAGCCATAGCCGGCAACGCCCAGCCGCGCGCCCAGCGCAACTGCCGAACGGATCTGTCCAAAGCCTTCTTCAACCCGAACCAGCCTCCACAAGCGGCGGAAAATGCCGCGCGCCTGTCGTCTGTACTCGGCGATCTCCCGCTCTTCACCGGTCAGGGACTTCACCGTCTTGATTCCGCAAAGGACTTCGCTCACGCGGCTATAGAGCCGGCTCCAACCCTCCTGCACGGCTTCTTCGTGCCGGCCGAGCCGGCCGGCGCCGACCATGGTGGCCCAAAGGAACACCGGCATTGGCGCGATCGCAACCCAAGCCAGCCGCGGGGAAATCCGCAGCAGCAGCACCAGCATCAGCGCCAGATTGACGCTGTTCGGCAGCAGCGATTGCAGCAGGTCGCTGATTAATTGGCCCAAGGCCGCGATGCCGCGGTCCACCCGGGTGAGGAGATAGCCGGCGCCGCCCTGCTGATGAAAACCAAGCGGCTGTCCATACAGCTGGCGCAAGACGCGGGAAGAGAAATCGAAGCTCGATTCGAAGCGGATTCGGTTCACTACCGCGCTCGTTGCGGTTTGCAACCCCCGTTGGGACGCGAGAACCACGCCGAGGAGCACGATCGCGGCCATGGCAGCGGGGAAGGCGCGGCCTCCCTCCACGGCACGCCCCCCGGCGCGGACCAGCAGATCGGTAAGGTATTGCAGGAACAGCGGCTCGATCGCACCACAGGCAGCAGTGGCCCCGCCCAACCCCAGGGCCAACAGAATCCATCCGCGGTAGCGGCAAAGTTCGGAGCGGAGCAAACTGCGGTGGTGCGACTTCAAGTCGCACCATTCTGTTGGGAACGAACTTAGCTCGCCATCGGGGATTTATTGGGGGTATGCTGTTCCTTCTTGCTGTTCCAGAAGGGGGAAAGTCCAATGTCTGCATCTCGTTGGGTGGCGGGAACCGCCACCGTGGCGGTGGTGGGAGTGGCGGCGGCGACGATGGCGATGCATGCCGCGCCGGCGCCAGCGCTGTTCGGGTACTCGGCCGCAGACAGCGCAACCCAGACAAGTTGGGAACAAAAGTTCCGCGCGCTGCCGCAACCGGAGAACATCCGCGCAAACATGCAGTACTTGAGCGCCTACCCCCATAATGCCGGCACCGAGCGCCAGCACCAGGACGCGGAATGGGTGCTCGCGCAATTCCGCTCCTTTGGGCTGGATGCGCACATCGAGCAATTCCAGACGCTGTACCCGACGCCGATCGAGCGCAAAGTCGAGTTGGTGTCGCCCGAAAAGTACGAGGCGGTGCTGAAAGAGCCCGCCTTCAGCGAAGATCCGACCTCGGGGCAGGCCGGACAGTTGCCCACCATGGTGATGTACGGATCGGATGGCGACGTGACCGCTCCGCTGGTTTACGTCAACTACGGCGTCCCGGCCGACTACGACCAACTGGCGAAGATGGGCGTGAGCGTGAAAGGAGCCATTGTGATCGCGCGCTACGGGCAGAGCTGGCGCGGCATCAAGCCGAAACTGGCGTACCAGCACGGCGCGGTGGGGTGCTTGATCTATTCCGACCCGCGCGACGACGGCTACTACCAAGGCGATGTCTTTCCTAAAGGCGCGTACCGCCCGGATCAGGGCGTGCAGCGCGGCAGCGTAATGGAGATGGAGCTGTACCCCGGCGACCCCGAGACGCCAGGCTGGGGATCGGTGCCGGGTGCCAAGCGCTTGCCGCTTGATCAGGTCACGAACTTGCAAAAGATCCCCACCCAGCCGCTCTCCTACGGCGACGCCCTGCCGCTGCTGAAATCCCTTGCCGGCCCGGTCGCTCCTGACGCGTGGCGGGGCGCGCTGCCGATCACCTACCACGTCGGTCCTGGCCCTGCGCAAGTGCATCTGGCCTTGAAGTTCAACTGGGGCCTCGCCAACCTCTACGACGTGATCGCCACCATTCCCGGCCGCGAGTTCCCCGACCAGTGGATCATCCGCGGCAACCATCTCGATGCCTGGGTCAACGGCGCCGACGATCCCCTCAGCGGCCAGTCGGCGCTGATCGAGGAAGCGCGCAGCTTGGGCGTGCTGCTCAAGCAGGGCTGGCGGCCCAAGCGCACCATCGTCTACGCCGCCTGGGATGGCGAGGAGCCGTCGCTGATCGGCTCGACCGAATGGGCCGAGACCCACGCCGCCGAACTGCAGCAGAAGGCGGTCGCCTACTTCAACAGCGACACCAACGGCAAAGGCTACCTGAATCTCGAAGGCAGCCAGACGCTGCAGCACTTCTTGAATCTGGTCGCACACGACATCACCGATCCCGAGACCGGCACCTCGGTTTGGGAAAAAGACCAGAAGCATCGGCTCGATGCCGCGCGCACGCCGCAGCAGAAAGCGGCGATCATGGACGGCCCCGACCTCCGCATCAGCGCGCTGGGCTCGGGCTCCGATTATTCCCCCTTCTTGCAGCACCTCGGCATCGCCAGCGCCAACCTCGGATACAGCGGCGAGGGCGGCGGCGGCGGCGTCTACCACTCCGTCTACGACGACTTCTACTGGTACACCCACTTCTCCGACGGCACCTTCGTCTTCGGCCGCGCCTTGGCGCAGACCATGGGCACCGCGGTAATGCGATTGGCCGACGCGGACGTGCTGCCGCTGCAGTTCGGCGGCTTCGCTGACAATGTCCAGCAGTACCAAGACGAGGTCGAGAGTGAATACAAGCAGCAGAGCGGCGCGCCCAGCTTGGACTTCCATCCGTTGGAACAATCGGTGCGCCAACTTGGCAACGCTGCCCGCGACTATGACCAGGCGATGAGCGCCGCGGCGGCCAGCGGAAGCTTGTACAGCGAGCCGGCCAACGAGCGCTCGGAGCTGAACCAGCTTCTCTACACCAGCGAGCGCAAGCTGCTCGATGCCGCCGGCTTGCCGCGGCGACCCTGGTACCAGCACCAGATCTACGCCCCGGGCTTTTATACCGGCTACGGAGT
>DATNED010000099.1:0-7968 GCA_035553115.1 Terriglobales bacterium | reverse complement strand
TCCCGCACGTGCTCGAGGCCGCAAATCCAGCTCACCACCCGCTCGATTCCCATGCCGAAGCCGCCGTGCGGCACGCTGCCGAAGCGGCGCAGATCGAGGTACCACTCGATCGGTTCGGTCGGGAGCTTGTGCTCCTCGATGCGCTGCATCAGCAAGCCCAGGTCGTGGATGCGCTGGCTGCCGCCGATGATCTCGCCATACCCCTCGGGCGCGAGCATGTCCACGCACAGCGCCAGGTCCGGCCGCTCCGGGTCGGGCTGCATGTAGAACGCCTTCACGCTGGTCGGGTAGCGATGCACCATCACCGGCCGGTCGAACTGCTGCGAAAGCAGGGTCTCATCGCCGCCGCCGAGATCGGTGCCGTACTGCATCGCCCCCCCGGCGTCGTTCACCCGCTGCACCGCCTCGTCGTAGCTCACCCTGGGGAAGGGAAGTGTGATTGCCTCGAGTTTCGCCACGTCGCGCTCGAGCAGCTTCAGTTCCGCCCGCCGCTTCTCCAGCACCCGCGCCACGACGAACGCGACCAGCCGCTCGGCCAAATGCATCACGTCATCCAGCGTGGCGAAGGCGACCTCGGGCTCGACCATCCAGAACTCGGTCAAATGCCGTCGCGTCTTGCTCTTCTCCGCCCGGAACGTCGGCCCGAAGCAGTAGGTTTTCCCCACCGCCATCGCCACCGCCTCGGCATAAAGCTGGCCCGATTGCGTCAGATACGCCTTCTGTTCGAAATACTCCACCTCGAACAAATTGCTGGTCCCCTCGCACGATGCCGGCGTCAGGATCGGCGCATCGCCCAGCACAAAGCCGTCTTCGTCGAAGAAATCGCGCACCGCCTTGATGATCTCGTGGCGCACGTGCAGAATCGCGGCTTGCCGCTGCGAACGCAGCCAAAGGTGCCGATGCTCGAGCAGAAACTCGATCCCGTGTTCCTTCGGCGTGATCGGGTACGGATGCTCCGCATCCACCGCCTGCAGAACCGTCACTTCCTGGATATCGAGTTCGTACCCGCCCGGCGCGCGCGCGTCCGCGCGCACCTGCCCCACCACCTCGAGCGACGACTCCTGGCTCAGCCCTTTAAGCCGCTCGAATATTTCCGGCGCAACGTTCTTCTTGAATAGCACGCCTTGGATCCAGCCGGTGCCGTCGCGCAGGATGGGGAACAGCAGCTTGCCGCTCTCGCGCAGGTTGTAGAGCCAGCCGCGCACCCGCACGGTTTCGCCGTCGTGCTGGCCGATATCCGAGATGAGAACGCTTTCCGGCATGGGTTAGGAATGGGGGAAGACCAGATATTGCTCGAATTTGCCGTCGGGCTGCTGGTAGATCGAAATTTCGACGCGACGGTCCGGGAACTGCACCAGATAGCTGCGGAAATGCATGCCTCCCCGTTCTTCGGTTCCCAGCGGCGTCATGGCCAGTGGCGGCCCCAGGGGTCCAAGGCTGGCGGCGTAGTCGGCCAGTGTCTGCGCATTGAAGTAGAAGTTGGCGTCCGCGGTGAACTGCGCGCGGTCCATCTGCCCTTTTTGCAGTCCCGCGAAAATGCGTGCCGCCGCCGCGGCGTCCGCATCCATCCTGGGTGCCAGCAACGCCTGCGCGATCTGCCGCGCCAGTGTGCCCGCGGTGCCGTTCGCGCTTTGGTTGGTCAGCACCACGACCGCGAAACGGTCATCGGGAAACACCAGCTCCTGCGCCGTGAATCCGATCTCCTCGCCCGAATGTCCATAGAACCGGTGCCCGTTCTGGATGCCGACATCGAGCCCCAGGCCATAGGCGGTGGCTTGGCCGCTCTTGAGTTTGGTCGCCGTCTCCATCGCGCTGTACGAGGCCGGCCGCAGCAGGGCGTGCGCGAGCATGCTGATCTGCCACCGCGCAACATCGCTGGCGGTCATGCCCAGCTCGCCATCGCCGAAGTCCCAGCCGGGGGCGGTATTCGGCGTCGTTCGCGCCGGGCCCAGAGCGTTCCGCACCGTGCCCTGCGCGTCGTCGGGTCCGAGCCAGGTTTTGTTGAGGTCGACGATGCCGTGCATCCCGAGCGGGGTGAAGAAGTTCTGCTCGAGAAATTCGAACAGCGGCGTTCCGCTGACTTTCTGCGCAATCAATCCAGCCAGCTTGTAGTTGGTGTTGCTGTACTGCCACTGCGTGCCTGGCTCGAAATTCAGCGGCAGCCGCGCCCAATGGTTCACCACCGCCTCGGGCGTGGTCGGCTGCAGCCACGCGGGAATCATGTAATCCTGCGGCGCATAGTCTTCATACCCTGAGGTGTGCGAGAGCAGCTCGCGGATTGTGACCTCGTTCCCCCGCGTATACCCCGAAAGGTACTTGCTCACCGCGTCGTCGAGCTTGAGCTTGCCTTCTTCTTGCAGCTTCAGCACCGCAGCCGCGGTGAACTGCTTCGAGATGGATCCAATGCTGTACCGCATCTCCGGCGTTGCCGCCGCTTTCGGATCAATCCGCCCTTCGCCATAAGCCTGCGCGTACGCCAGGCGGTTGCTCTCGACCACGGCCACCGAGGCGCTCGGCGCGCCGAGTTGCGCCAGCGCCTGCCGCGCCAGCGCGTCCACCTGCGCCCGCTGCCCGGCGCTCAAGCCCTGCGCGCACAACCCGACCGCGAGAAATCCGACCGCAGCAGCGCACCTCATGCGGCGCTCCCAAGCTTCTGCAACGCCGCCGCGACTCGCTCCCCGGCTCGCTCCGCGTCCATCCCTTGATCGCCAACCTCGAGCATCCACGGGAAATCTCCGCCCTTGGCCTCGATCAGCGGCTTGAGTTCCTCCCACGGGATGGTCCCCTCGCCCGGCCAAAGGTGGTCGTCGGTCGAGCCCCGGTTGTCGTGCAGGTGGGTCGAGCGCACCCGCACGGAGAGCAGGTTCCAGCTCTCGACCACGCCGCCGCCGCCGAAGAGGTGGTCGGGAAGGTGGGCGTGGCCGGAGTCGAAACAGATGCCGATGTCGTCCAGATGGCTGGCCTCGAGAAACGCCAGCAGGCGGGAAGGTTGCGAAAGGCCGTTGGGGATGTTCTCGACCAGCACGGTGACGCCGGCTTGCTTGGCGACGAGGCGGATTTTTTCGAGGCTGCTCAAGGCGCGGTCGGCGAAGCGGAGGTCGAATTCGGCGCGCGGCGGCCCAATATGCTGCACCAAATACTGGAACGGAACCCGGTCGCGGAACTCGAGCGCCCGCTGCACTTCGTCCAGCGCGGCCAGCCGCAGGCGCGGCTCGGGATCGGCGATGTTGATCGCGGGCTCGCCCGAGCGCCCCTCGCGCTCGTCGGCGTAGATGGGGCTGTGCAACGAGTGCACCGGCAGCGGGTTTTGCGCGAACCAGGCGGCCAGATCGGCTATCTGCCCGCGGTCGTGGTAGTCGAAGCTGGGCCGCGCGCAGAATAACTCCACACCCTGCACCCCGGCCTTCAGCAAGGCGTCGAGGTGCCCCGCCGTCAACCGCTGGCGGCGGAAAATCTGGGTCGAGACCAGCTGGCGCATGTGCTCAGTAGTGTACCCCGCGCAAGCCGCCGATTTCGACTGCTGGCGGCAGGGCCCGAGTTGCACCGCAGGTCGGGGCAAGATTGCAGGGCCAGGCCCGCGAACCGGGGCCCCCAGCCGACCTGTCGGCTGGGGTGGTCGTAATTCGCATCCGCGGGCCCCTGCGCGAACCGCAGCGTGGCTGGATGCCTGTGCGCAGCACGGATGTTATCGCCCCGCCCCGCTCCACGTTTTGACACGCATTGGTAGTTCTGGTACTCTGCCGCCGAGAGTGGCCCCCCCCATTCTGATGTTCAGATGAAAGGGCTCCGCGAATATGCGCGTAACGTCACTCGGTCCTCTCCTCTCTGCTTCTAAACGCGCGTTATGTGGCGGTCTCGGCGGGCTTCTTCTCCTTGCATCCACCCTCGCTCCGCGGGCTTTCGCACAGGCTGCCGCCCCTGAGGCGGCCGCCCGCGCCCACGTTCGCCATCGCCCTGCAGCCACGCCGTCGGCTGATACCGCTGCGGCGAATCAGGATGGGAACGCGAAAGAGGCTCAACCCAACCATCACCGGCGCAATTGGATCATTGTTGCGACCGTAGCAGCAGCGGCCACGGTGGCGACGGTGGTGCTGGTCCGGCGTAAGAAGATCGAAACAGGGTGCGTTCTCCCTATTCCGTCCCCGTGTCACTGAGCCAGCCCTCACGCCGGGTCTGGATCCTGTCGTGGAGGCCGCGCCGCTCTGCCCCACCCAAGTCGCCTACCTTGACTTGAGCGCTGTGCTTCCTCAATAGGCGATGGCGGCGCCGTCCGCGCGCGGATCGGTGGCCGCCAGGCGCATGCCGCTCTTGGGGTCAATCTGGATCGCCTCCACGTCGCACCACGTCCCGCCCACTTTCACCGGATACCCCATCTTCGTGAGCATCGCCAGCGTGTCGGGCGAGAACCGCGCCGGCCCCTCGAAATACACGTCCTCCGGCATCCATTGTTGATGGAACCGCGGCGCATCCACCGCCTGTTGCACATTCAGTCCGAAGTCCAGCACGTCGGTCAGCACCTCGAACACCGAAGTAATGATGCGGGGGCCGCCGGGGGAGCCCAGCACCAAAGCCAGCTTCCCGTCCTTGCTCACAATGGTCGGCACCATCGAAGACAGCGGCCGCTTGTACGGCTCGATGTCATTCGCCTTCCCCTGGATCAGATTGAATCCGTTCGGTGCTCCCGCCTTCGAGGTGAAGTCGTCCATCTCGTCGTTGAGCAAAAAGCCCAGCTTGCCCGCGGTCACGCCCGAGCCGTAGCCGAAGTTCAGGGTGTAGGTCACCGCCACCGCATCGCCTGCCGGGTCCACGGTCGAGAAGTGGGTGGTTTCGTTCGATTCAAAACCCGGAATCTGCCCCGCGCCCACATCCTTGCTCAGGCTGGCTTCGTCCGCCTTGACGCTCTCCCAGCGCTCCTTGGCGTACTCCGGGCTGAGCAGCGTGGGCATTGGCACCTTCACGAAATCGGGGTCGCCCAGGTAGACGGCGCGGTCGGCCATCGCCCGCCGCTGCGCCTCGATCTCGTCGTGCAACGCGGCGGCCGAATCCATGCCCGCCTTCACGAACCCGGAGTTGTCCAGCATGTTCAGCATCTCGACGATGGCGATGCCCCCGGACGACGGCGGCGGCGAGGTCAAGATGTCATACCCGTGGTATTGCACCTTGAGCGGATCGCGCCACTTGGCTTCGTAATGGGCCATGTCGGCGGCGGTGATGAGGCCGCCGTTGGCAGCTTCGAAGGCGGCCAATTGCTGCGCGATCGGGCCCTTATAAAAGGCATCAGCCCCGCCGGCCGCAATCTGCTTCAGCGTGCTGGCGAGTTCGGGTTGCTTGAAAATGTCGCCGGTCTGGTAAAAGTTGCCGTCGCGCTGGAAGATGCGGTGGCTGTCGGGGAACTCGGCCAGGTTGCGCGCGCGGCGGAAGCCGCTGGCCTCGTTGGTGTCGAGCGGAAAGCCGTCTTCGGCCAGCTTGATCGCCGGCGCCATGTCCTGCGCCAAGCTCAGCTTCCCCAGCCGCTTCTGCGCCGCCACCAGCCCGGCGACGGTGCCCGGGATGCCGGAGGCGAGCATGCCGACCGTGCTGCGCCCTTTGACGATATTCCCCTGCGCGTCCTGATACATCGTGGGCGAGGCCTTGCCCGGCGCCTCCTCGCGGAAGTCGAGGAAATAGCTCTGCCCGTCGGCGCTGCGCACCAGCATGAAGCCGCCGCCGCCGAGGTTGCCGGCCGAGGAGTGGGTCACCGCCAACGCGAAGCCGACCGCGACAGCGGCGTCCACCGCGTTGCCGCCGGCCTTCATGATCTCCACCCCGGCTTCGGTGGCATGCACCTCGGCGCTGGCCACGGCGCCGTGCGCGCCCTGGGCGGGATAATGCTGCGCCGCGGCGGGAACCAGCAAAAGACCGGCTCCGGCGAAGAGGGCAATCAGCTTGTTCACAGAGGCCTCCGCCGCCAGCATACAAGAAAATCTGTTGCATTCGCGGGCCTTTCAAGGTATTCAAATGCAGGGTGACGCGCCTTTTCTATTCCCGCAAGCAATTGGTGCGGATGCTCCATCTCACCCCGCGGCAACTGGGGCGCTGGGAACGGCGCGGGCTTTTTCCCCGCCGCGACCGCTACGGCTGGCAGGACCTGCTCCGTGCCAATCTCTTGCGGCAGTACGACCGGGCTTCGATCCGGCCTGCAACCGTGGCGCGAAGCCTGGAAGCCATCCGGCAGCGGCTGCCCGCCTTGGCCGACCCGGTGACCGCGGCGGGGATGGGGGTGTTCCGCGGGCGGGTCGAACTGCGCTACGCCGGCACCTATATGGATGCGCTCAGCGGCCAGTTCCGGCTGCCGTTCGAGCTGGGCGCGGTGATGGCGCAGCAGGCGCTGAAGTCGGAGCCCGATTCGGCGCATACCCATGCCGAAGCCGAGCAGTGGTTCGCCTTCGGCCTCTCGCTCGAAGGCGAGGCCGAACTTCGGGCCCAGGCCGCAGCCGCCTATGAGCGCTGCCTCGAGCTCGACCGCGGCTTCACCAGCGCGCACATCAACCTGGGCACGCTGCGCTACCAGGAAAAAAACTTCGCCGAAGCCGAACGCTGCTACCGCGCCGCGCTCGCGCTCGACCCGGATTACGCCCTGGCCCATTTCAACTTGGGCAATGTGCTCGACGAAACCGGGCGGCTGGAGGAAGCGATCGGCTCGTATTTGTCGGCGGTGCGCCTCGTCCCCTCCTATGCCGACGCCCACTACAACCTCGCCTTGGCCTACCAGCGCCAGGGCCAACCGCGCCGCGCTGTTCCGCATTGGCAGCAGTACCTCGGCCTCGACCGCCAGAGCGCCTGGGCCGACCACGCCCGCCTGCAGCTCAAGCAGACCCTCGCCAAAGACGCCCTGAAATTGGTCGGGGGCTAGCCTGGCCAACGCAGTTGTAGTAGTATTCCAAACATGGATAGTAGAAAGCCGCGCCGCCCCAGGGCGCCGCGCTTCTCCCGCCTCGAGCTGCGCATCCTGGAAGTGCTCTGGTCGCGCGGCGCGCTTTCCATTCGCGAAATTCAAGAGCACCTGCCCGGCGCGCCTGCCTACACCACCGTGCAAACCACGGTGTATCGCCTCGAAGCGAAGGTCGCGGTGCGGCGCACGCGCAAGATCGGCAATGCCCACATCTTTGAAGCCGTCGTCGCGCGCGGTGCCGCCCACCGCCGCTTGATGGACGATTTTCTGTCGCTGTTGGGCGGGCGCACGCAGCCCGTCATGGCGCACTGGATCGAAGCCGGGCAGATCACGCTCGAGGATCTGCGCGCGGCCGAAGCCGTGCTGCGCGAGAAAGTGAAGAAGTCATGAACGCCGCGAGCCTGCTGAACCACCTGTGGCAATCTACCGCGTTTGCGCTAGCCGCCGCCGGATTGGCATGGACGCTGCGGCGGCACCAAGCCACGGTGCGGTACTGGGTGTGGCTGGCGGCCTCGCTGAAGTTCCTCGTGCCCTTCGGCGCATTGGCCGCGTTGGGCGCGCTGGTGCCGCGGACCGCGCCCGCCGCGGCACCCCCGGCGGCATTGGCGGCGCTGAGCCGGCCGTTCGTGGCCTCGTCCGCAACGGCATTCGTTGCGGCAGCACCGAGCGCGGGGATGGCATGGCTGCCGATTCTGGGAACCATCTGGCTGCTCGGATCGGTGCTGCTGGCTGCGCGCTGGCTCCGCGCCTGGCTTCGCCTCTGGCGGCTTGCGCGAACCGTCAACTGTGGAGGGGTGAACGCGTCGTTCGAGCCCGGCGTCTTCGGCATCTTCCGTCCGGTGCTGCTGCTGCCCGCGGCGCTGGAGCAGCGGCTCAGCGCCGAGCAGCTCGAGGCGGTGCTGGCGCACGAGCGCTGCCACCTGCGGCGGCGCGACAACCTTTGGTCAGCCCTGCACCGGCTGGTCGAGGTGGGGTTCTGGTTCCATCCGTTCGTCTGGTGGATCGGAGCGCGCATGGTGGCCGAAAGAGAGCGTGCC
>DATNED010000098.1:0-19115 GCA_035553115.1 Terriglobales bacterium | reverse complement strand
GCGAACTTGAGTTCCGACTCGAGTTTCACCGGTCGCGCTCGATGACCAGGGCGGGGAGGCGGGCGAGGGCGGCTTGCCAGGGCGACTCCGGCAAGGCGCTGATCGCGGCCAACGCCAGGTCGGCTTGCTCGCGGCCCTCGCGGCGCGCTCGCTCAAGTCCGCCGGTGCGCTCGACGACCTCATAGACCTCGGGCCAAGGAACTGCCTCGCCGGCAAGCGCGCGCTCGAGCGTGGTGCGGTCGCCTGCCGAAGCGGCGGCGTGGGCGTAGATGGCCGGCAGGGTCATCTTGCCCTCGCGCAGGTCGCCGCCGACCGGCTTGCCGAGGACCGATTCGGCGGCGGTGAAATCGAGCAGGTCATCCACCATTTGAAAGGCGAGGCCGAGGTGGCGGCCGAAGCGGCCGAGCGCGGCGACCGTGGATTCGGGCCGGCCGGCGCCCATCGCACCCAGCTGGGAGGCGACCTGAAACAGTCGCGCGGTCTTGCGTTCGATCAGATCCAGGTGCTGGGCCGCGGAGACGACGGTGCCCTGCATTTCGAGCTGCAGCAGTTCGCCCTCGACCATTTCCTGGGTGAGCGAGATCAGCGCGTCAAGGATTTCGAAGTTGCGCTGGTCGAGGGCGAGGCGGAAGGCCTGCATGTACAGCCAGTCGCCGGCGAGAACGCATCGGGAATTGCCCCAGACCGCGTTGGCGCTGGGGCGGCCGCGGCGGGTGCGCGCGTCGTCGAGAATGTCGTCGTGAATCAGCGTGGCGGCGTGGATCATCTCGACAACCGCGCCGAGGCGCACGCGCATGGGCTGGGGGCAGTCGGCGAAGCGTGCGGCGAACAGCACCAGCAGCGCGCGGATGCGCTTGCCGCCGCTCGAGCGCAGATGCTGGCCGATGTCGGTGATGGCGGCAACGCTGGAGGCGGCGCCGGATTGGAGCTCGGCCTCGACCGCGTCGAGGTCGTCGCCCAGTCGTGCAACGTCGCTGGCGAGTTCCTCGAGGGCCGAAGCGGTGGGGGCCGGGTTCATTGGCTGCGGTAGTTGAGGAACTGGAGATCGAGGCCGAAATCATGCCCCTTGAGCAGGGCAATCACTTCCTGCAGCGTGTCGCGGTCCTTGCCCGAGACGCGGATCACCTCGCCTTGGATCGTCGCCTGCACCTTCTTCTTGGAATCCTTGATGACCCGCACGATCTCGCGGGATTTCTCGCTGGGGATGCCGCTTTGAACGTTGACGGTCTGGCGCACGGTGCCGCCGGCAGCGCCCTCGATCGTGCCGAAGCTCAACGCGCGCAGCGAGACGCCGCGTTTGAAGAGCTTCTGCTGCAGAATTTCGGTCACTGCCTTGAGTTTGTAGTCGTCCTGCGTGGCAAGGGCGAGGGTCTTCGCTTTCTCATCCCAATGGATAATCGTGTTCGAGCCCTTGAGGTCGTAGCGGGTTGAAGTCTCCTTCAGCGCCTGCTGCACGGCGTTGGCGACCTCCTGCGGGTTCACCTCGCTGGCGACGTCAAAGGAGTTCTCGTTGGCGGCCATGAGTCATTATCCCGCAACTGCGCGGGGGAACAGCCGGAAGAAGTTGGACGCAGCGAGCGCGGCCAGGTCGGAGGGGGCGAGGCCGCGTGCGGCGGCGAGTGAGGCGGCCACTTCGCGCACGTGGGCGGGTTCGTTGCGCTGGCCGCGGAATGGGACCGGGGCGAGGTAGGGAGAATCGGTCTCGATCAGGATGCGATCGCTGGGTGCGGCGGCGGCGACCGCCCGCAGGGCGGAGAGCTTAGGGAACGTGATCATGCCCGAGAACGACAGCAGCCAGCCCAGCGCGAGGGCGCGCTCAGCTTCCAGGGATCCGCCGGTGAAGCAATGGAAGACGCCGCGGACCGTGGAATGGCGGGCAAGAAGATTAAAGCAGTCCGACCACGCGTCGCGGCAATGGATCGAGACCGGCAGCCCGAGCCCGGCGGCTAGGGCGAGCTGGCGCTCGAAGACCTCGATCTGAACCGGCCGGGGGGAGTGGTCGTAATGATAATCCAGGCCGATTTCGCCTACCGCGATCACGAGCGGATCGGCGGCCTCGCGGCGCATCGCTTCCCAGGTGGCCTCGGTGGCGCTGGAAGCGTCGTGCGGATGAACGCCGATCGTCGTCCAGACGCGCAGGTCGGGGATGTCTTGATGGGCGTAGGCGAAGTCCAGGGCGGCGATCGCCACCAGACCCGAGACGCCCGCCTCGCGGGCGCGCTCGAGTTCAGCGCGCTCTTCGGGATGGCAGTGGCAATCGAGCAGCAAGGCTACTTCAGGCGGGCGCCGTTGGGGGTGTCATCGGGCACCGAGACGAGCACCGGGGTGCCCCCGTCGCCGACCGAGGCCGCGACGATCATGCCGTTGGAGTCGAGGCCGCGGAGCTTGCGCGGGGCCAGGTTCGCGACGATGACCACCTTGCGGCCGGGAAGCGAAACCGGATCATAGGCCAGGGCGATGCCGGCCAGGATCTGGCGGATTTCAGAGCCGATGTCCACCGTGAGCTTAAGCAGCTTGTCGGCGCCCTTGATGCGCTCGGCGGTGACCACGGTGCCGACGCGGAGATCCACCTTGGCGAAATCTTCGATTGAGATCTGAGGGTTGGGAGCGGGTGCAGCTGCAGCGGGCGCCTGCTCCAGATTGCGAAGTTCTTCCACGGTCTTCTCCTTGTCAAGGCGTGGGAACAGAGGTTCAGACTTGCCGATGCGGTGGCCGGCGGGAATTGCAAGCGCCGCGAGCTGATTGAACTCGATGGCCGGCGAGCCCGAGAAGCCGAGCTGGGTCCAGAGCTTGGCGGCGGTTTCGGGCATGACGGAACTCAATAGGGCCGCGATCGTGCGCAGGGACGCGAACGCTGTGCCGAGCACTTGGTCGAGCGGGGCGGGGTCGGGGAGCTTGGCCAAGTCCCAGGGCTTTTCGGCGGCGATGTAACGGTCCATGGTGGCAATCAAGGCCCAGACCGCTTCCAGGCCGCGGGAGAACTGCCAATCCTCGAAATGCTGTTCAAAGGCAGCCGCATCGAAAGGCGCGGCCGCGGCCGCGGGCACCCTGCCGCCGCGGTACCGCTCAATCATGGCCAGGGTGCGGCTGGCCAGGTTGCCGAGGCCGTTGGCGAGATCGCTGTTGTAGCGATCCACCAGCGCGGCGTGGCTGAAGTTGCCGTCCTGCCCGAAGCTGACCTCGCGCAGGAGGAAGTAGCGTAAGACCTCGGCGCCGAGTCGCTTGCGGATCGGCTCAGGGCGGAGAACGTTGCCGAGCGACTTCGACATCTTCTCCTGGTCGAATAGCAGCCAGCCGTGGGCAATGATGCCGCGCGGCAGCGGCAATCCGGCGGCCATCAGGAACGCGGGCCAATAGACGCAATGGAAGCGGACGATTTCCTTGCCAACCAGGTGCCAGCCGGGCCAGAGGTTGCGGTAATTCTCCTGATCCACTGCCGCCTTCGATCCATATCCGATGCCGCTGAGATAGCCGATGAGGGCGTCGAACCAGACATACAGGACGTGCTTCTCGTCGCCGGGGACGGGAATGCCCCATTGGATTGAGGTGCGCGAAATGGACACGTCACGCAAGCCGGACTCCAGGAACGCGAGGACTTCGTTGCGGCGCGTCTCGGGACGGATGAAGTCGGGGTTGGCGAGAATGTGCTCGCGGACTTTCGGTCCGTACTGGCTGAGCTTGAAGTAGTAGTTCTCTTCGGTGACGAGCTCGGTGGGGCGTCCGCAGATCGGGCAGGGGTCCCCCGGTTTTCCCTCCCCGACATACAGCTCGTCGGAGACGCAGTAGGGGCCGCTATAGCTGCCTTTGTAGATGGCGCCGTTCTTGCGCAGGCGCTCGAAAATGTCGAGCACGGCGGCGGTGTGGCGCGGCTCGGTGGTGCGGATGAAGTAATCGTATTTGAGGCCCAGCCGGTCCCATTCAGCCCGGAAACTGGCGGCCACGCGGTCGGTGAACTCTTGCGGCGAGACGCCGGCGGCTTCGGCGGCGCGCTGGATCTTCTGCCCGTGCTCGTCGGTGCCGGTGAGGAACCGCGCGTCGCGCCCCCGCTGCCGCTGGAAGCGAACCATGGTGTCGGCCACGATGGTGGAGTAGGCGTGGCCCAGGTGGGGCTGGGCGTTGACGTAGTAGAGCGGGGTCGTGAGGTAGAAGGAGGACACGCTTTTTCAAGGATAGAGGAACATTGGCTGGCGCGGGACTGGCGCGGTTTACGACGAATGGCGCCAGGGCCCGAGCTGCCCCGCAGGCCGGGAAGCGACTCTCGGGAAGGGGCGAGAGGGGTGGTTGACTAGGACGCAGTGAGGGCGCGAACCGCAGCGTGGCTCGATGCCTGTGCGCAGCACGGATGAAGATTCGCGCCCGACTGAGGACAACGCCAGACGCCCCGTACCGCCCCGCCCCGCTCCGCTAAACGGTCAGTCCCCCCCGGGGCGGTCGGGCCTGGCCTGGCGTTAAGCTGGAATGATGATGTCAATTCGAGCGTTGGGTTCCTCCGGGCTGCAAGTCTCCGCCCTGGGCTTTGGCTGCATGGGCATGAGCGATAGCTATGGCCCGCTCCAGGAGCGGAACGCGATGATCGCCCTCACCCGTGCGATCGTGGACTGCGGTGTGACCTTCTTCGACACCGCTGAAGCCTACGGCCCGTACACCAACGAGTCGCTGATCGGCGAGGCGCTCGCCCCGGTGCGCGGCCAAGTCGTCATCGCCACCAAGTTCGGATTCAAACTCGACCCGCTCACCGGCAGACCGGTGGGGCTCGATAGCCATCCCGACCACATCCGAGCCGTCGCCGAGGCCTCGTTGCAGCGCTTGCGCACCGACGTGATCGACCTGCTCTATCAGCATCGCGTTGATCCCGCCGTCCCGATCGAAGATGTCGCCGGCACGGTCTCGCGCCTGATCGAGGAGGGCAAGGTCCGCTACTTCGGTCTCTCCGAGGCCGGGGTTGGAACCATTCGCCGCGCCCATGCCGTGCACCCGGTGACTGCGCTGCAAAGCGAATACTCATTGTGGTGGCGCGAGCCGGAGCAGGAGATTCTGCCCTGCTTGGAGGAATTGGGAATCGGGTTTGTCCCCTTCAGCCCGTTGGGACGCGGCTTTCTCACCGGCACCATCGACGAGACCACGCCCCTCGCCGCGACCGACTTCCGCAGCGCCTTGCCCCGGTTTTCCCCCGAGAACCGGGCCGCCAACCAACCGCTGGTGCGCGTGCTCGGCCGTTTTGCCGACGCCCGCGGCGCCACCAGGGCCCAAATTGCCCTGGCGTGGCTGCTGGCCCAGAAACCCTGGATCGTACCCATTCCCGGCACCACCAAACTGGCGCGCGTGCAGGAGAACGTCGCCGCGGCCGGGCTGGCGCTATCTGCGGCCGACCGGGCCGAACTCGAAGCTGCGGCGGCGCAGGTGCCGGTATCCGGAGACCGCTACCCCGAGCACCTGCAGCGCAGCATCAATCGCTGAGGCGGCTATTGCGGCCCGACGCAGGCCGGCATCCGCGCCAGGGCCCGCACCGTCGCTGCGGAGATCCCACCGGTGTAATAGGCGACTTCGTCGAAATCGCCGTGGCTGAGGATGAGGTCGGCTTGGGGCGCCGATAAACGGCGCAGGTCGAGTCGGCCACGGGCGGCGGCGACGCCATCCACGTAAAGCGTGGAGTTGGAGTGGCCGGAGAGACTGAAGGCAACATGGTGCCATCCGCCGAGCAGGATGCGGGGAGCCGCCAGCACCGTCTTGCCGACGCGAAGCTCGACGCGGCCATCATTGCGTTCCACCAATTGCCAGCCGTCGGCCCCGCTGGCTTTCGCTATCAGCGGCGTGGACGTCGGGACCGGCTGCAGGCGCAGCCACAAGGCCAGGGCGAAACCTGACTTCACCAGCAAACTCTGGTCGTGCAGGACGCGGATTTGGGCGTAGCCGAAGGCATGCAAGGCCTGGCCCAGGCGGCCGGGTACGAAGCCGGCGCCGCGTTCAAGCATGCCGTGGTTCAATCCCCAGCCGTCATCGGCGCTGCCGTCGCCCGGCCACCAACCCGCAAGGTCGGCCACCGGCGGGGCGCATGCGGGCTGTGATGCATCGAAGACGGCGAGCGCGTGGCGGGCGCCCAGGGCGACGAACAGGCGGCGCTGGTCCGGCGAGACGGCGATGCCGCGCGCGTCGGTCGCGGGAAAGCGTTCGAGAACGCTGGCGCGGGTGGCATCAACTACGCTGATGGCCCCGCCGGAAATCACGGCGCGGCTGTTGTCGGCGAGGAAGGCAATGTAATGGACCGCTTGCCCGGCCGGCAAAGGAACGGTGCGGATGAGTTTCGCGGTGGCGAGATTGAAGATGTTGAGGCCGTCGGCCTCGCCGGCGAAGCAGCCCTGGTGGCTGTACTGCGGAGCCGTGCAGACATCGCCCAGGCTCGACCAGATTTGGCCGCCATCGGGAGAGAGGCCGAGGGCCGCGCCGATCTGCCGTGGACCGACCAGACTCCCGACCAAAGTGTTGGAGCTGAGATCGAGGATGCCGATGGCATCGTGGCCGCGGCTGCCGCCCAGGCCGCCGCATTGGTAGGCGACGTACAGGTGCTTGCCGTCGCGCGCGAGCGCAAGGTGGTCAGGACAGGCGGGCGTGGCGAGACGGTGAATTTCGGCGGTGGTGGCATCCATCCAGGCCAGGCCGGCAAACGGCATTGCCAGGTAAAGGCGGCTGCCGTCGGCGGAGGCCACCAGGTCGGTGATGACGCCGGGCACCGGGAGTAGGCGGACCGCGCCGCTGCGGATGGCCACGACCTCGACCTGGCTGGTGCCCTGCAAAGCGGCGAAGAGGCTCTGCCCGTCGCGCGCAAATGCCAGGCCGGCGACTGGGGCCGGGAGCGGAATGTTCGCGGCGCGGCCGAGCGTGGAGGCGTCGAGTATAGCGATGCTGTTCGTCTTGTCGTCGCTCACCGCCAAGGTGGCGCCATCGCGCGATTGCGCCACTAGGTCGGGATGCGGACTCACCGCGATGAGGCGGGGCGATGCGCCCTCGGAGGTCGCGGATGCAAACCAGCGTCCGGCAGGGGCTGGAAAGGACGGTGGCGGAGCGGGCGGGCGCTTGTGCAGGAGCAAATACCCGCCTGCCGCGAGCAGGGCAAGCGCGAAAAAGGCGAGAATCGGTTTGCGCGAGAAGGAGCGCGCGGGCGCGGCTGGCGGATCGGGGGCGGCGACCAGGGCGCGGCGGTTCTCGCGCCAGGCGTCGAGCTCGGTGACGAAGGCATAGACCGAACCCTGGCGGCGATGCGCGTGGCGGTGGATCGGTAGGCCTTCCTCTTTTTCCCAGCGCTGCACGGTGCGCACCTGGCGATCGAGGTAGGCGGCGATCTCCTTCCAGGAGTCGAGGCGGTCGGGGGGCGGGGGAACCATCGGCGCGCACTGATCATATCACCGCGCTTCCCTATGCGACATTGCAGGACAGACTAGCGATGTCGCACTTTGGCGCTTGCCGGCCAAAGGGAACGAGCCGCTTCTTCGAAGCATGAATGCCCGCAAACCTTTCCTCCTTGTCCTCGCTTGTTCCCTGGGCTTGGTCCTCGCCGCTTGCGGCGGCAGCGGCGCCACCACCACCCCGCCACCGCCCGTGCTCACGAGCGTGACGGTCGCGCCGGCGAGCGCCAGCATTGTTATAGGCGCAACCCAGCAGTTCACCGCCACCGCCAAGGATCAGAACGGCAACGTGATGACCGCGCAAACCTTCACCTGGGCAAGCAGCGCGAGCACGGTAGCCACCGTGGATGCCTCCGGGAAGGCAACCGCCGTGGCAGCGGGAACCAGCAACATCACGGCCACCTCGGGAGGCGTGACCAGCGCCGCGGCTGCGCTCACCGTGACACCGCCGCCGGTGGCGACGATCACGCTGGCGCCGGCGTCGCCGACCATCCAAGTCGGCCAGACGCAGCAATTCGTTGCAACCGCCAAGGATGCGAACGGGAACGTGATGAACGGTGTCAGCTTCACTTGGGCGAGCAGCGCGACCGCGGTGGCGACGGTGAGCGGCAGCGGGCTGGCGAGCGGGGTGGCGGCGGGAACGACCCAGATTGCCGCGGCGAGCGGCGGGGTGACGAGCGCGAACGACACGCTGACGGTGATTCCGGCCGGGAGCGTGACCGGCACGGCGGCGAGCGGTTCGCCCATCGCGGCGGCGACGGTGACGCTGAAAGATTCGGCGGGAACGACGCGCACGGCGACCACGGCGGCCGATGGAACCTTCACGGTGCCGAGCGGAGGCCTGACGCCGCCATTTCTGATGAGCGTGCAAACCGCAGCCGGGGTGACGCTGTACAGCGTGAGCGCGGATGCCAATCTGACCACCGCGATCAATCTCGATCCGCTGACCGACCTGATCATCCGGGCCTGGTACGGGGCGCAGGGCACGACGGTGGCGACGGCGTTCGCCAATCCGGCAGCACAGCCGGCGCCCGCGCCGGCGCAGGTGAAGTTGCTGAGCCATGTGTTTGTCCAAACCATGGCGCTGTGGCTGCAGAACAACGGGCTCGACACCGGATCATTCGATCCGATCGCGACCCCGTTCGCGGCCAACGGCAGCGGGTTCGACAAGGTGCTGGATGAGACCACAGTGGATGCCACGGCGGGGACCATCAAGGTGACCGACGGCACCACCACGCAGAACGCGGCCATCAGCGTGACGCCTGCGACCAGCAACGTCACTGTGACCAGCACCACCACCAACGGGACCAATACCTCGGTGGCGACGGTGAGCACGATCGCGCCCACGCAGACCGCGCAGGCCGCTGCGCTGGCGGGCGTGAGTGCCACCCTGGCGGCGATGCTGCAGACGGTCTCCGCCCAAGGGGCGCAACTGACGGCGAGCGACCTGAGCCCCTATGTGGCCTCGGATCTGGTGCAGGACGGCGAAGATGCCGCCACCTGGCTGGCGAGCATGGCCACCACACTGCGCGGGGTGAGCGCGACGATACCGGTCACAGCGTTGAACGGCCTGAGCGCGAACAACACGCTGGCCGATGTGACGTTTGAGTTTGTCCAGATTGTCGCGGGCTCGACCAACTCGCAGTCGGTCGAGATGAATTTCAAGAATGTGGCCGGGAGCTGGCTGATGGACGGCAACCAGCGCCTGGCGCATTTGGACTTGGCCGCGGAGATGAAGGTGAACCAGGGGGCGCAGTCCAGCTCAGGGCCCGACATCAATCTCGATGTCACCGCGCCCCAGGGGGCGGTGACTGGGCTGACCGCGAGCGGCGGCGGGTTCTGGAGCGCGACCGCGCTGCAGTCGGCCGGGACGTTGGTGGATACGTTCGTGCCCACGCCGGGTGCGACCCAGAACTTCAACCAGGACCATTGGTTCCTGGCGACCGGGACGCTGCAAACGCTGGTGCCGGCCCGGACCGGCTTCACGGTGACGGCGACGCCGGCATCGGGGAGTCCCGTGACCTATGTGCTGGCCAGCAATGCCTTCACCACCGAAATTTCCGGGTTCACCAATCTGGGGAGCACGAATATCGGTGCGCTGGCGCTGGGCTCGCCCCTGAACTACACCTGGACGCTGCCGAAGACGTTCGCGCTGGCGCAAGTGAAGCTGAACGCCCAGGTGTTCAACGGCGACCAGACTCAGCCGGGGACCGTGACCTGCGCGGTGAAATCGGCCGTGCTGCCGATCACTGCCACCGCGGGCTCGATCACGCTGCCGACGACGTGCGCCGGGAGCGCGGTGGTGCAGGCGGATATCAACTTGGACTTCCGCGGCGTGAATGGGGAGCGGATCACGGTGATTGTGTTCTATCAGTAAATTAGCGCCGCGCTGGGGCCCGCGCCAACTATAGCTGCACCGTGCTATTGTGCTTGGCATGAAGTTGCGGTGGTTGCTCGTTCCCTTTGCGGCGGCTTTCGCCGTCGCGGCGCCCGCCCCGTCGCCTGCCACGCCGTTGCTTTTGCGCAATCCGACCCTGAGCCGGACCCAAATCGCCTTCGCGTTCGGGGGCAGCATTTGGGTGGTTCCGCGCTCGGGCGGCGTGGCGACGCGCCTGACAGCGGGGCCGGGCGTGCAGAGCCATCCGATTTTTTCGCCCGATGGGACCAGGATCGCGTTCACAGGCGAATACGACGGGAACGTGGACGTCTTCGTGGTGGCGGCGAGCGGAGGCGAGCCGCAGCGGCTGACCTACCATCCAGGGGCGGATCGCGCGGTGGGATGGAGCCCGGACGGTGCGCGCGTGATCTTCACGTCCAACCGCAACAGCTATGCCGGGAGCTTCGACCGCCTGTTCTCGACGGCGCTGGCGGGCGGCATGCCCGTGCAGCTGCCGCTCCCCATGGGTGAGGACGGCAGCTATTCGCCCGACGGCAGCCACATCGCCTACGTCCCGATCATCAACTGGAGCGCCCGCACCGCCTGGAAACGGTACCGTGGCGGACGGTTCGCGCGGGTGTGGATCGCGAACCTGGCGGATTCGAGCGTCGTCAAGGTGCCGCAATCAGGGTCGAATGATTTGGATCCGATGTGGATCGGAAATGACGTCTACTTTCTTTCCGATCGGGGCACGGGAGCGGATGGCACGGGGTCGGCCGAGCCGGTCGCGCTGTACCGGTACGATACCGGGACCCGCGCAGTGGCGAAGGTGCTCGACGGCGGCGGAAGGGACATCAAGTCCGCGCAAGCCGGGCCCGGGGCGATTGTCTATGAGCAGCTGGGCTCGATCCATCTGTACGACCTCAAGAGCCGCAAGAGCGCGCCGGTCGAGATTGCGGTGGCGGGAGACTTTCCCTCGGCGCGGCCGCATTTCGAGCGGGTGGCCGGCCAGATCCGCAACTTTGCGGTTTCACCGAGCGGCATGCGCGCGGTGTTCGAGGCGCACGGTGAGATCCTGACGGTGCCGGCGAAGGAAGGCGACACCCGTGACATCACGCGCACGCCGGGGGTGGAGGAGCGGTCGCCGGCGTGGTCGCCGGACGGGCAGTCAATCGCCTATTTCTCGGATGCGTCGGGCGACTACGCCCTCTACATCAGCGCGCAGGACGGGCTCGGGAGCGACGGCCAGGGCGATGTGCGGAAGATCAGCCTGGGGGAGCCGCCGTCGTTTTTTTATGCGCCGATGTGGTCACCGGACGGAAAGAAGATCGCCTACACCGACAAGCGGCTGAATCTCTGGTACGTGGATTTGACGCAGGCGCAGCCAACCCCGGTCCAGGTGGCGACGCAGTTTTACGACCTCGATGCCGCGCTGGATCCGGCCTGGTCGCCCGACAGCCAGTGGCTGGCATACAGTCACTTGCTCAAGAGCCACATCCATGCGATCGCAGTGTACTCGTTGGCGACCGGGCAGAGCCATCAGCTCACCGACGGGCTGAGCGACGCGCGCACGCCGGCATTCGATGCCAGTGGAAAATACCTCTACTTCGCCGCCTCGACGAATTTGGGGCAGAGCCGCAAGGGCATTGACATGACCGGGATTGACCATCCGGTGACCAGCAGCATCTACTGCCTGGTGCTGCGCAAGGATTTGCCTTCGCCGCTGGCCCCTGAAAGCGACGAGGAGAAGCCGGAGGCGCCTGCCCCGAGCGACGGTCGCGGCCGGGGCGGGCGCGCAGGCGCGGGCGCCGGCGTCCCGGCGGAGCCGGCGCATGTGGCGATTGATTTCGACCAGGTGGATCAGCGAATTGTGGCATTGCCGATACCGGCAGGCGACTACAGCGAGCTGGCAGCGGGCAAGGCCGGGATGCTGTTTCTGCGCGAGGTGGCGCCAGTGGCAGCGGTCGCCGCGGAAATGCACCCGACGCTGTGGCGATTCGATTTGAGCAAGCGCGCGCGCGAGCGGTACTTGGACAACGTGGCCGCATGGGCGCTGTCGGCAAACGGGGAGAAGATCCTGTACCGCGCCGCGCCGGCGGCAGGCGGAGGCGGACGCGGGGGCGCGGCGGCGGGCGCCGTGGCGGTCTGGGCGATCGTTTCCGCAACGGCGCAGCCGCCGCGGGCGGGCGACGGCAGGATCAATACCGCGACCATGGAAGTGCGCGTGGATCCGCCGGCGGAATGGCGGCAGATGTATCACGAGGTTTGGCGGATCGAACGGGATTTTCTCTACGATCCGGGCGCGCACGGGCTGGACATCCCGGCGGCGGAGGCGTACTACGCGCAGTACCTGCCGGGGTTGGTGAGCCGCGATGACCTCAACTACCTGTTCAACGACATGCTGGGGGAGATCACGATCGGACACATGTTCATCGGCGGCGGAACCCTGCCGCAGGTCCCCTTGGTGGGCGGAGGCTTGCTCGGGGCGGATTACCGGGTGGTGAGCGGGCGGTATCAGTTTGCCAAAGTGTACCAGGGGGAGAACTGGAACCCGACGCTGCGCGCGCCGCTGACCGAGCCGGGAGTGAACGTGGCCGCGGGCGACTATCTGCTGGCGGTGAACGGTCGCGACCTGCGCGCGAGCGATAACCTTTACAGCTTCTTTGAGAACACCGCGGGGCAGCAGGTGCGCCTGCGGGTGGGGCCGAATGCGGACGGAAACGGAAGCCGGACGGTGACCGTGGTTCCGCTGGCGAGCGAGACGCAACTGCGTAACCGCGATTGGATGGATGCGAACCGCAAAGAGGTGGACAAGCTGAGCCAGGGCAAGTTGGCCTACATCTACCTGCCGGATACCGCCAACGGCGGCTTCACCAACTTCAACCGCTATTACTATGCCCAGCTCGACAAGCAAGGCGCGGTGATTGACGAGCGCTTCAACAGCGGCGGCGACATCGCCGACTACATCATTGACAACCTGCAGCGGCCGCAGTTCGCGAGCTTCCTGACCCGGCAGGGAGCCCCGTGGCCGGAGCCGACCGGTTCGATCTACGGGCCCAAGGCGATGATCATCAACGCCTTCGCGGGCTCGGGCGGGGATGCGATGCCGTGGATGTTCCGCAACGCCAAGGTCGGTCCGCTGGTGGGAACCAGGACCTGGGGCGGCCTGGTTGGGATCGGCGGCTATCCGGTCCTGATGGATGGGGGGACCGTGACTGCGCCGCGGGAGGCGTTCTACAACATGCGCGGGCAGTGGGATGTCGAGAATCATGGCGTGGACCCGGATTATGCCGTGGAACTAGATCCGGCGGCGTGGCGGCAGGGACATGATCCGCAACTGGAAAAGGCGGTCGCGGTGGTGATGGCGGCGCTGGCGGCGCATCCGGCGGTGACGGCGAAGGTGCCGGCGTTTCCGAACTATCATCAGAATTTTGGCGCTCCGGCGGGTGCGGTGGCGTCGGGGAAGAAGGCGGCGGGCGGCGGCGCGCATTGAAGTCGCTCCACGCCATCAACGAATCGGACTGCAGCAGCAACTGCAACAACCAATGGAAGAGCAGGAACCGAATGATGCGATTGCTAGGTGTGGGGACGGCATTGCTGGCGGGGGTGGCGCTCCTTGGGCAGCAGCCTGGGGAAGTGTCGAGGACGGGACGGGTGTGGACATCGGCGGGCGGACCCGTATCCGTGCCCGTGATCGTGATCGACAGCAGCGGGCAACCGATCGCCGGGCTGACGGCGGGTGATTTCCAGATCAAGGACAACGGCCAGGCGGTGACGCTGGCCGGCTTCCAAGCCGAAACGCGGAGCGGGCCGCGCCAGCGTTCGATCGCGTTCTTGTTCGATGATTTGAGCACCGACGCCGAATCGCTGGATTGGGCGCGGCGGGCGGCGGCCGATTACGTCGCCAAGGGCGGCGTTGCTGGAGACCGCTGGGCCGTGCTGACGACCTCGCGCACGCTTCGCCTGGACTACACCAGCGACCGGGATGCGGTGAAAACCGTGCTCGACCGCGTTGCGACCCAGGGGAAAGCGAACCAGGCGACGCAATTGAGCGCGCGGGCGAAGACCGATGTCATGCACGGCGGAGGAAACGCCGACGAGCAGACGCAGGCGGTTTCGGCCTACACATTGGATGGAATTTCGAACGCGCTCGCCTATGCCGGCGCGCAGCCAGGGCAATCGGTGCTCATCTTCACCTCGACCGGATTTCCCACCGATTTCCCAGCCAACGGCACGGACCTGAACAGTCAGGTGGAGCGACTGCGGCAGGCCGCGATCCGCAGCGGCGTGACCGTGGGCGCGGTCGACCCGGCGGCGATCAACCCGGGCAACTCTTCGCTGCGGTGGCAGCTGGAAGTGAATGTGCTTTCAATGCTCGCCAGCAGCACCGGTGGCGCGATGGTCGAGAACCACAATGAGCTGTTGACGGCCTATGACCGTCTGGGCGGCGGGCCCAGCGCGAGCTATGAGCTGGAGTTCGCTCCGGCGGGTTCGAAGAACGACAACGACTACCATCACCTCGAGGTCAGGGTGAACGGACACGAAGGTGCGCACGTGCAGGCGCGGCCCGGATATTATCCCGCCGGCAGCGACGACGACGGCGTGAATGGCCCCCCCGAGCTGGCCAAGAACCTGGAGAAGGCGCTGGCGGGAGAGAATCCGGACCAAGTCCCGACCGAGGTCAAAATGGGTGCGATGCAGCCTTCTGCGGAGGGACAGGCGGGGGTGGCGCTGGGACTCTTGATCAGTCCGCGCGAGCTGCCGTTTACGCAGGTGAAAGGGAAACAGCACGACGTGCTGCGGGTGATCGGCATCCTCGATGATGGCAAGGGGAACATCGCGGTGGCGCGCGAGGGAATCATCACCCTCGACCTGAGCGAGGCGACCCGCAAGCAGCTCGATAAGAGCGGCATCCCGGCCACGCTGCAGCTGCCGGTGGGAATGGGCAGCTATCGCCTGCGTCTGATCGTGCAGGAGGCCAACAAAGGCGAGACCACGATGCTCAGCCGGAGCGGATTGCGCCTGGGACAATGAGCCGGGCGCCGGCGGCGCCACCGCGCGCGCGGCACGGTTAGCGCGAGCAGGGAAATCGAACCGCTGCGTTTTCCAGTTGACAGAAACGGCAAACATAGAGGAATATACCGTACGTGCGCAGGAACATCCCTTTAGGTAGCTAAACGGAGGGAGATTCCATCGCTTCGCCAGGTACGGGAGAGGATAAAACCATGAAGCCAACTGTGTGGATGAAGCTGGCGCTATGCGCGCTGGTATGTGCGTTGGGGCTGGGCGCGGCGGCGCAAAACACCAATAGCGGAACCATCATCGGGCAGATCACGGATGCGCAGGGGGCGGCGATCCCCGGGGCCGTGATCGTGCTGACGAACACGGCGACGAATGCGGCGCAGCCGACCGTGTCGAACAACGTCGGCCGCTACACGTTCGTGAACCTGAACCCGGGCACGTACACGGTGGACATTAAGAAGGACGGCTTCAAGGAAGCAGTGCTCAAGAACCAGGAAGTCTCGGTGGGCAAGCAGCTCACCTTGAACGTGCCGATGCAGGTGGGGGCGGCGACCCAGACGGTCGAAGTGACGGCGTCCGGCGCGGAGCTGCAGACGCTGAACTCGACCGTGGGCCAAACGGTGGGGGCGGACGCGATCCTGAAGCTGCCGGCGCAGACGCGCGATGCGAATTCGCTGACCAATCTTCAACCGAACACCGCGATGGACGGCGGGGTGGCGGGAGCCGACCGCGATCAGAACACCTTCACGCTCGACGGCGGGCAGAACTCGGATGACATGGATGGCAGCCACGCCAGCTACACCGGCACCCAGGGCGGGCAGACTTCGGGAGTGATGCCGGTGCCGACGGAAAGCATTGAGCAATTCTCGATCGGCGTGATCAACCAGACGGCGGACGTGAATAGCGCGGCCGGCGCCTCGGTTTCGATGGTCACCAAGCGCGGCACGGATTCGGTGCATGGTTCGGCATACGAATATTATTTGGGCTCCAAGCTGGGCGCGAACACTTGGTCGAATGACCGCGCGATTCCGTTCGTGCCGAAATCGGTGAACCACCAAAATCGCTTTGGCGCGACGCTGGGAGGCGAAATCCTGCCGAATTGGCTGGGCGGGAAGACCTATTTGTTCGGCAACTTCGAAGGTCGGCGCTTCCCGAACTCGGCTGCGGTCGGCTTCAATGTGCCCAGCGACTTGCTGCGTGCGGGCGTGGTGCAGGCGCAGGATGCCACGGGCACGTGGCAGGCCTACAACTTGAATCCGACGGCGGTGACGGTGGACGGGACTACCTACCAGCCGGCCGTGTGCGGCTCGGGTGCGGGCAACCCTTGCGATCCGCGTGGGCTGGGAATCTCTCCTACCGTGCAAACGCTGTGGCAGAAGTTCATGCCGCTGGCGAACCAGACCCAATCGGGCTCGAACAATAACATCGGAACCTACCAGGCCAACTTGAACGAGTCGTTGAAATCGAATTTCTTCGTGACCCGCATGGATCATGACTTCGGGTCGAAGAACCACCTCTCGGCGACCTACCACTTCTTTAGCTACAACCCGATTTCCACCGCGCAGGTGGACATCGGCGGCGCGTTGCCCGGCGACACCTTGGGCCAACCCAAGGCCTCGACCCTGCGGCCGCAGCTGCCTTCGCTTTCGACGGTGAACTGGACCTCGAGCATCAGCTCGAACGTGACCAACAACTTCAACTATTCCTACCTGCGGAATTATTGGGAATGGCTCGGGTCGAACGTGAACCCGCAGCCGATCGCCGGGCTCGGTGGGGCGCTGGAACTCGGCGGCGAGACCTCGGGCGCGCTGATCCCGTACAACGTGAACACGCAGAGCGTGCGCACCCGGTTCTGGGACGGCATCGGCCACACGTTCTCGGACGACGTGAGCGTGATCCACGGCAACCACCTGTTCCAGTTCGGGGGCAAATACACGCATCAGTGGGACTACCACCAGCGCAACGACAACGGCGGCGGGATCATGGCGGCGACCGTGTACCAGATCGCGGGTGGCAGTTTCTCGGGCACCTACATTCCGGCGGCACTGCCCAGCAGCAGCTTGAGCACCTATGAGGCCGCGTACAACGAAGCGTTGGGGATCGTGAGCCAGGCGCAGACGCTGTACACGCGCCAAGGGCCGCAGTTGAATCTGCAGCCGTTGGGCACGCCCATGAACGACCAGAGCAACATTCCGCTCTACAACGTGTACTTCAGCGATGCCTGGCATATTCGGCCGAGCATGACCCTGAGCTACGGCGCGGGATACACGGTGGAGATGCCGCCGACCGAAGCCGCGGGAAAGCAAGTCGAGCTGGTGGACAGCGCCGGAACCCTGATTTCAACCAGCGACTACCTGGCGACGACGCAGAAGGCGGCGCTGGGCGGACAGAACTACAACCCGACGTTGGGTTTCGCCACGGTGGCGAACGTGGGCGGGGGGCTGAAGTACCCCTACAAGCCGTTCTATGGCGGCTTGAGCCCGCGCGTGTCGCTGGCGTGGAATCCGAACGTGACCGGCGGCATGATGGGGTCGCTGCTCGGTGGCAACAAAACGGTGGTTCGCGGCGGCTGGGCGCGAATCTACGGGCGCCTGAACGGAGTGGACCTGGTGCTGGTGCCGCTGCTGGGCACGGGCTTGGGCCAAGCCATCGCTTGCGCGATGCCGTTGGCCAATAACACCTGCCCTGGACCCAACGCCGAGGATCCGGCCGCGACCTTCCGCATCGGGCCGACGGCAGGAGGCTGGGACGGGTTGGTCGCTCCCTTGGGGCCGCCACCGAGCCAGACGCTGCCGCAACCGTACTTGCCGGGTACCATCCAGAACGGCGTGCTCAACCCTTCGGCGGGTTCGGGCGAGGCGCTGGATCCGAATTTCAAGCCCAACCGCTCCGATGAGTTCGACTTGACCATCCAGCGCCAGTTGGGCCCGAACTTCTCGACCGAGATCGGGTACACCGGGCGCATCCTGCGCAATGAGTACCAGGCGCACAACCTGGATGCCGTGCCGTACATGATGACCGCAGGGGGGCAGCAGTTCCAATATGCCTTCGCGCAACTGTGGCAGCAGATCGCCAACGGTCAGGCGATTACGCCGCAGCCGTTCTTCGAGACCGCCTTGGGCGGGCCGACGTCCACCTTCTGCAAAACCGCAACCAGCTGCACCGCGGCGGTGGCCGCAGCCTATGGACCGAAAAAGCCCGGAAAGGACTTCATTGATCCGAACGTGGGGAACAGCGTATATAGCTTGTGGAGCTCGCTGAACTCGCTCTCCTCGTGGACACTGGGACGCACCTACCCCAGCGCCCCCGCCACCTGCGCGGCGGGCGTTGCGCCCTGCCCGGCCAATGGCACCATCAGCGCCAACGGCCAACTGCAGGCGATCTTCATGAACGATTCGCTGGGCTACGGCAACTTCAACTCGCTGTTCTGGTCCCTGAACATGCGGAACTACCACGGAATCACGGCCGGATCCAACTTCACCTGGAGCCGGGCGTTTGGCACCGGGCAGACCACGCAGGCGACCAGCTCGTACACGGTGACCGATCCCTGGCATCTGCAGACCATGTACGGACCGCAGTTCAACGACATACCATTGAACTACAACGTGTACATGCTCTATGAGCCGGGCTCGAAGACGCAGAACGGCATCATGGGGCACCTGCTGCACGGCTGGTCCTTCGCGCCGGTGCTCACTTGGTCGCGCTCCGGCCGCAGCGGGGGCTGGACCGACATCAACATCGGCAGCGATTGCCAGTCCTTCGGCGAAGGCGACTGCTCGGCGGGCACTGCGCAAGAAGTGGCAGTGCGCAAGAGCGGCTACAACTACTCCAGCGCCAGCATTGTCTATGGCGTGAGCGAGCCGAACATCGTCGGGTCCAGTGCGAACGTTACCTACAACGCCAACGGCACGGTGAAGCAGAACGGTACCGGCATCAACCGCTTCGGCAACAACGCGGCGGTGGTGCTGGCAAATTACCGGCCGCCAGTGCTGGGGTTGGACACGAACGCCAACTCCGGCGGCCTGCTGCCGGGGCTGAGCCGGACGGATGTGGACTTCTCGATCACCAAGGATTTGGCGATCTCGGAGCACTTCGCCACCCAGCTCAACGCGCAGGCGACGAACGTATTCAATCATTTCGCGGCGGCGGAGTCGAATGACACCGTGACCTCGACGGCGGGATTCGGCGTGATCAGCGGCAATGCGCTCGGCGCGCGCGCGGTGGAGGTGGGGATGTCCGTCCGCTGGTAACCGCTTCGATCCCTTTTCTCCAGTTTCCATTTCCCCGAGGGCCGCGGCGCACGCCGCGGCCCTCGG